>JAZRBJ010000018.1:0-64969 GCA_045635065.1 Faecousia sp. | reverse complement strand
CCAGAACTTGCATTCGATGGTGCCTTCAGCAGCGGTGTTGGGGGAAACCTTCTCGTCCAGAGACAGGTAGGTTACATCGTCAACGATACCCAGAGTGAACTCCTGCTTGGGAGCATCCTTAGCCAGCTCTTCGTAAACTGCGAAGAAGGAGGCGGGAGTGGTATCCTTGGAACCCAGACCGTAACGGCCACCGATCACAGTGACATCGTTCTTACCGGCTTTTGCCAAAGCCATGACAACATCCTGGTACAGAGGCTCGCCCTGAGAGCCGGGCTCCTTGGTGCGGTCCAGAACAGCAATCTTCTTAGCGGTCGCAGGAATAGCAGCAATCAGCTTTTCGGGGCAGAAGGGACGGAACAGACGAACCTTCACCAGACCGACCTTCTCGCCGTGAGCGTTCAGGTAGTCGATGACTTCCTCGATAACGTCGTTAACAGAACCCATAGCCACGATGATGCGGTCAGCATCAGCAGCGCCGTAGTAATTAAACAGCTGGTAGTTGGTGCCCAGCTTTTCGTTAACCTTAGCCATGTACTTCTCAACAACAGCGGGCAGAGCATTGTAGTACTTGTTGCAGGCCTCGCGGTGCTGGAAGAAGATGTCATCATTCTCGTGAGAGCCACGCATTGCGGGACGCTCAGGATTCAGAGAGTGCTTGCGGAATGCATCCACAGCCTCCATGTTGGTCATTTCCTTCAGATCCTCGTAGTCCCAGATAGCGACCTTCTGGATCTCGTGGGAGGTACGGAAACCGTCAAAGAAGTTAATGAAGGGAACACGGCCCTCGATAGAAGCCAGGTGAGCAACAGCGCCCAGATCCATAACTTCCTGCACATTGGTCTCAGCCAGCATAGCAAAGCCGGTCTGACGGCAGGCGTATACGTCGGAATGATCGCCAAAGATGTTCAGGGACTGAGCAGCAACAGTACGGGCAGATACATGGAACACGCTGGGAAGGAGTTCGCCTGCGATCTTGTACATGTTGGGGATCATCAGCAGCAGACCCTGGGATGCGGTGTAGGTGGTGGTCAGAGCACCGGCGGCCAGAGAGCCGTGAACAGTACCTGCAGCACCGGCCTCGGACTGCATCTCAACAACCTTAACGGTGTTGCCGAAGATGTTCTTCCGACCGGCAGCAGACCACTGATCAACATAGTCTGCCATGGGGCTGGAAGGAGTGATGGGGTAGATGCCGGCTACTTCCGTAAAGGCGTAGCTGACATGGGCAGCAGCGGTATTGCCGTCCATTGTTTTGAATTTTCTAGCCAAAATGACATACCTCCTAAAGTATTCAAATTTCATCTCATACATGATACCACTAAATACCTCATTTGTAAAGCGGTTTTGCCACTTCTTCCATCAAAATATTACAGGAAATTCTGGGATTTTTCTGTATAAAATGTCTGTTGCGGAATTAAATGAATTGGGGATTGTGTTTTTATGCGTTATGCGGTATGATAATACAAATATGTAAGGAGGCGAAGCTATGATCTGCAGCGTTCATTCCATGGCTGTGAATGGAATACAGGGTAGCGTCGTTCGTTGTGAATGTTATATTTCCAATGGCCTGCCGGGCTTTGATATCGTAGGACTTCCGGATGCCGCCGTGAAAGAGGCGAGAGACCGTGTGCGGGCAGCAGCGAAGAACAGCGGCTTGCATTTTCCAACCAGTCGAATCACGGTTAACCTTGCGCCCGCATCCATGAAAAAAAGCGGATCACACTTTGACCTTCCTATTTTGCTCAGTATTATTTCTGCCTGCGGTGGTATAAAACGACCTTCCTCCGGCTGTGCCTTTTTGGGTGAGCTGAGTTTAGACGGAATCATTCGTCCGGTTACCGGGGTGCTGTCCATGGTATTGGCAGCGAAGCAAAAGGGGATTACAAAGGTATTTGTGCCCAAGGAAAATGCAGCGGAAGCAACCCTGGCACGGGGCCCTGCTATTATTCCGGTGCATACGGTAAAAGAATTGGCTGCTTGCTTGAATGGAGAGATCTCCATTGAGGAAGAACCGGCCTGGGTACCTGCAAGAGAAGAACGGATGCTCCCGGATTTTAAAGATGTTCTTGGCCAGGAGAATGTAAAACGGGCATTGGAAGTTGCGGCGGCAGGTAGCCATAATGTGCTGCTTATTGGTCCGCCCGGCTCCGGTAAAAGCATGCTTAGCAAGCGGTTGCCGTCCATTCTGCCGGACATGACCTGGGAAGAATCTCTTGAGGTTACCCAGTTATATTCTGTGATGGGTCAGCTGGATTCCGCAAACCCCTTGATTCAATCCAGACCCTTTCGTTCGCCCCACCATACGGTTTCCAATGCCGGCCTTACCGGCGGTGGCACCAATCCCAGACCCGGTGAAATCTCCCTTTCCCACAAAGGCGTACTGTTCCTGGATGAGCTTCCTGAGTTTAAAAAAGATACCCTTGACCTTATGCGTCAGCCCTTGGAGGATGCCAAGGTTACCATTTCCCGTGTGGCCAGCACGGTAACCTATCCTGCTGAATTCATGCTTGTGTGCGCTATGAATCCCTGTAAATGCGGTTGGTACGGAGATTCCTCCGGCAGATGCACCTGTACACCCCAGGCGGTTCAGCATTATCGCAGCCGTATTTCCGGCCCGTTGCTGGATCGTATTGATATTGTTGTGGAAGTGCCTGCGGTTCCTTTTGAAAATCTTCGAAGCAGAGCCCAGGCGGAATCTTCTGCTGCTGTCAAAGAAAGGGTTGATCATGCCCGGGATATTCAGAATGCAAGGTATGGCGACAAGAGCGGAATGTGTAACGCCCGTATGGGCCCGGAGGAGATTCGCAACTATTGCAATTTGGATTCTATCTGTCAGGAATTAATGCGACGGGCATTTGACAGTCTTGGCTTAACAGCCAGAAGTTATGACCGAATTTTGAAGGTTTCCAGAACCATTGCAGATCTGGACAATAGTGAAAATATTCTCCCGCAGCATATTGCAGAAGCGATTCGTTACCGCAGCGTGGATTTGGGAGAGCAGTGAAAGGTTTAATTTATGAATGAGATTTTTTTGATGAAGCTTGGTGAAATTGTTCTTAAGGGTGCAAATAAGCGCCAGTTTGAGAACAAGCTTCGCTCCAATGTCCGGCGCAGAATGCGTCCCTACGGAAATTTTGATGTGTATATCATGCAGTCCACCGTGTATGTTGAGCCGGAGGATGAAAATGCAGATCTGGAAGGGGCATGGGAAGCCTGCCGCAGTATTTTTGGCGTAGTAAGCCTTTGCCGTTGCAGACCCTGTGAAAAGAATCTGGATTCCATTTTCAATGCCGTGGAGGAATATTTGGGGGATGATCTGGATTGCGCCCGTTCCTTCAAGGTGGAATCCAAGCGCTCTGATAAGCGTTTTCCTTTGACTTCCATTGGTATTTCCCAGGAAATTGGCGGCAGACTTGCAGAAGCCCACCCCAGTTGCGCTGTGGATGTGCATAATCCGGAATATACGGTTTATGTGGAGATTCGCGATCTGGCTGCCTATGTTCACGGCCCGGCTGTTCCCGGCGCAGGCGGACTTCCCACAGGCGTAGGCGGAAGAGCCATGTGCCTGCTGAGCGGTGGTATCGATTCTCCCGTGGCAGCCTATATGATGGCAAAACGGGGCGTTGAGATTGAATGTGTACATTTCTTCTCTTATCCCTATACATCTCAGCTGGCTAAGGATAAGGTGCTGGAACTGGCCCGTCTGGTCACTAAGTTTAGTGGACGCATGACCGTTAATATTGTCAGTTTCACCCAGATTCAGGAAGCCATTCGGGATAATTGCCCGGAAGAATTCTTTACCTTGATTATGCGCCGTTTTATGATGGAGATTTCCCAGCGGATTGGCAAGGATGACGGTTGCGGCGCATTGATCACCGGCGAAAATCTGGGTCAGGTGGCAAGTCAGACCATGGAAGCCATGGCGGTTACTGGCGCGGTTGTGGATATTCCCGTGTTTATGCCCCTGGTTGGTATGGACAAGGAAGAAATTGTTTCCATTGCCCGTAAGATCGGCACATTGGATACTTCCATCTTGCCCTATGAGGATTGCTGCACCGTATTTACGCCTAAGCATCCCAAAACAAAGCCCAGCCTGGGTCAGGTGCTGAATGCGGAAAAGAAGCTGGATAGAGAAGCGCTGATTCAGCAAGCGCTGGCCAGCGTTGAAAAGATCACGGTTAAGTACACCGATGAACCCTTCATGTAACAAAAAAGCTGACCCCAAAAGGGTCAGCTTTTTTGGAGCTAGTGACCTGACTCGAACAGGCGACCTTCTCATTACGAGTGAGATGCACTACCGACTGTGCTACACTAGCATACAGCTTTGTCATTATATCGATTTTTCAGGAACTTGTCAACTGTTTTGTCCTGTTGAGAAAGTGAGAAAATTCAAAAATAGGGCTTGACAAATTCAATCCTATGAAGTAATATAACTTGGCTGACCAAACAGCGTTATGGAGAAGTCGCGTAGCTGGCCGAGCGCGCACGATTGGAAATCGTGTATACCCCAAAAGGGTATCGAGGGTTCAAATCCCTCCTTCTCCGCCATGAAAGCCGATATTTGCCGACTGGCAAATATGGGCTTTTTCTTTATATGTCGTTGAATTTTTTATTCTTGCCGAAATATGCATGAATATAGTCTGCGAAAGATGCCAGCATAAAAACTATGTCAATGATCATGATGATAAAGACGATATTTTCAGAGAGTGTGGGAAGCATAACAAGAAGGATCAAGCTTACAAAGAGAACGGTTGTGCAGATCTTGCCGGTAATCAATGCGCCATCCAACATTTTACCTTTATGGAGATTCACGCAGCCGGCAATGAGCTGAAAGCTTTCCTTTACAACAAACAAACCAACCAGGTACCACAAAAATTGGTAACGGCTTAACAGACAAATGATCAAGGTAAACTGGGTGGCCTTATCTGCAAGGGGATCCAGAATCTTACCAACTGTGGAGATCATATTGAAATGTCTGGCAATTTTGCCGTCAATCAGGTCGGTCAGACAGGAAACAGCCAAAATGCCTGCAGCCAGATAGTAATTGGCAGGATTTCCGTCAGCGTTGAGATAGATCGTCATGTAGACGGGAATCAATGCCAGACGGAAGAGACTCAGCAAATTTGGAATCGTCAATATTTCTTTTTTCCAGTCCTTCATGAACATGCTTTTTCCTCCGTGGAATGCAGAAAATCATTCCGTAAAAGCTATTATACGCATTATTTTCTGTATAATCAAGCATTTAATCTTAAGATTTTATAAAATTCACAAATTGCTCAAGGAGACCTCTTGAGAACGGTTGGCATTTAAGGTAAATTGTTTTACGAGATATTTCCATGTCAGCTTATCCAGTTCACCGGTAGGTGGCAGCCCTGCCAGTAGTTGAAATGCAGCAAGCGCTTTGGATGTTTCGCTATCTAATATCCCGTTATGCTCCGGTGTGTCGATAGTGGGATGAAGAAGTGATAAGTAAATCAGCATGCTTTGCAACAAATAAAGATTGGGATCACTGTCACCAAGCCTGTAAACTTTTCCGGGATCCATTATGATTTCAATGGGTTCAGCCTTGCCGATATTTACAAGCGCCAATTCATACTGTTTCAAAATAGCTTCCCAGGTGGTTTGGTCCGCAATGCCCGTTACCGGTAGGCCATATTTCCTTTGGAATGCCGAAACGGCGGTCATATCTTCCTGCCCGTAAATTCCATCGGGAACAACCGTGGGAAGCATAGGATCATTTTCAGCAATCACCCGTAGCATGGTTTCCAGACTTCGTATGGGTTGCCCTACAAAAGATTCTGCCGGTCTCATCTTACCACCTCCTGGCTGACAGGGTCTTGAGAACCGATTGTAATATCAAAACCGGGAAATTGCTTGAATGTGGTTGATTTTGCATACTGATTGGTGGGTGATGCTGGCTGTCTTTGCGGGGTGGTTCTTTGGGGTCTTCGGTTCGTGCTGGCCATAACAGGCACTGCATTTTGATTGACAGGGAAGGTTTCTTTGCTTCGAAAGGTGGTATTTTCGATGCCTGAGAATTGATCGTAAATTTCATCCCAGGTTGCAGCGTCTACAACCCCTGTTTCCGGAAGGCCAAAACGTCTTTGGGCAGCCAGTACAGCGGCTCTTGTGGCAGGACCGTAAATGCTGTCAATGGTTAAGGGCGGAATGGTCGAAATGTAGTTGGATAGTACACTAAGCATATATTGAAGTTGTCGAACCTTTTCTCCGGAACTGCCGATTTGCAACGCATTGGGTGGTGTCCAGTTGATAGAATAGAATTGTTGACCTTGGCTTCGTAATTCAGAAAGGTCCGTTACGGCTGTATATAGTCTGACGATGGCATACCAGGTGGCAGGTCCGACAACTCCGTCAGAGGTTAGATTGAAAACCTGTTGGAAGGCCCGTACGGTTGCTTCGGTTCTGCTTCCAAAGATTCCGTCAATCACAGGAATTTTGGGAATTGCGGGATAATTTTGGGAGATTCTGTTTAATGCAACCTGTATTGTCACTACATTTGGCCCAGTACTTCCTCTTCGCAACGGTTCTCCCGGGTAGGAGGAAACAATACCCCGTATAGGGGCATTGAGAACTGTTTCCACATCCCCATAATAGCTTCTAAGGATTTGGATGGAATTATAACCCTGTTGGGCAAGATTTTGACTGCCCCATTGGCTGAGTCCTTCACAGGTAACCGTGGTGCCGTTACAGAACTTTGCCGCCAGGGGTTCTACAAATCCCGGTCGTCGCAAATAGTCATTAAACAATTCATCTGCGATTTTGGAAACAGAGTCAAAATAACTCCTGCCATTGACGAATGCCTGGTCAATGGCGGTGGAGCTTGTTATATCGAAGTCGTAACCGCGGCTTCTGTAAAATTCTGTGTAAACCCGGTTCAGCGCAAAGGAAACAATGGCAAAAATGTTTGCCCGTAATGCGCTTTCATCCCATGTGGGATAGATTTCGCTGGATGCTACATTTTTTACATAATCAATAAATGGAACCGTTACATTTGCTGCGTTGGATGTAGGAGACCCAAGATGAACAGTGATCTCCTTAGGTATGTAAGGATTGACCGGCGGCAAGAGATCACCTCCTAGAGATTTTGTGCCGGTGTACGGAAGATTTCCGTTTTAGACCATTGATCCGGCAACTCAGACAAAGGAATCATTTCCAAATCCTGTATGGTTACTGTATCTGCAAAAACCTGAGTACTTTCCGATTCAATTTGTTCGTAATTTTCCAGTCTTGCATATATATTTACAGTTGTAAACGGAACGATTCCCGTGTTTGGTGTTTGACTGGAACTCAAATCCGGCACGGTAATGGGAATGGGGTCAATTTTCCCGCTTTTATCCGTAAGTCGCATAGCAATGGCCTGACCGTCGGGTGTTGTGACCAAAACAGCCACATCTTCCAGCGGAATCTGCGCGTTGCTGGTATAAGCACGAACCTGTATATAACCGATTGCTGACAGATAGATTCCTCCTTTCGGCATTCAATCTATGGTATGCTCCGGGGGAGAAAATGTGCTTGTCATGTTTTTATGGGTAGAGTCATATAGTAAATAAGCGTGCAGATTATATTTCTGTGAAAGGAATGGATTGATATGTGTGCTATTGCGGGTTTTGTTGGTCTGCAGGGGAACGCAGATATTCAAAGCAAACTGATTTCAACCATGTACCGCAGAGGGCCGGATGGAAAGGGTGTATATGCAGATAATTATTGCACACTTCTTCACACCCGATTGGCAATTATTGATCCCAAAGGTGGAAGTCAGCCCATGACTTTATTTTGGCAGGGGAAAACATATATTCTGACCTATAACGGAGAATTGTATAATACAAGAGAACTTCGAAACCGCCTGATTCAATGCGGGCATTCCTTTATATCAGAATCAGATACCGAGGTGCTGCTCCATGCCTTTGCGCAATGGAGGGAGCGGGTTCTGGAAGAAATAAACGGAATATTTGCATTCGCTGTATGGATAAAAGAGGAACAGACGCTGTTCGTCGCAAGGGATAAAATTGGTGTGAAACCCCTGTTTTTTAAGCGTCATGAGAACGGATTTATCTTTGCTTCAGAAATAAAAACCATTCTGGCTTACCCCGGTGTAAAAGCAAGGCTGGATGAAGACGGCGTGGCAGAAATCCTGCTTCTTGGACCGGGTAGAACTCCGGGCTGCGGTGTGTTTCAAGGCGTTGAAGAATTATGCCCCGGATGGTATGGGTGGCTGAAGGACGGTAAGTTTGTAAAACAGCAATATTGGTACTTGCGAGATCGTGAGCATGAAGAGAATTTTGAGGACACTGTGGATACGGTACGCCAGTTGGTAATTGATGCTATTCGCCGTCAAACGGTTTCTGATGTACCTCTGGGAACATTTCTGTCTGGTGGGCTGGATTCCAGCTTGATCAGCGCAATTTGCGCACGGCATTTTCACAGTAGGGGGGATGTGCTTGACACTTTTTCCGTGGATTATGTGGATAATGATAAATATTTTCAACCCGGAAAATTTCAGCCCAATTCAGACGGGGAATATATTCGCTTAATGACCCGTCGGGAACCTATGAATCACCATTGGACAATTCATTCCCCAGAGACATTAATCGATTCATTGGAGGATGCAACAAAGGCAAGGGATTTGCCCGGAATGGCAGATGTGGATTTTTCTTTGCTGGCGTTTTGCGGGAAAATCCGCAGCCATGTCAAAGTGGCCTTGTCCGGCGAGTGCGCCGATGAGATATTTGGGGGGTATCCCTGGTTTCGTGATCAAAAAATCAGGGCCGCAGAGGGATTTCCTTGGGCGCAAAACACAGCCCAAAGAGCTTCGTTGATTCACAAAGCCTATTCTATAAACTCAAAGGAATATGTAATGGATCGGTATTCCCAGACTATTTCTGACACAGATGTTCTTCCGGGAGCATCCGGGGAAGAAAGAAGGATGAAGGAAATGGTAAACCTGAATTTTCAATGGTTTATGCAGACACTTCTGGACAGGAAAGACCGCATGAGTATGTATCACGGTTTAGAAGTTCGGGTTCCTTTTTGCGATTACAGGATTGCAGAATATCTCTATGGCGTTCCCTGGGAGTATAAGGACCATAAAAATGTAGAAAAAGGGTTGCTTAGGAAAGCCATGGAAGGAATTTTGCCGGATGAGATTTTGTGGCGCAAAAAAAGCCCTTATCCCAAAACCCATCATCCGGATTATATGGTGGCTGTTAGCAGCAGATTAAAGCAGATACTTTCTGAACCTAACGCGCCCCTTTTCCAAATTGTAGACAGAAATGCGCTTATAAAGCTTATCAATAGTGAATATGAATGGCCCTGGTACGGTCAGCTTATGAAGATTCCTCAGACAATTGCTTACATGCTTCAGATCAATTTCTGGCTGACCGAATACCATATTGAGTTGATATAACTGAAATTTTAGATTATCCCACCGGAAGAAAATGTTTTTCCGGTGGGTTTTCTTATTGACTTTTCAGGATATGCGTGTATAATTGTATACAATAATTCAAGAATGCATGGAGGAGTGATTGTATGCTGGAAATTTCCAATAAGACCAATCTTCTGGAACAAAAATCTTATAAGTATTCTCTTCAGGATATTCCTGAGCCTAATTTGCAGCGGGATGTATTTACAGAAGGCGCAGTTCCCAAGGTGTCCTTTAACCACCGACGTGTTCCTTTGAATATGCCGGAGGAGATTTGGATCACAGATACCTCTCTTCGTGACGGTCAGCAGTCCGTTGAACCCTATTCTGTTGATCAGATTGTGAATATCTATAAGCTTCTTAACAAGCTGGGCGGCCCTTACGGAATCATCCGTCAAACCGAGTTCTTTATCTACAGCAAGAAGGACAGAGAGGCCATTGAAAAGTGCATGGCTCTTGGGCTGAAATTTCCGGAAATTACCACTTGGATTCGCGCAAATAAGGAAGATTTTAAGCTGGTCCGGGATATGGGTATTAAGGAAACCGGTATTTTGGTAAGCTGCAGCGATTATCATATTTTCAAGAAAATGAAAATGACCCGAAGCCAGGTGCTGGATTACTATCTTGGTACTGTAAAGGATGCTTTTGATGCCGGCATTATTCCCAGATGTCATTTGGAAGATATTACCCGGGCTGACTTCTATGGATTTGTTGTTCCTTTTGTAAATGAGCTGCAGAAGCTCTCCAGAGAGGCGGGTATTCCTGTTAAAATCCGCGCTTGCGATACCATGGGCTATGGCGTTCCTTATACGGAAGCAGCGCTTCCCAGAAGTGTGGCCGGTATTATCTACGGTTTGCAGCATTATTCCGATGTTCCCAGTGAGCATCTGGAATGGCACGGACATAACGATTTCTATAAGGCGGTTGCCAACGCTTCCACCGCATGGCTGTACGGCGCATGCGCGGTTAACTGCTCTTTGCTGGGTATCGGTGAGCGCACCGGCAATGTTCCTCTTGAGGCAATGGTTTTTGAATATGCTTCTCTGCGTGGTTCCATGGATGGCATGGACCCTACGGTGATTACGGAAATTGCAGATTATTTCCGCCGGGATATTGGCTACGAAGTGCCGGATATGGCGCCGTTTGTGGGTAGAAACTTTAATGTCACCCGCGCCGGTATCCATGCTGACGGTTTGATGAAGGATCAGGAGATCTACACGATTTTTGACACCGAAAAACTGTTAAACAGACCGGCAACTGTGCAGATTGGTAAGACTTCCGGGCTTGCGGGCATTGCCTACTGGATCAATCAGACCTACCGCTTGCAGGGGGATGCTGCCCTTGATAAGCATAACGATTTGGTTGTCGCGCTGAAGGCTTGGATTGACGAGCTGTACGAAGAGGGCCGTCAGACGGTTCTATCCAACAAAGAGCTGGAAGATAAGATCGAAGAACTGGCTCCCGGTAAGTATAAGATTTGGTAAGGGGGATTCCAAATGAAAGATTTTCGTAGTGCTTCCCTGGCTGATCAGGTATTTGAAAAGCTGGAATATGACATTATCTCCGGTGTATATCCCAGAGGAGAGATCCTCACTGAGCTTAAGCTTGTGGAGCAACTAGGTGTCAGTAGAACACCTATCCGCGAGGCACTTCGCCGGCTGGAACAGGAACGGCTGATTGCGGACACGGGTAAGGGGTCAGTGGTACTGGGTATTACGGAGGAAGATCTGTTGGATATTATGAATATTCGGCAGAGTGTTGAGGGTCTCGCTTCCTACTATGCCACGGTAAATATGACACCGGAAGGTCTGGAAGAGCTGAAGCACATTATTGATTTGCAGGAATTTTATGTGGAAAAGAACGATTCTGAGCATTTGCGTCAGAATGATGATCGGTTTCACGATCTGATTTGCGAACTGAGCAAGCGCACAGTGATTAAGGACACGCTGTTGCCTCTTCACAGAAAGACCCAACGATATAGAAAAGCATCCATTGAAAAGCCCGGTAGAATCGTCTATGTGGTGAAAGAGCATCGGGAGATTTATGAAGCCATTGCCTCCGGTGATGCGCAAAAGGCAGCGGAACTCACATCCCGCCACATTGAAAACGCCAAGAATAATATGTTGGAGGGCATGAAGAATCATGGGTAAGACCATTGCACAAAAAATTATTGCCGATCATCTTGTTTCCGGTGAAATGATTCCGGGAAATGAGATTGCGCTTCGTATTGACCAGACCTTAACCCAGGACGCAACAGGCACCATGGCATATCTGGAATTTGAAACCATGGGAATTCCCAGAGTGCGCACGGAATTGAGTGTTGCCTATGTAGACCATAATACCTTGCAATCCGGTTTTGAGAATGCAGATGACCACAGATATCTTCAAACCGTTGCTGCGAAGCACGGTGTATATTTCTCACGCCCCGGTAACGGTATTTGCCACCAGGTACATTTGGAGCGGTTTGGTAAGCCCGGTAAAACCTTGATTGGTTCTGACAGCCATACACCCACCGGCGGTGGCATCGGCATGCTGGCCTTTGGCGCGGGCGGTCTGGATGTGGCTGTGGCTATGGGCGGCGGCGCATATTATATTACCATGCCTAAGATGTTCAAGGTAGAGCTGACGGGCAAGCTCAGACCCTTTGTAACCGCAAAGGATGTGAGTCTGGAAATTCTGCGTATTCTTTCTGTTAAGGGCGGTGTGGGCGCTATTATTGAATGGGGAGGCCCCGGTGTTGCCTCATTGAGTGTCCCCGAGCGTGCCACCATTACTAATATGGGTACGGAATTGGGCGCAACTACCTCCATTTTCCCATCCGATGAAGTAACCAGAGCATTTCTGGCTGCCCAGGGAAGAGAGGCGGATTATACACCTCTTACCAGTGATCCCGATGCTCAGTATGACCGAGTGATAGCCATTGACCTTACTACCTTAAAACCCATGATCGCTCGTCCTCACAGCCCGGACAATGTGGTTACGGTGGAATCTCTTAAGGGAACAAAGGTGGATCAGGTATGTATCGGTTCCTGTACCAATTCTTCCTTGCAGGATTTGTTAAAGGTCGCTGCGCTTTTAAAGGGTAAAACCGTATCGCCTAATGTCAGCCTTTCTGTTTCTCCCGGCTCCCGCCAGGTGCTGACCATGCTGGCAGATTGCGGCGCACTCAGCGATATTCTGGCAAGTGGCGCAAGAGTGCTGGAATGTGCCTGCGGACCTTGTATCGGTATGGGCTTCTCTCCCAATTCTTCCGGTGTCAGTTTGCGTACCTTTAACCGGAATTTTCTTGGCAGAAGCGGAACCAAGGATGCCCAGGTTTATCTGGTGTCTCCGGAAACCGCGGTTGCTGCGGCTCTCACAGGGGAGATTACCGACCCCATGCTTTTGGGTGAAATGCCTGGGGTTTCCATGCCTGATTCCTTTAAGATTGATGATTCGGGTGTGCTGGCACCTGCGGCTGACGGCGCTAATGTTGAAGTGCTTCGCGGTCCCAACATTAAGGAATTCCCCAAGTGTAAACCCATGGACGACAGCCTTACCGCTGAGTTGGTTTTGAAGGTAGGGGATAATATTACCACCGACCATATTATGCCTGCCGGCGCAAAGATTTTGCCTTACCGATCCAATATTCCTTTCCTGTCCCAGTTCTGCTTTGGTGTTTGCGATCAGGCGTTCCCGGAAAGAGCAAAGGCGGCAGGTGATGGTATCGTAATTGGTGGCAGCAACTATGGCCAAGGTTCTTCCCGTGAACATGCGGCATTGGTGCCCATGTATCTTGGTATTCGCTGCGTGATTGCCAAGAGCTTTGCCAGAATCCATGTAGCAAATTTGATCAATGCAGGCATTCTGCCTCTGACCTTTGCCTGTGCAGAGGATTATGACAGCCTTCAGCAGGGTCAAATCCTTACTTTGGAAGCAATCTGGAGTGGTATGGAAAAGGGTGCGGTTACAGCAACCGTGAATCCCTCCGGTAAAAAGATTACATTGCTGTGTGACCTAACCCAGCGCCAGAGAGAAATTCTGAAATGCGGCGGTTTGCTGAACTATACAAAGGAGAATCATACATAATGGATATTGCACTTGCATGCGAGCAGTTTAAAAAACTTCTGGAGGAGCAAACAGCGCGTATCGAAAATATGTCCTCTGAAAAAGTGGATTTTACCGCTAAAGAGCAAATCACAATCGGCATTGTTGACGGTGACGGAATTGGCCCTATCATTATGGAGCATGCTGTCAGGGTGTTGAATCATTTGCTGAAGGATAAGATCGATAGCGGCAAAATCGTTATTAAGCCCATAAAGGGTCTGACCATTGAAAACCGACTTGCCCTTGGCAAGCCTGTTCCCGAGGATGTTCTGGCAGAAATTAAAACCTGTGATGTACTGCTGAAAGGACCTACCACCACGCCGATGGGCGGAAAAATGGAAAGCGCCAATGTGACTCTACGCCGGGAACTGGACTTGTATGCCAATGTCCGGCCTGTTGTAATTCCTGAAGAAGGTATTGATTGGATCTTCTACCGTGAAAATACGGAGGGTGAATATGTTTTGGGCAGCCGCGGTGTGGAATTACCCGGCATGGCAGTGGATTTCAAGGTTACCACAGACCTTGGCACCGAGAGAATTGCCCGGGCGGCATTTGATTATGCCAAAAACAACGGAAAAACCAGAGTTTCCATTGTGACCAAGGCAAACATTATGAAGAAGACCGACGGTAAGTTCACAGCTATTTGTCATAAGGTCGCAGAAGAATATCCCGGGATTGCCGCAGATGATTGGTATATTGATATTATGACTGCCAATCTGGTTAATCCCGTTATCCGTAACCAGTTCCAGGTATTTGTTCTGCCGAATCTATATGGCGATATTATTACAGACGAGGCAGCCCAGATCCAGGGCGGCGTTGGTACAGCCGGCAGCGCCAATATCGGTAACC
The DNA here is from genome assembly GCA_045635065.1 of Faecousia sp. Taxonomy (GTDB): domain Bacteria; phylum Bacillota; class Clostridia; order Oscillospirales; family Oscillospiraceae; genus Faecousia. The sequence goes on along the minus strand of JAZRBJ010000018.1, from coordinate 50,595 downwards.
GTTACGCCATGTTTGAAGCAATACACGGTTCTGCGCCCAGAATGATTGAAGAAGGTCTTGCAGACTACGCTAATCCTGCAAGTATTCTGAAGGCTGAGGCAATGCTGTTGCGGCATATTTGCTGCGCTGAGGAAGCGGAAAAGCTGGAAAATGCGTTGAATACCTGCAAAGTTAAGGTGACGGGTGATCGCACAGGCAGCACAGGCGCTGCTTATGCAGATGCTATTATGAAGCTTCTGTAATACAAAAAGCTGAGGGTTATCCCTCAGCTTTTTTGTTTTGGAAGTATATGTCTTGCTTGATAATGGGCGGATATTCCATTAAACACTTCCCGTTTAAATTCTCCAGATGCATATTCACGGCGCTAATTCTGCTGTTTTCATAGGTGGTGTAATAATAAACACCGGTTTTTGTGTTGCAACAGCTGGAATACTGAGTATATTCCACGGGTCCTGCAGGGGTTTTGGTAATACCTTTTTGTTGCGCCACTGAACCCAGAATATGAAAAAACTGGGTTACTAACGACTGATCTGATTCCTCCTTAGGGGAATTCATTTTTACAAATGCGCCCCGGACAAATCTGGATGGAGAAGAGGGATCTCCCGGAAGACCCATTGCACCCATACCAAGGCTAAAAGGTATAAAATTCGTATAATTGGAAAAACGATTGGTTGGATACTCTGCTGTAATATTTAAAAATCCGGATAAATGGGTCATTTGGTAATCAAAAGGGGGATTGTTGGTAAGAATACCCATAGGGTTTTCGTAATATTTTAAGCCGTCCTTTGTGGATTCCAAGGTAATGCAACGATTTTTGTCTGCTAAAAGCCAATGAAGAGGGGACAGAGGAAAATCTTCACTGAAGTTTTCCTCCCAGATGTTAAAATGTTTAAAATATTCCAAAAACTCATTCACACTTGCGTATTTACCAAGCACCCATGGTATCAATTCAAAGGGCGCTACATTGATTTTGCTTTGATCCTTGGGAAAATATTTTGCATTTTTGGGAAAATTCAATCCTGCTAGGCTTAAGCCCCTTTCGTTTGTGGCTTCAAAGTATAGCGGATAATCCTCTGAGATTGCCGCCATTCCAATCAAGGCATGATGCGCTGCCATGGTAACACCGTTTCGAAACCGGAAGGGGTAGTTTCTGGGTGTAATTACAATCTTATAATCATAACTGTATTCCAGGTCCAGATTTCGTCCAAAGAAAAAGGAATTTGCATCAAAGGTAAGTGCAGTACACATATTATTTCCTCCAGCATATTGATAAAAGGGATATATGAAAGGTATGTACATAGTGTGATCATTTGGGAGGATATCATGATAGGAATCATCATTGCAGTTTTTCTCATTGCTGGATTTTTTTGTTCTTCATTTTTTGTTTACCGCATCACATTTTTCAGCAAAAACACAGTCCCGCAGGATATTTATGCGATTCCCCCGGGCAAGCAGTATGAAGCTGTGGCAGATATGATGCGTAAGCAGGTGGAGGACTTGGAAAAAAGAGCCTATGAGCAGGTATTTATTCAATCTCACGATGGCCTTCGACTTGCCGCCAGATACTATCATGAGTCCTTTGACGCGCCTTTAATCATACATTTTCATGGCTATCGCGGTTGCGCGGTCAGAGATTTTTCAGCCTGCAGCGAGATGGTGCTGAAGGAAGGCTATAATGCTCTGGTGGTGGATCAGCGAGGTCACGGCCTGAGTCAAGGTCATACCATTACCTTTGGGATCAAGGAACGATTTGATTGTAAAGCATGGACTGAGTATGCCGTTTCCAGATTTGGCCCGGATGTCAATATTGTTTTGTCCGGTGTTTCCATGGGCGCTGCGACAATATTGATGGCTTCCGATTTAAAACTGCCTTCCAATGTATGCTGCATAATTGCAGACTGCCCTTTTTCTTCACCGGAAAAGATCATCCGAAAGGTATGCAAGATGGGAAAACTACCCGACAGATTGCTATATCCCTTTGTGGTTATGAGCGCATTGTTATTTGGAAAATTCAGATTATGGGAAAGCAGCGCGGTTAAGGCTGTGGAAAATACAAAGCTGCCGGTTTTGCTGATTCACGGAGAAGCGGATTGGTTTGTACCCTGTGATATGTCCAAAGAAATTTACAGTCATTGTAATTCTGATAAAAGAATCGTTACAGTTCCACTGGCAGGTCACGGTATCAGCTATCATACGGATACGGTGCGTTATGAAAAAGAGGTATGCCGATTTATTAAGCAATATATTCATTGAAAAGAACCCGATTCAAAAGAACCGGGTTCTTAGAATTAAATAGAGGGAACGGGTGTGGGACGAGCCGGGTCAAAGACCTTGGAAACATCAAACAGGTCATCCAGCTTATGAGGATGGTACCACATGCGGTAACCGTCAAGGTTTCTGCGTCCGCCACGGTAATAATTGTCACCCAGCTGACTCCAATATTTATTGCTGTCCACATTGAAGAAGTAGCGGTAGCCATCTTCATACAAGGCCTTAAATTTTGCATTGTCAAAGGTGTACTTTTCTCCGCCGGCAATATCGGAGCCGTGGGGGTAGAGGATCACATCACAATTGCCGATAATGGGCTGTACGGTATTTTCCCATTTGTCGGAATCTCGCTCTACATTGGCGGCAGGAATATTGCCGTAAGCGGGGTGACCGTAGGAGTGACTTGCCAGCACCCAACCATGATCACGCAGGCACTGGGCAACCTTCTTGGCTTCCTCTACTTCCTGCTGATATTTAGCAGTGCCCATGGCAGCTTCATAGGAAGGCTTGGTACGGTAGCCAAACACACCTTCATAGCCGGTCATTCCCAGAACGGCACGGGCGCCCTTATAGGCAAAATCCGGATGCTCCTGAATGAATTTTTCCAGAAGGGGAACCAAATCATAGTCACCGGTGGTAACATTACCGTTCTTGTCCATATACTCACAGGTGGGATAGCCGTTTTCGTCAATCACAATCTTATGAGCAAATCCGTCGCCCTTTGTATTGGCAAAGATGGGTGTTTCGTCCACACCGCTGGCGCCGCCTACCATATAGCCATAATAGTTTAAATCGTCCTGGCTCATAATGAAGGGGATTTTACCCTCTGGTAAACGAAGATCGCAGTAACGGAAGTGTGTGCCGGTGGAATCAGTGTATTCCTCTGCAACCTGGTAGGGAGTTACCAGCACATAACCGCGGTTATACATTTCCTCCAGAATGGCAACAAACTCATCGCAGGTGGTCATGTATTGGTTGTAACCGGCCTGAGTATATTCGCCGTCAAAGGCTCTGGAGGGATCTACAATCAGAGAGTGCAAGAAAATATGAGTCACATTTGCCATGTTTGCATAGGGGACCAGCTTGCTTTCTGCCTCCCGGTAAGCGGCAACCTTCTGAGCCAATTCCGGCACCGCATCAAAATGCTCAAATTCTTCAAGCAAGGTGATTGCCTTTTCATAATCATAGCCTGCTGTAATAAAATCGGCTTGTATGATCAATTCCTGAGCCTGTGCAAGAATTTCTTTCTGGGAAACAGTTTCCTGGGTGGTTTCTACTGCTTTGGTTTCATCAGCTCCGTTATTTTTTAAGCGTCGACCGGATGTAATGGCTACAATACCCACTACGATTACTGCAATTAACAGCAGAACAATTAATCCAAAACGGATAGTAGGCCAATACTTGCGCAGAAGCAGCTTCCATCTGGGAATCTGCTTTTTGCGGCGGGGTGGTGGAGTGAATCTGTATTCATCGTGATTGTCTGTCATGTTCTTCACCCTTTCTTTTTTCTTCGATTATACCCGAAAATCCAATGAAATTCAACATATAATTTTATTCGCATAAGCACAGTATATGCAAAAAAGACTGCCGTATCATTTACGGCAGTCCAATCTGAATTATTTACCTGCAAGGGCTCTTTCCAGCCATACGCAGCCAAAGTCCAGCGCGGTGTAAAGACCGGCTTTTTCACCTTTTTTAACCACACGGTCTCTGCTCTTTGCAGCAGGATCGGTCAACTGTAACTGAACGGAGACCTTGGTGGCAATATCAACATCTCCAACCTTTTTGGTCTCCAGGATTTGCAGCATGACGATGTGGGAATCTGCCATGGAACCGTAATAAATGAGATTATCCTTACGCATGAGTGGATGACCCTTGTATGTTAAAACCTTTGCTTCTTCAGCCATGGTTTAGCCTCCTTAAAATTGATGCGGGGGCTTTTGCAAGCCCCCGATAAGATCAGACATTGTCAAACAGGTAGCAACGAACCAGAGCCTGCATCAGCTCGTCGCGGTCCAACTTACAAATCATGCTGCGAGCATTGTTGTAATTTGTGATATAAGTGGGATCTTCGGTGAGCAGATAGCCTACAATCTGGTTAATGGGGTTGTAACCCTTTTCGTTCAGAGCGTCGAACACAGTACGCAGAATTCGGCGCATATTTTCCTTATCATCACTGGGAACGGTAAATTTAATGGTATTTTTTCCGATGTTTTTCTGATTTTCTGACATTGGATCGACCCTCCTTTCAAATGTTATATGATTATAACCGAAAAATTTGTTCGTGTAAAGACCTGTTTTCAAATTTTTTAAAATTTTATCTGAGGATTGCGCCCAATTTCTCCTTTAGAGCGGTTAAAACCTTGGATACGACAGCTTCCGAGTCTGCATCTGTCAGGGTGCGGTCATCAGCGCGCAGAGACAGGGAGAATGCCAGACTCTTCTTTCCCTCGGGCACACCGGTACCTCGGTAAATATCAAACAAACGAATATCACGCAGCAGCTTACCGGCGGATTCTACAATTACAGTTTCTGCTTCGGCAACAGTAATGCGTTCGTCGCAGATCAACGCCAGATCCCGGGTAACGGTGGGATATTTGGGCAGGGGAACATAGGTAGCTTCCGGCAGCTGCAGGGAAACCAGCTTGCTGAAATCGATTTCGGCGCAGTACACTTCTGCATCCATGTCGTAATTCTGGCAAACCAGAGGATGCACCTGACCGATGTAGCCTACATCCATACCACTCATGGTTACCTTGGCGCAACGGCCGGGATGATAGCTGGGATTCTGGCTGACTGCCTGATAGCTTGCTCTGGGCAGGTGAAGTCCCTCAAAAATTGCTTCCAGTTCGCCCTTTAGAGAGAAGAAATCTTCGTTGGCGCCGTAGGTGCCCAGAACCAGCATCTTGGGTTCTTCTGGTAATGCCTGACCCTTCTTGGGCAGATAAATCTTAGCAAGCTCATACAGCTTGACGGACTTATTCTGGTAGGCATTGTTTCGGGAAAGAATATCCAGCATGGAGGGCAAGGCAATGGTGCGCATGATGGATGTATCCTCACCCAGAGGATTCTGGATTTTCAGCGTGTTGCGAAGGGGAGAGTTGGCATCCAGACGGATTTTATCAAAAATCTCGGGGGATACAAAGGAATAGGTGATAATTTCACTAAAGCCCAGCGCGCGACAGAGTGTTCCTGCTTTGGTTTCCAGCTTCATTACAGGGGTATAACCGCCCTGAGTGGAGGTGTGGAAAGCGGTGGTGGGAATTTCGTTATAGCCGTAGGAACGACCCACTTCTTCTGCAATGTCCGCCATGTGATTCAGGTCAGGACGCCAGGAGGGTACGAGGATTTCGTCACCTTCCACAGGAATTTCCAGATAATTCAGATATGCAATCATATCTTCGCGACTGATATTTGTACCAAGCAGAGCATTGATCTTTTCGGGTTCGAGGGTGACCTTTCTGGGGGCAGGAACATAGTTCACTATATCGATGGTGCCGTCCAGAACATCACCGCACTGAAGCAGCTCTACAAGCTCACAGGCTCGCTGTACAGCAGGAACAGTAAGCATGGGGTCCAGATTCTTTTCAAACTTTCCGGAGGATTCGGTACGCATACCCAGAGCCAGAGCAGTTTGACGGATGGATGTTCCGTTGAAGTTAGCGGATTCAAACACTACGGTTGTGGTATCATTCTGAATTTCAGAGTTTTCGCCGCCCATGATACCGGCAAGGCCAATGGGCTTTTCTTCGTCTGCGATCACCAGCATACCGGGAGTCAGCGCCCGTACAGTGCCATCAAGGGTAGTAAGGGTTTCACCCTCCAGGCTTTCACGAACAACGATTTTGCCGGAGCCGACATAGCGGTAGTCAAATGCGTGCATGGGTTGACCGTATTCCAACATAACATAGTTGGTAATATCTACAATGTTGTTAATGGGGCGAATTCCGTTGGCACGCAGACGCTGACGCATCCACTTGGGAGAGGGAGCAATTTTAACATTTGCCACCATTCTGGCGCTGTAACGGTTGCAAAGATCATCGGCTGTAACTTCTACATCCAGCTTGTCATACATGGAGCCGGCGTCGCTTCCTTTTACAACAGGCTCGTGGTGTTTCATAGGCAACTTAAAAGCGGCAGCGGATTCTCTTGCCAGACCGATAATGGAGTAGCAGTCAGGACGATTGTTGGTGATTTCAAAATCCACAACGGTATCATCGTTACCAATTACCAGATTTATGTCATCGCCGGGCTTGCAATCTTCCTCGTTAAGAATCCAAATGCCGTCTGCATAAGCGTCGGGCAGGTCATTTTGGGTAAGGCCCAGCTCAGCAAAGGAGCAGAGCATACCATTGGATTTCTCACCTCTGAGCTTACCCTTTGTAATGTGGATTCCCCCGGGCAGCCAGGAATTGTGCAGCGCTGCAGGAACCAAATCACCTTGGTTAACATTTTGCGCGCCGGTTACGATTTGTACAGGCTCATCCTGTCCAACATCCACCTGGCAGACCCACATGTGGTCGGAATTTTCATGACGGACAATGGATACAACCTTGCCAACAACCACATTTTTAATCTGCTCGTCCATGCGCTCATAGGTTTCCACTTTCTGACCAAAGATGGTCAAAGTGTCCACATATTCTTTGTCAGAGACATGGGAAAGATCTACAAATTCTTCATTGATCCATTTTCTGTTCAGCTTCATGTGAGAACCTCCTTAGAACTGGTTCAGGAATCGGACATCGTTATCGAAGATCAAACCCAGGTCGTTGATCTTCAGACGGCCCATGGCAGTACGCTCCAAACCGATGCCAAATGCAAAGCCGGAGTATTTATTGGGATCGATTCCGCAGTTTCGCAACACCTCGGGGTGTACCATGCCGGCACCCAGAAGCTCAATCCAGCCCTCTCCGTGGCAGGTAGAGCAAACCTGTCCGTCAACCTCACCGGTACCATGACACTTGTGGCACTGCATATCCATCTCACAACTGGGCTCGGTAAAGGGGAAGTGGTGAGGACGGAAACGTACCTGAGCATCATGACCGTAAATCCGGTGCATAATGGTGATCAATGCACCCTTCAGGTCACCCATGGTGATATGCTCATCCACAACCAGACCTTCAATTTGATGGAACATGGGGGAATGAGTAGCATCGGCCTCGTCCTTACGGTAAACACGGCCGGGGGCAAGAATACAAATGGGAGGCTGGGAATTTTCCATGACACGAATCTGCATGGGGCTGGTTTGGGTACGAAGCAGAACAGTGTCATCATCGGTAAAATAGAAGGTATCACTTCTGTCTCTGGAGGGGTGACCTTCTTCGATGTTCAAACGGGTAAAGTTATAAGAGGCAAGCTCTACTTCCGGTCCGTCCACAATCTGGTAGCCCATGCCCACAAAAATGTCCTTAATTTCCTGCAAAACCTTGTTCATGGGATGCTCGTGACCCAATGAAACCCGCTTGCCCGGAATGGTGACATCGATGGACTCATTGGCAAGCTTGATTTCCATCGCGGCAGCATTGACCTGAACCTTGCGTGCTTCCAGTTTTTCCTCAATGGCAGCTCTTACAGAGTTGGCCAGCTGACCCATAACAGGGCGCTCTTCGGGTGCAAGCTTGCCCATCTGCTTCAAAACAGCGGTCAGTTCGCCCTTTTTGCCCAGCAGTTTAACACGCAATTCCTCCAGCTCGGCAGGGGTGGAAGCAGCATCCAATGCGGCAAGCGCCTGCAGTTTGATTTGCTCCAATTGGTCTTTCATACTATAGTCTCCTCTCGGGTAATTAAAAAATAAAGCCCCTCATCCCACAATCGGGACGAAGGACATTTCCTCCGCGGTACCACCCGCAATTCGCCATACTTGACGCAGCTTTTCGGTGCAAACACACCGTATGTCTTTAACGGAACAACCCGGCTGACCCTACTGCAATGTTCAGGTAGCGGCTCCTGGGGGAAGGCCCGGACTGTACGCTAAGCGGCTCACACCGTCCCGCTCTCGCTTCAAACGCATATTCAGCGCAAGGCAACCCAATCAACGCCTTTACATATCGTATAGAATCATATCACATTCCCTTTTAAAATGCAAGTATATTTTCCTATTCTTGACTGGATTGGTTCAATATGTTATTTTGAATTTACAAGGAGGCGTAAAAATGGATATGTTGAGGCTGGATCATCAGACGGTCATGCATTATTTGCCAGATCGTTTGCCGGATTCCCATAAGGGGAATTATGGTAAAATTTTGCTGCTTTGTGGAAGTGTGGGCTTTACCGGCGCTGCAGCTTTGGCAGCGATGGGCGCACTTCGCTGCGGAGCGGGTTTGGTGTATTTGGGTGTTCCGGGAGAAATATATGACATCGAAGCTGTGAAGTTAACTGAGCCCATTGTGTTTCCGCTTCCCGGTGAGGACGGTAAGCTTTCGGCAGCAGCCATTGAACCTATAAAAGAAAAATTGGATCAGATGGATGCGATATTGATTGGTTGCGGCCTGGGGCAAAGTGACGGAGTGTTTCAGGTTGTAAAATATATTCTGGAGCATTTTAACGGTCCGGTTGTTTTGGATGCAGATGGAATAAATGTTTTGCATGGGCATAAGGATATTTTGCGTGGAAGATCAGCGCCTACCGTCATGACACCTCATATGGGCGAATATATTCGTTTTTGCAGTGATGGTAAAAAGGTCGATAATTCGCATGTTTGTGATCTGGCGAATGATTTAGGTGTTATTGTGGTGCTGAAAGGTCACCATACCATTATCACGGATGGGAATATCCTTTATCAAAACCATACCGGCAATCCCGGATTAGCCACCGGCGGCAGTGGCGATGTGCTTGCCGGCATGATCGTCAGTCTCCTGGGACAGAAGTTATCCCCCCCGGTGGCTGCTGCCTGCGGTGTTTGGCTTCATGGCGCGGCAGCAGATATTTGCGCCGGGGAGATAGGGCAATACGGTATGATTCCCTCTGATTTGCTGAAGGTGATTCCACGACTTTTAAAATAGGGCGTGGTATATTGAAAAGAGTTCTTGCATTTTGCATGGCCTTCGTTTTTCTGTGCGGTTGCGGAAGAAGAGAAGCCAATTTAGATCGGGTCACAGCATTACGGGAAAAGATGCTTTCCTGCGAAAAATGCAGCTTCACAGCGCAGATAACCGCAGATTATGGAGATAAGATATACGATTTTACAATGGATTGTATTGTAGATAAAAACGACGATCTTTCCTTTACGGTTGTGGAACCAAAATCCATTGAGGGAATCAAAGGCAGTTTCAATGCTCAGGGCGGTGAATTGACATTCGATGATATCGTGCTTACTTTCCCTAAGCTTGCGGACGGAGAGCTCTCTCCGGTCAGCGCCCCGTGGCTGATTGTTAAGACACTTCTGGGTGGATATCTGTCCTCCTGCGGTATGGACGATCATGGGCTTAGAGTGACCATCGATGATACCTATGAAGAAGATGCCTTGCAGCTGGATTTATGGCTGAATGAACAGAATGCTCCTTATTATGTGGAAATTTTATGGCAGGGTCGTCGGATTCTGACTGTGAATGTAGATAATTTTGTTATCCTGTAGCTTTTTTTCTGCTTCACGCATAGGATAAATTGCAAGTAAATCCGTATATTTTCTTAGTAATCGTGGGACAATATGGTCAGCCGCGTTACATAAGGAAAACGGTAGCGCTGGCAATGATACATCGGAGTGTGAGGCACATGGATAGCACGGTAAGACGTGGCGATATCTTCTATGCGGATCTTTCTCCTGTAGTGGGAAGTGAACAGGGCGGCACAAGGCCGGTTCTGATTGTTCAAAACGACACGGGGAATCGTCACTCACCAACAGTTATTGCAGCGGCAATTACCAGCCAAACAGGGAAAGCCAGACTTCCAACGCATATTAACATTGCCGGTGGCAGTGTTGGTCTTAGTAAGGATTCTGTTATATTGCTTGAGCAGATCAGAACCATTGATAAAAGAAGGCTTAGGGAGCATATGGGAAAACTGGACGATAAACAAATGTCCCTGGTGGATGATGCCATTGCCATTAGCTTTGGTTTACAGGACGGAAGAATGGAATGAATGAAAATCCCCTCTGCCGCATACTGTGCGGTAGGGGGGATTTTATGGTTGGAAAATATCCGGTAATATTTAAAAATCAAAGGGTTGGACATGCAGAGATAACAAAGTGCGGCATGTATTACATGGTGCATTGTGTATGCATGATGAAACCGGAAATACATCATAGAATTGAAATTATCTGCGCAGATAACCGGCTTGATTTGGGTATTTGTGTTCCCGGTAAGGATTGCCTGGAACTTAGAACCAGAATCCCTGTCAAATACCTGGGAGAAGGAATTCCTTCTTTTCAAATTACACAGCAGGAAGAGAACGGTCGATGGTATGAAATATCGAAAGAAAATGCCTGCGAGATACTACCACTAATCAGCAATGCCGTGTATTGCGTGAAAGAGGGAATTCCGGGTCTGCATATTATAACTCCAGAGTAATACCCACAGGGCAATGATCAGAGCCTAAAACTTCATTGTAAATGGGAGCCGCGGTAATCTTGCCGGACAGTCGGTTGGATACAAGAAAATAGTCAATTCGCCAGCCGGTGTTTCGTTCTCTGGATTTGAACATATAGCTCCACCAAGTATAAGCACCCTCCTTGTCAGGGTGCAGGTGACGGAAGGAGTCTGTAAATCCGCAGTCAAGTAAAGCGGAAAAGCTTTCCCGTTCTTCATCGGAGAAACCGGCATTCCCATGGTTGGAGGCAGGATTTTTTAAGTCGATTTCGTTATGGGCAACATTCAGATCACCGCAAATGATTACCGGCTTTTTCTGATCCAGCGTACTGACATAATCACGGAATGCCTTGTCCCAAAGCAGACGGTGATCAATTCTGGCCAGCTCCCGCTGCGCATTAGGGGTGTAGCAGGTGACCAGATAACAGGCTTCATATTCCAGGGTGATCAATCGACCTTCATTATCCAGTGCGGGTTTATTCAAGCCGTAGGTTACGGAAAGAGGAGGTATCTTTGAAAAGATGGCAGTGCCGGAATAACCTTTTTTTTCGGCGTAGCACCAATACTGCTTATATCCGGGAAGCTGCATATCGATTTGCCCTTCCTGCAGTTTGGTTTCTTGCAGACAAAATGCGTCTGCATCGGCTTGTGCAAAAAAGTCCATAAAGCCTTTTTGCATACAAGCCCTTAGGCCGTTTACATTCCATGATACAAATTTCATTGCGTTTCACCACTTGTTTCTGTTGTTGGAATCTGATCGGTGAAGGAATCAAAAAGGTATATCATATCCCGTTTGAAAACCATTTTTGTTTCACCGTCAAGCAGAGTTTCCGCCGCATGAATACATATGCTTTCTGCGTCGGTTATTTGGTAAAGTGTCTTGGCAAATGCGGCCAGTCCCAGAGAAAGATCGGTAGGGGAGAGCTTGGACAAAGCGGCATCAAAGGTGATGTGCAAACCTGTGTTATCTTCCTTAAATTCCAGTAACTGAATGTCTTTTGAGAGAGGACAGTAAAGGGCGGGATCGGATGGCCCTTTCATGTACTGGGAGATAAATTCTTCCAGGCTGTTTTGGCGAAGATTCCCATTCTTTTTTTCATAGCTGATAACGCCGGATTCAGAGTTGTATTGATAATTGCTTCTGGGATAGTAAAATACAAGCGTACTCTCTGATGCTCCATTGCTGGAACAAGCGCTAATGGCAAAAAGAAAGAGAGCAAGAAAGCAACAGAATAATTTTTTCATAAAAATTCCTCCGTATCAAAAACAGGGAATATAAGGGTAAAAGCAGTCCCTTTACCAAGGGCGCTTTCTACGGTGATCGTTCCGTTGTTTCGCTGTACCATATCTTTAACGATGGATAGTCCCAGACCGCTGCCACCGGATTTTCGGGAACGGGCTTTGTCCACCCGATAAAATCTTTCAAAAATATGGGGAACGGATTCTTCCGGTATACCTACACCGGTGTCTATGACCTGTACAACAGCATTATCGTCCACTCTTTGGATTTGAACCGTCAGTTTTCCCCCGGCGGTATTGTATTTAATTCCATTCTCCACCAGATTAAATAAAATTTGATACAGATCATCCTCCTGGATCAGAATAGGGCTGTCCTGGTAGATTTTCTGAATAATCTGAATGTTGTTTTTTTCGGCAAGGGCATAAAGCATCCTGCTTACACGCTCAAGTGTTGGAGAAATAGTTACAATTTCAAAATTAATATCATGCGCGGATTCTGCCCTGGAAAGGGATAACAGCTTTGTGGACATACGGTTTAGGCGCTCGGCTTCATCGCCGATATCTTCTACGAACTCCCGAACTGTATCAGGATCCATCTGATTTTGCAAAATAGAATCTGACAAAAGCTTGATAGATGCCAGGGGTGTTTTTAGTTCATGGGATGCATCCGAAACAAATTGCCTTCTTTGCTCCTCAGATGCCTGAAGTTTTTCCGTCAGATCGTTGAATTCGTCGGCAAGCTGGGTTAATTCATCACTGCCGCCCAGGCTGACTTTATGGGAATAGTCGCCGCTGCGAATGACGCGGATCGAAGAAAGGATTTTCCGTACTCTGGTAGAAAATCCCGTAGCAAATACAATTGAGAACACAATCACAAAACATTCCAGAATGATGGTTATCCAAAGAACATTCCGCTGTAATGTCTGGATCAATGCACCCTGCTCCGGATCGGATTCTGTGATATACACACAGCCTGCCAGCTGCCCGTTTATATAAACCGGCGCTGCAGCTTTGGAATACATTGTGCCTGCGTGATAATACCAGCTAAACACATCGTTTTCCTTTAATGCATTTAATATTTCAGGAAGCAGCAGGAAATTGCCGGGATAAATTTCTGCGCCGGTGTCGTGCATTACTTTTCCGTAAACATCGGTGACTACAAGTCTTGATACGGATAGATTCTTCATGCCGGACACGGTGTCGGCTGCAGTTGCAGGATTTAAAATATCAGCCTGGCTTATGGCTTCGGATGCGTTCAGGCATTTCTCCAGCATGGAAATCTCTTTAGAGTTATAAAATAGCTTCTGACTGGTTTTTGCGCTGTATATATTCAAAAACAGCAATACAAAAAATGTGATGACCACATAAATAATGGAATACCGAATGTGGGTATTGCCATATCGCTTTAAATTTTTATTTGCGGAAATAATAGCCAACGCCCCACTTTGTCATAATATACTGCGGATCTGCCGGATTTTCCTCCAGCTTTTCCCGCAGGCGGCGGATATGTACATCAACAGTACGAATGTCACTTCTGTATTCGTAGGCCCAGATGGTGTCCAGAAGTGCTTCTCTGGAGTAAACTCTATTGCAGTTTTTCATTAAGAATTCAATAACATCAAATTCTTTGGCGGTTAAGTCAACAAGGGTATCGTTTCGATAGGCATTTCTTCCGTCCGGATCCAGACGAATGTTACCGATGACGATTTCGTTGGATTTGGAACCGGCCTTTGTCCGTCTTAGCATAGCGCGGATTCTTGCCTTTAATTCCAGAATGTTAAAGGGCTTCGTCAGATAATCATCTGCTCCGTGATCAAATCCAATAAGCTTGTCCATGTCATCGGTCTTGGCGGTAAGAAGAATGATGGGAACATCGGAGAACTCTCTGATTTTTGAGCAGGCAGTCAGGCCGTCCATTTCCGGCATCATAACATCTAAGATAATGAGATCCGGCTCCTGAGAATGTGCTGTTGCAACTGCTTCCAAACCGTTGGAGCCTGTAATTACTTCATATCCGTCATTTTGCAGATTAAAGCGGATTCCTTTTACCAGGATATCTTCATCATCAACAACTAATATCTTCATATTATTCTCCTACGGTAATCAATTTATAGATATTGGCAAATAGCTTATCACCGATTCCTTTGACATTTTTCAGTTGAAAAATATCCGTAAATGCACCGTGGGTTTCTCTGTAAGCGATAATATTATCTGCTAAAACTTCACCCACACCGGGAAGCTCGCAAAGCTGAAACTTTGTTGCGGTGTTAATATTCAGCTTTCCCTGCACATTGGGATCGCTGCTGTCATTTGACTGGGTTGATAGCGGAGTTATGGAAATACCGGTGTGACCAATTTTGCTGCCAAGAAAAATTCCGGTCGTAAAGCATACCATCACAGCTGTGAAAATCAGCAAAAGGATCGTGCGTTTATTTTTCACAGAATCTGCCTCCAACATTGACTAGCATTGTTTTTGTTGCTATAATGTTTTTATTATACACAATATTTCCTTGTTGGACAAGTCATATAAAGATTTATTGAGGTAGTTTTATGAAAAAAACAGGAATTTTTTCTGTTATTGCTTGTTTTTTAATACTAATCCAGGTTTTACCCTTTGTCGCCGGCGCTACCCAGGCTACTGAGCCGGAGGCTACAACCTCGCACCAGGGAGAATTTTTGAACAATGCATCCGATGTTTCCGTTGCTTACGGCTGCCACACCATCGACGGCATGATGCCTCTTATGGGTAACGGTAAGTATTTGGAAACCGCAGCGGCTGCTTTTTTGTATGAGGTCAATAGTGACACGGTACTGTATTCCTGGAATGCGGACATGCCCATGTATCCTGCCAGCCTGGTAAAGGCAATGACTGCTCTGATTGCCTTTGAAAAAGGTAATCTTTCCGATGAAATTACCATTACCGCAACCATTACCGAAGCTGCAAAAGCCGATCAGATCATGCCGAAGCTGAAGGAAGGGCAGATCATCACCCTTGAACAGCTGATCTATTGTTTGCTTGTTGGCTCCGAAAATGATTCCGCCCTTGCCATTGCTAACCACATTGCCGGTTCTCAGGAAAGCTTTGTGGCGCTTATGAATCAGCGGGCGAAGGAATTGGGATGCCAAAATACCAATTTCGTTAATGCCCACGGGCTTCACGATGATGCCCAGATTACCACAGCCCGTGATATTGCCAAAATTTTGCGCCATGCATCTACCATTGAAGCATTCATGACCTGCATGGGAACCAAGGCCTTTACACTTCCCGCCTCAAATGTTACGGAAGAGCGCAGGATGGAGACTTCAAATCTTATGCTGACTCCTGCCACGCCCCAATATTACTACAAGTATGTTACAGGCGGCAGAACCGGTGTTACCGAGGACAGAAAACGCTGCCTGGCTGTTACCGCAGACAACGGGGAGCTTTCTTTGATTTCTGTTGTGCTTGGGGCTGTTCCTGTTTTTGAAAAAGATGGGGTGACGCCTGTTAGTTTTGGCAGCTATGAAGAAACAAGGGAACTTTTGGAGCTTGGCTTCGAAAACAACGCGGTGACCCAGGTTCTGGCAGAAGGTCAAATATTGACCCAATATCCGGTAAGCAACGGCTCGAATGTGGTTGCTGCAGGTGTACAAAATACAGTATCCACCATTTTGCCGAAGGGTACGGATTTTAAAACCTTATCCATTCGGTATCAAAACAATTATTCTGCCTTTGAAGCGCCTGTTAAGAAAGGTGATCTGATCAACTATGTTCAGATCTGGTATGGAAATGTTTGCGTTGCCACATCTCCGGTTATTGCCATGAATGGAAGTGTTCGTCTGCAGAATTCAGATCAGCAAAATTCTCAACAGCAAGGTGGCGGCTTGTCACAAATCCTTCAGGTCCTTCTGATCATTGTTGCGTTGATAATCGGAACTGCGGGTGTTCTTCATATCGTCAGATCTTTCCGCTTTGGGGCAATGAATGCCAAACATAAACGCAGAATGCGTGACCGCAGAAGAACGAAATAATTTCATTGCAAATAGACAACGGCTTCGGTAATTGAACCGAAGCCGTTTGCTTATTGCTCACTATCCAGAAATTCTTTGGCAATAAATACGGGCCTGTTTTTGCATTGTTCAAAGGTTCGACCCACATATTCTCCAATAATACCAATACAGAACAGTTGAATACTGCCTAAAAACAGAATTAAAACAATAATGGTTGCATAACCGGGAATGTCAATGCCTGTAATAAGCTTTTCCAATACAACATACACAAGATAAGCCATGGCAGCACAGGCAGTTAAACCGCCTAAAAAGGTTGCCATGCGCAAGGGCTTTGTGGTGTGACCGATAATACCCTCAATGGCATAGTTAAACAGCTTGCGGAAGCTCCATTTGCTTTTACCTGCAATTCGTTTACATGCAGTATAAGGTATAAAGCAGGTATGAAATCCTACCCATGCAAAAATGCCCTTGGAAAATCTGTGATATTCCCCCAGCGCAAGAATGCTTTCTGCTACGCTGCGGCGAAAGGTACGAAAATCGCTGGCATCGGACTTTAGGTTAATGTCAGAAAGCTTGTTAATCAGCTTGTAAAAGGATTTTTTAAAAAATGACAGCAGCTTGCTCTCACCCCGGCGGTCCTGGTATGCCGCAACTACATCATATTCCGGCTGTTCATCCAGAATTTTCACCATATCTCTAACAATCTCCGGTCGCTGCTGTAAATCAGCATCAATTAAAGAGATATAATCACCGGATGCTTTAGACATGCCTGCGTAAATAGCGGCTTCCTTACCAAAGTTTCTGGAGAAGCTGATAACCTTAACCGGACATACTTGGGCTTTATGCAGCTTACGAAGATTGTGCATGGTAGCATCTGCGCTGCCATCATCTACAAAGATAATTTCATAGTCGTAACCGCAACCATAAAAGGCTTCGATTACAGCGTTTTGAAATGCGGCAACATTTTCTGCTTCATTATAACAGGGGACAACCAGGGATAATCTCATGTTTATCATCTCACCTTATTGATTATAGACGCATTATATTTCAATTCTCCATTTTCGTCAAGAATTCCTTGTCACTTTTCCAAAGGTTATTGACACAGCGGTAAAAATATGGTAACTTTAACTGGTAAATGTGTGGAAGGGAAGGGCCAGGTTCCCGGCTTTTAAGAGAGCATGCGTTTGGTGCGAGCATGTAAAGCGGTTCCCGGCTGTCGTCCCGGAGCGGACTTTCTGAAAAATCAGTAAGGAAGTACGGGTATGCCCGTTATAGCTTTTAAGTGCCCGATATTCGGGAATTCAGGTGGTACCACGGAATAGGTATATTCCGCCCTGAGCGTATGCTCAGGGCGTTTTTTCGTTAAAGGAGTGTTGTATATGAGCAGAGAATTGCCCAAGGTCTATGAACCCCAACAGGTTGAGGACCGTATTTATGAAATGTGGGAAAAGGGAGGCTACTTTCAGGCAGGCAAAAATGCAGATGCCAAGCCCTTTACCATCGTCATGCCTCCTCCCAATGTTACCGGTCAGTTGCATATGGGTCATGCAATGGATGCTACCTTGCAGGATACGCTTATCCGTTTTAAGCGCATGCAAGGCTTTGATGCCCTTTGGGTTCCCGGTACGGACCATGCCGGTATTGCAACTCAGATCAAGGTGGAGGAGGAACTTCGTACCAAGGAAGGCCTTAGCCGTCATGATTTAGGCCGTGAAAAATTCCTGGAGCGTGTTTGGGACTGGAAACACAAATACGGCAACCGTATTGTAGAACAGCAGAAAAAGCTGGGAGCTTCCTGCGATTGGAATCGTGCCCGGTTCACTATGGATGAGGGCTGCTCCAAGGCCGTTCGTGAGGTATTTGTATCCCTTTATGAAAAGGGCTTGATTTATAAGGGAAGCCGTATTGTTAACTGGTGTCCTTGTTGCGTTACCGCCCTTTCCGATGCTGAGGTTGAATATGTGGACAAGCCCGGCCATCTGTGGCATCTGAAGTACCCCATTGCCGGAGAGGAAGGCAGATATGTTATTGTTGCCACAACCCGTCCGGAAACCATGCTGGGCGACTCCGGTGTGGCTGTAAACCCCAATGATGATCGCTACAAAGATATTATCGGCAAGAAGTGTATTTTGCCCCTTATGGATCGTGAGATTCCTATTGTTGCCGATGAATATGTGGACCTGGAGTTCGGTACAGGCTGTGTGAAGATGACCCCTGCACACGATCCCAATGATTTTGAGGTTGGTCTGCGTCACAATCTGGAAACCATCCGTGTTCTGGATGATAACGGTAAAGTAAATGAATTGGGCGGCAAGTATTGCGGCATGGATCGTTATGAAGCCCGTAAGGCCATCATTGCCGACTTGGATGCCTTGGGCCTTCTGGAGAAAACCGAGGATCATCAGCATAATGTCGGCACTTGCTACCGTTGCGGCAATGATGTAGAACCCATTGTTTCAGCCCAGTGGTTTGTGAAAATGGAGCCTCTGGCAAAGGAAGCCATTCGGTCTGTTAAGGATGGGGAAACCAAGTTTGTACCTGAGCGCTTTACCAAGAACTACATGAACTGGATGGAAAATCTCCATGACTGGTGCATTTCCCGTCAGCTGTGGTGGGGTCACCAGATTCCTGTGTGGTACTGCGCTGAGTGCGGTCACATGACCTGCACCAGAGAGGACGCGCATTGCTGTGAGAAGTGTGGCAGCACAAATATTCAAAGGGATCCCGATGTGCTGGATACCTGGTTCAGCTCCGCTCTCTGGCCCTTCTCTACTTTAGGTTGGCCTGAAAACACTGCTGATTTGAACAAATACTATCCCACAGATGTGTTGGTTACCGGCTACGATATTATCACTTTCTGGGTATCCAGAATGATCGTTTCCGGCCTGGAGCATATGCAAAAAGCACCCTTCCACACTGTGCTGATTCACGGTCTGGTCAGAGATGATAAGGGCAGAAAGATGTCCAAGAGCCTTGGTAACGGTATTGATCCTCTGGAAATGATTGAAAAGTACGGCTGCGATGCCCTTCGTATGAATATGGTTACCGGCAACTCTCCCGGAAACGATATGCGTTTCTATGTGGAGCGCTGCGAGGCAATGCGTAACTTTGCCAATAAGCTTTGGAATGCCAGCCGATATGTTCTTATGAATCTGGGTGAGGACGCCGTCAATGCGCTGCCCGGTTTTGACAAGCTGACAATCGCCGATAAGTGGGTGCTTTCCAAGCTGAACACATTGATTTCTGAGGTTACGGACAATCTGGAGAAATACGAGCTTGGTGTGGCCATTCAAAAGGTTTATGACTTTGTTTGGGATACCTACTGTGACTGGTATATTGAATTGACGAAGGCAAGGCTGTACAGTGAGGATGCGGATCAGAAGCAAACAGCCCTGCAAGTGCTTGTGTATGTTCTGGATCAAGTGCTTCGTTTGCTGCATCCCTTTATGCCTTTCATTACGGAGGAAATCTGGCAGAGCCTTCCCCACAGTGAGGAAGCGTTGATTGTGGCCAAGTGGCCTGCCTACAGCAATGATCTTGCATTTAAGGCAGAAGAAAACCTGATGGAATCTGTTATGAATGCAATTCGTGCCATTCGTAACCGTCGCGCGGATATGAATGTACCGCCCTCCAAGAAGGCCGCCTTGTTTGTGCTTACCTCCAAGCCTCAGGTGTTTTCTGAGGGTAAGGGTTTCATTGAGCGCCTTGCCTATGCGGACAGCGTGACCATTCTGGATGCGGAGCCTGAGAATATTGACGGCATGGTTTGCTGCACTACTTCTGATGCCAAACTGTATATCCCTCTTGGACAGCTGGTAGATGTGGCCAAGGAATTGGAGCGCATCGATAAGGAACTGGAGAAGGCCCGCAAAAATCTTGCTTCTCTGGAAGCTAAGCTTTCCAATGAAAACTTTGTTTCCAGAGCGCCGGAGGCTGTGGTCAACGCGGAAAAGGAAAAGGCTGATAAAGCCAAAAATCTGATTACACAGCTTGAGCAAAGCAAGGAAGCAATGAAAAAACTGTAATACAACATTTTAACCCCGATGAAGACATTCTTCATCGGGGTTATTTTTATGCATGTCATAATATGACAAAAATATTTCAGTGATTTGATTATACTGAGTTTATAACATAAAAACCGGAGGTAATTATGCGATTAACCAGCTATTTGGAATGCGGTAAATTGACAGTTTTTCTTTCAGGAGAGATTGATCATCACCGCGCAAAAAAATTAATTTCTGAGATTCAATCAAAAATTGAGGCATACACACCGCAGGTATGTATCCTGGATTTTTGTGAGGTAACCTTTATGGATTCGTCCGGAATCGCAGTTGTGATAAATACTCTGCGGGCAATGACGAAAATAGAGGGGAAATTGTTGCTTGTAGGGTTGGGAAGTCAACCCATGAAAGTGTTTCGTACATCCGGTGTTGACAAATTGGTAGAAATTAAGGAGGCTGTTTCATGAAGTTCGAAAATTATATGATTCTGGAATTTCCAAGTAAATCCTGTAATGAAGCATTTGCCCGTAGTGCAGTTGCCTGTTTCGCAGCGCAGATGGACCCAACTCTGGAAGAACTGGGGGACATTCGTACGGCTGTGTCGGAAGCGGTAACAAACTGCATTGTCCATGCCTATCCTGATGCATTGGGAATGATTACCCTTCGCTGCAGAATTTTGAAGGATCATGTGCTGGATATTGTAATTAAAGACAAAGGCGTTGGTATCTCTGATCTAGAGCAGGCGAAAAGGCCTATGTTCACAACCGGTGGTGCGGAAAGAAGCGGCATGGGCTTTACGATCATGGAAAACTTTATGTCCACATTAACCGTTACATCGGCGCCCGGAAAGGGAACAACGGTACATATGCGTCGCAGACTACAACGCAGAAAATGAGCAGAACAGAAGAGCTTATTATGCAGGTTCAGTCGGGAAATCAGCAAGCGGCAGAAATTCTGGTGGAGGAAAACACCGGTCTTATTTGGTCCGTTGCAAAACGGTTCTTAGGGAGAGGAACAGAAGCGGATGACTTATATCAGCTTGGATGCGTTGGATTTCTTAAGGCTGTGGAAGGCTTTGATTTCCGGTTTGGTACACAGTTTTCCACCTATGCTGTTCCAAAAATAGCAGGGGAAATTCGCAGATTCTTGCGGGATGACGGCACTATCAAAGTGTCTAGAAGTATTAAAGAACGCTCTGCTGCAATTAAAACTGCCAGAAGCCTCCTTGTGAATGATCTTGGTCGGGAGCCAACAATCCAGGAGCTTTCCTTGCATACGGGCATTACACCGGAAGATATAGCTATTGCGGAATCCGCCACTGCTGTAACAGAATCCATTCACAAGGAAACGGGAGAAGATGGCTTTACTCTGGAAAACATTTTGTCAGATTCAGAAACAGAAGAGGAAATGCTGGAGAAAATCTCTTTAAAACAAGCTGTTTATCAACTTTCGGAAAGGGAAAGAATGGTGATTCAGCTGCGATATTTTCACGGTTTGACCCAGGATCGCATTGCCAGGGTGATCGGTGTCAGTCAGGTGCAGGTGTCCAGAATTGAAAAGAAAGCCCTTTCCAATTTGCGGGAATTTATGAAATAATTTTACTTTACCTTTGGGTGAAAATGAGGTAAAATGAAAATATCCTATTTTACACAGAGGCCCTTATGAATGATGAAATGATTTCCCGATTTGTAACAGCCCGCAAGCGATATATTGCAGCGCAATTTCATAACCTGAATGATATGCAGCGTAATGCTGTTATGACCACTGAAGGCCCCTTACTCCTGCTTGCCGGAGCAGGCAGCGGTAAAACCACGGTGCTGATCAACCGCATTGCAAATCTGATTCGGTTTGGGTGCGGAAGTGAATCCTGTCTGGTTCCCGATTTTGTAACGGAAGAGGATATTCTTTTTTTGGAACAGTTGTCTGAGCCGGTTTCTGATCCGGATCGTTCAAGAGCGGATTTTCTTTGCGCTGTTGAGCCTGCGGCCCCCTGGAATATCATTGCCATTACCTTTACGAATAAAGCGGCCAATGAATTAAAAGACCGCCTGGAACGAATGCTCGGCCCTCAGGCCCGGGATGTTTGGGCAATGACCTTTCACTCTGCCTGTTGCCGCATTCTCAGAAAGCACATTGAATTTCTGGGGTATACCACCCGCTTTACTATATATGATTCATCTGATTCTGAACGGCTGATGAAGGATATTTTGAAGGACATGGGTCTGGATGATAAGACATTCCCGGCCCGTTATGTTTTAAATATAATCAGCAAGGAAAAAGACCGTATGGTCAGTCCAAAGGTATTTTTGGAGCAGGCTGAGTTGAGAGGGGATTACCGCGCACGCTATGTTGGTCGGGCATATCAAACTTATCAAACACGGCTGAAAGAAAATAACGCCTTGGATTTTGATGATATTATCGTCAAAACCGTGGAGCTGCTTACAGCCCATGAGGATGTTCGTACTTACTATCAGCGAAAGTTTCGCTATGTATTGGTGGATGAATATCAGGATACCAACCATGCACAGTATTTGCTGACATCCCTGCTTGCCGGCGGCTATGAAAATATTTGCGTTGTGGGTGATGATGATCAGAGTATCTACCGCTTCCGCGGCGCAACCATTGATAATATCCTTTATTTTGAAAAGCAGTATCAAGGTTCCCGGGTTATCCGCCTTGAGCAAAACTACCGTTCCACCCAAGCTATTTTAAATGCGGCAAATTCCGTGATTGCCCACAACCTTGGCAGAAAAGGCAAGCGGCTTTGGACAGCGAACGGCATGGGTGAACCTGTTTGTGTATATGAAGCGCAGGATGAAGGCGCAGAGGCAAACTATGTGGCCAATAAGATCATATCCGCTTCCCGGGGTAAGAATTTTAAGGATTATGCAATTCTGTACCGAACCAATGCGCAGTCCAATGCTTTGGAATATGCTCTCAAAAGAAGCGGCATTCCCTATCGTGTGATTGGCGGCATGCGATTTTTTGACCGTGCTGAAGTTAAGGATATGCTTTCTTATCTGTGCGTGATCAACAACCGGGCGGACGATCTTCGTCTGAAGCGGATTATTAATAATCCTCCCAGAGGTCTCGGTGCCAAAACCGTCGAAACGGCTGAAAGACTTGCCCTGGCAGAGGGGAAACCCCTTTATAGCGTTGTTTCTGATCCTTGTTCCTACAATCCTCTGGAACGGGCTGCCGGTAAACTGAAGCAGTTTTCGGCTTTGATTGAAGATCTGGCGCAAAAGCTTGATGAAATGACCTTGCCGGAATTTTACGATGAGGTCATGCTGCGTACGGGTTATTTGGAAATGTTGGAATCCAAGCCAACCGAAGAAAATCAAACCCGGCTGGAGAATATTAAGGAATTAAAATCCAGTATTCATGCTTATGTTCAAAATGCTGAGGTTCCTTCTTTGGCAGGTTTTCTGGAAGAAATTGCGTTGTATACAGATATTGAGCAGTATAATGAAGGTGACGATGCTGTCGTTATGATGACAATGCATGCTGCCAAAGGTCTGGAATTCCCACATGTTTTTGTTGTAGGCTTTGAAGACGGTCTGTTCCCCGGCGTGCGAGCGATTGGCGACCATGAGGAAATGGAAGAAGAGCGTCGTCTTTGCTATGTTGCCATTACCCGTGCAAAAAGGATGCTTACCATTACCTATGCCAAACAGAGAATGATCTACGGTCGCACCAATGCTTCTTTGCCCTCCCGTTTTTTAAAAGAGATTCCGGATGATTATCTTGTTCGTCAGGGTGGATACCATACGTCTCAGACGACATTGCGATCCTATGAACAGATCGTAAGAACGGCGCCCAGGCAAAACACTTCCTATTCCTGTCCGATCAATCAAAACAAGGCTTCTGTGCCTGACTTCAACAGGGGAGATATGGTGCAGCATACTGCCTTTGGAAAGGGCATGGTTCTTTCCGTTATGAAAATGGGCGGAGATGCCTTGTTGGAAATTGCGTTTGATGACATTGGCACCAAGCGCCTTATGGCGAAAACTGCAGCGCCCCATATGAGAAAACTTTCATAAATCATGTTTTCACGCATATCCTCTTTCGGGGGGATTTGTATGGTATCAGCGGTCCGTAAACTCATATTAATTTTGGTTGCGCTTTTTATTCTTTCTTTTGCAGCTGTTTGTGTTTTTCGAATTCGCTATCACGATGCCATTTTGTCCCTGGGGGAGACCAGTGTACGCAATGCCACATCCGATCTGATCAACGATTCGATTGATAAGCAGATTGAATCCGGCGTGATTCATTATGACAGAATCGTTTATTTCGAAAAAGATCTGGATGGCCGAATTACAGCGCTGAAGACCAATATGAGTGAAGTAAACAGGCTGAAAACGGACATATTAAATTTGATCAATGATGAGATTTTAGCCATTGATACGGTAGATATTGGGATTCCCTTGGGAAGTTTGATTTTTCCGGAACTTTTTTCCGGTAGAGGGCCTCATATTCCGATTCATATTTTGTCCATTCGAAATTCCGATGCAGCATTTAAAACCAATTTTACAGAGGCCGGCATTAACCAAACCCTGCAGCAGCTTATAATGGATGTAAGTGTAGATGTTTCCGTTTTGATTTTGGGAAAAGCGGAGAGCTTTACGGTTTCCAGTCAGGTAGTTGTGGCAGAAACGGTGATTGTTGGGCAAGTACCGGATACATTTTTCAATACCGGAGGGTAATATGGAAATCAGAGATAAAATTAATTCCATTACAGATCAGCTTATCCAGGCGAATTATCGTTATTATGTTCTGGATGATCCTACAATGCTTGACTTTGAATACGACAGGCTTTTGCGGGAATTGGAGGTACTGGAAGAGCAGTACCCTCAATTCCAAAGAGATGACTCTCCAACCAAACGGGTGGGTGGTCAGGCTCTGAGTAAGTTCGAAAAAGTGACACATGCTGTACCACTTATGAGTTTGCAGGACGTATTCTCCGTAGAAGAACTGCAGGATTTTTTGGACCGTGTGCTGGAAGAATATCCGGACACCTTTTTTTCTGTTGAGCCAAAGGTTGACGGATTGTCCGTTGCGCTGGAATATGAAAACGGTATTTTTGTTCGCGGCGCTACCCGGGGTGACGGCGCAGTAGGTGAGGATGTAACAGAGAACATCAAGACCATTCGTTCTGTGCCTCTGAAGCTCTCAGGCGCTCCAAAACGGCTGATTGTGCGTGGAGAAGTATTTATGCCAAAGAAGGCCTTCGAACAGCTAAACGCAGAGCAGGAGCGGGAGGGCAAGCCTCTGTTTGCTAACCCCCGCAATGCTGCTGCCGGCTCTCTTCGACAGTTGGATTCCAGGATAGCTGCCTCCAGAAATCTGGATATTTACATTTTCAATGTCCAGCTTTCTGACGGCTTGGAATTTAAGAGTCATACCCAATCATTGGAATTTTTGAAGGATCTTCATTTTAAGGTTGTTCCTTTCTGGAAATATGCATCCTCCGAGGAAATTTGTGAGCGTATTATTGGGATTAATGAAGATCGCGCGTCCTTTACCTGTGACATTGACGGTGCTGTGGTAAAAGTGAACAATCTTTCCCAACGAGACCTTCTGGGTACAACAGCTAAATTTCCTAAATGGGCGGTTGCCTATAAGTATCCTCCGGAAATCAAACCCACTGTGGTAGAAGACATTGTGGTGCAGGTTGGCAGAACCGGTGTTTTGACCCCAAAAGCGGTTGTCCGCCCTGTTCGTCTTGCCGGTACAACTGTTACCAATGCAACACTTCATAATCAAGATTTTATCTCGCAAAGAGATATTCGGATCGGCGATACGGTTAATATTCGCAAAGCCGGTGAGATCATTCCCGAAATTCTGGATGTGGATCTTAACAAAAGACCTGTAGACAGCGTTCCGTATTTTCTTCCCCATCAGTGTCCTGTTTGTGGCGCTGCTACGGAAAAAGATCCCGATGGTGCGTTTCTTCGCTGCACTGGCATTGAATGTCCGGCTCAGCTTAGCCGCAATATTGCCCATTTCGTCAGCCGGGATGCCATGGATATTGAAGGTCTTGGTTCCTCCATTGTGGATGCTTTGATTGAGAAAAGTTATATTAAATCTCCTGCAGATATTTATTATTTGACCCTGGAACAGCTAAAAAGCCTTTGGCAAAAGGGGGAACTTGCAGCCACTAAGCTTCTGAATTCCATTGAGCAAAGCAAACAGCAGGATTTAAGTAAGCTGATTTTTGCCTTGGGAATCCGGCAGGTAGGCGCTAAAACCGGAAAAGTTCTGGCGTCTGCTTTCGGCACAATGGAGAATTTGATGAATGCCTCTGTGGAGGAATTGACCCAGGTAGAGGATGTGGGTGAAGTGACCGCTGCATCCATTTATGATTTCTTCCATAGTGCGCAAGGTCAGCACATGATACAGCGTCTCAGTGACGCAGGGGTTAATTTTGAAAGCAAACGGAAAGTCGATGACCTTCGATTTCAGGGTATGACTTTTGTGCTTACCGGCGCTTTAAGTAAATTCACCAGAGAAGAAGCCACGGAACGCATAGAGCTTTTTGGAGGTAAAGCGTCCGGTTCTGTTTCCAAAAAGACGACCTATGTGGTTGTGGGTGAAAACGCCGGCTCCAAAGAACGAAAAGCAAGAGAACTGGGTATTCCGATTCTTACGGAAGATGATTTTTTAAATATGATTCAATAGGAAAACGGGCGTGCTGCTTATTTGCAACACGCCCGTTAAATTACAGGGTAAAATCTTCTTCCTTATATTTTGAAAAGTCAAGGGCTTTCTGTTTTACCGGCACTCTTCTGCAGGGATCGTATGTAAATTTTCTGCATTTCCCGCAAACAGGCACCATGCCCTTTTTGATGCACAAAACCTGCTCCGCATCAATGCTGGTTCCATGTAAGCAATATGCGCAGCTACGCTGAATTTTTTTGCGGAATAACATAGGGATACCTCCCAAATTTTTTCCCTATTATAACCCAGTTATCCGGAAAAAGCTACTGTTTTTTTATGAAAAGTAAAAAATAGTAGGAAAAACGATATAATTCCTCCGATAATCAATATGATAATTCCAGGAATACTTGTTATGGTCGCATTTCTGTACAGAATCAGGCTGCACAGAACCGACAGAACAAAACTGAAATAGGTCTGTATTAATTTTCCTTTCAAATACATACCCGTTCCCAATTTTCCGGTAACGGAAACGGTTTGCAGAAACACACATATACCACCAAAGGAAAGGAAACAGGAGGAAAAGATAAATCTAACTGCTTCTGATGAGATAAACCGCAGCATCTGACATCCGTTAACCAACTCAAGAATTCCGGAAATCATTACTTGAATTTCCAATGGAAAAAGCCACAAAAACCATGTTGTAATAAAACTGATCAGCATACGGAACAGGATCACCCAACAACAAACATTGGCAAGGGCTTTCAAGGACTGAAGCAGCGCTTTTGAAAAGGTAATTTGTTCGTTGGCTGTATTGGAAATTTGAAGCTTCTGCTTTCCCGGTAAAAGATAACCTGTAAAAATTGCAGTAGATATATGTATCATCCAAAGCAACCATGGTGCGGCTAGATTTGAAAACAATGCTGCCATCATTCCAAAAATAAACGGAGGGCCTGCATTGCTGCAAAATCCTAATAATCTTTCTGCAGTTTCCCTGGATATTTTACCTTGTTCATAAGAATTCGCCACGCATTTGGCGCCAATGGGGTAACCACCCAATAAGCCCATAATCAGCAGCGCTTCGCCACCTGCCGGAATCCCACATATTGCAGCAATTGGCTGCAAAATTCGCAGCCTTTTTCCTGCTAATTCTGAAGTCATGTACACAGAAAATACAAAAAAGGGCAGTAGGGAGGGAACAACAGTATAAATGCAAATATTTACGCCCTGAGATGCGCCTATAAAGGCAGTTTTGCTGTCAAAGATCATGGCAAGCATGGAAATGCATGTAAAAATTAGCTTTATACCATTTTGATTTCGCCTCAAATCCTATCACCTCTGTAAATAATATGCTTGTCTGGGATTTCATACCACATATTTTCATAGGCTTATGAAAAGGAGGTGGCAGCATGAAACATCCTAGCAAGCTGTTACAGGAAAAAGTTGTCAATGCAAATCTTGAGGCTTTCCCGGGACTGCCTGTTGTGGAGATTGCAGGTGATTCCAGAGTGTTAATTGAAAATCATTTATGTATTTGTGAGTACAGTTATGAGAAGATTGTGGTGAAAATGAAATACGGCCTATTAAATATTATGGGCAGAAATCTTGGTATTTCAAAAATGACAGCGCAGCAATTGGTGATTACAGGAATGATTGAAGCCTTAGATTTACATCGTGGTGATTGATATGCATGCAATGTTAACAATACTTGGAACGGTTACGATTGAAGTTATTTCTGCCGACACAGCATCGTTAATTACTTTGTTGAATCGAAATGCTGTTCCTGTTTTCAATGTGAAACAGACCGGACCGTTGGGTATTTTATTTCAAGTATACCGAAAAGACTTTAAAAGCGTAAAAAAGATTTGTGAACGAAGAGGAGATGCCGTTAATCTGAAGAATAGAAACGGCTTCTATTGGTTGGTGAAAAAAGGTGTGTCCAGAACGGCACTTATGCTGGGAATTGGCTTGACATTGGGATTAAGCGCATTTCTACCCACCAGAATTCTCTTTATCGAGGTGGTTGGAAACCAACATATTCCTGCCAAGAGTATTCTGGAAAATGCACAGACCTGCGGTATTCAATTCTTTTCCTCCCGCAGCGAGATCAGAAGCGAGCAAATGAAAAACAAGCTGCTTGAAGCTATGCCGCAGCTGCAATGGGCGGGGATCAATACCTACGGCAGCAGAGCTGTTATTTCTGTTTCAGAAAAAACGGATTATAACCAAAAAACAGTTCCTGACGGAATTTACAGTATCGTTGCAGGTGTAGATGGTGTTGTGCAGTCCTGCACAGCAACAAAAGGAAATCTACTGTGTCAGAAAGGCCAGGCGGTCAAGAAAGGAGAAATGTTGATTTCAGGGTACACAGACTGCGGACTTGTAATTCAGGCGACAAAAGCTGAGGGTGAGATTTATGCCAATACTTTGCGAAATCTTTCTATGGTTGTACCTTTGGATTATACGGATAAAACAGAGAATAAGGATTCAGAACAAAGTTTTTCAATTATATTTGGAAAAATTAGAATTAAATTATGGGGAAACAGTAGAATTTCACCCCAGGAGTGTGTTAAAATATATAAAGAATATACTTTGCGTCTTCCCGGAGGATTTATGCTTCCGGTTTCACTTGCTATTGAACATTGGACAGGGTATAATGAAAATGAAATTCAAACAGTATCCCAGGATTTTCCCCTTGATCTGTCTTCCTTCGCCCAAACGTATTTGAAACAACAAATGCTTTCCGGCACGGTTATTTCCAAGGTGGAAAATTGGGATGTCATAAATGAAATTCTGGTATTCAATGGGCAGTATTCTTGCCATGAGATGATTGGAAGAATGCAAAAAGAGGAGATTATAGATGGGAAAAATCATTGAACGCATAGTGAATGCAGATCGGGTTGAGGATCTGATCGTTGTATTTGGGTCTTTTGATGAAAATATTCGAAGAATTGAAGAAAGTCTTCAGGTTTCCATTGTCAACCGGGGAACCGATCTGAAGATTACCGGTGATGAGGAAGCTGTCGATAAAGCTGCCCGTACACTGGAAGGCTTACTGTCCCTTGCGTCCAAGGGTGAAGTAATTGACGAACAGAGAGTTCGTTATTTGATTACTCTTGTGCGGGAGGGAAATGATTCCCAGGTTGCTGAAATGGCTAAGGATGTGGTTTGCATAACGGCTAAGGGTAAGCCCATTAAAGCGAAAACCGTCGGTCAGCAAAAATACATGAAGGCCATTGCCAAGAATACGGTTACCATTGGTGTTGGTCCCGCAGGTACGGGAAAAACCTATTTGGCAGTTGCGGCTGCTGTTGCGGCATTCCGTGAGCGTACAGTAAACCGTATTGTGCTGACAAGACCTGCGGTGGAAGCCGGTGAAAGACTTGGCTTTTTGCCCGGTGATCTGCAAAACAAAGTGGACCCTTATTTACGGCCTTTGTATGATGCTCTGTATGATATGCTCGGTGGAGAAACCTTTCAAAAGTACCAGGAGAGGGGATCCATTGAAGTTGCGCCTCTTGCATATATGCGCGGCAGAACCCTGGATGACAGTTTTATTATTCTCGATGAGGCCCAGAACACAACCTGTGAGCAGATGAAAATGTTCCTTACCCGTCTTGGCTTTGGTTCTAAGGTGGTGATCACCGGTGATATCACCCAGATCGACCTTCCCAGCGATAAAACATCCGGACTGAAGGATGCCATTCGCGTTCTGGAAGGTGTGGATGATATTGCGATTTGCAAATTGACATCCGCTGATGTTGTGCGTCACGCCCTTGTTCAGGACATTATCAATGCTTATGAACGGGCAAATCGCAAAGCAGCAAAGGAAGATTCTAACAAGCATCAAAGGAAACGATAATATGTCAAAATATAAAATTAACATCTCATTTGAAGTGTTTACCTTCCGCCGGTCTGGAATGATTTCTGTTATTAAAAAATGCATTGAAACTACATTGGATAAGGAAGGTGTCAATGTGCCTTGCGAGATTAATGTGCTGATCACCAATGACAAGGGGATTCATGCAATTAATAAGGCCAACAGAGATATCGATGCGCCTACAGATGTACTCAGCTTTCCCATGTTTCAATTTGTTCCCAAGCAGCTTCCGGAAATTTGGGAAGAATATCTGGATCCGGAGACGGGCAGGTGTCCTTTGGGAGATATGGCTATATCCCTGGAGCGCGCCATTTCACAGGCTAAAGAATTTGGACACAGCATTAAAAGAGAAGTTGGTTATCTGACGATTCATTCCATGCTTCATCTTCTCGGATATGATCATCTGGATGAAGGAGAGGACAAAGCGCTTATGCGCAGTGTAGAGGAGTCCATAGCCTCACAAATCCATGGACTGAAAAGAAACTGATACATAGAATCAAAGGAGTTATGATATGGCTACAAAATCTGCAATGATCACCATTGCCGGACGCCCTAATGTGGGTAAATCCACCCTGATAAACTATTTGGTCGGAGAAAAAATCGCCATTGTTTCCAATAAGCCTCAAACTACCCGCAACCGAATTTGCGGTATTGTTCAGCGAAATGAAACCCAGTTTGTATTTGTTGATACACCCGGCTATCATAAACCCAGAACAAAGCTGGGTGACTACATGGTTAATGTTGCCAAGGAATCCATTTCCGATGTGGATCTTACAATTCTGGTGGTGGAACCGGTTGCAAATATCGGTGCGCAGGAAGAGGGGCTAATCGAACAACTGACCTCTAAAAAATGTCCTACAGTTCTGGTTATTAATAAAATCGACACCGTGGAGAAAGAAGCGCTTTTAGGGGTGATCGCTCTTTATTCCCAGGCGGCATCCTTCGATGCCATCATTCCCATTTCTGCAAAAACAGGCGATGGAGTGGAAAGCCTTCTGGAAGTCTGCGAAAAATTTGCTGTGGACAGTCCGTTTCTTTTCCCTGCAGATACAACAACCGACCAGCCTGAACGCCAGGTTATGGCAGAAATTATTCGGGAAAAACTGCTTTGGTGTCTGGATCGGGAGGTACCTCACGGTACTGCGGTTGAGATTACCAAATTCTCCGAGCGGGATAATGGAATCATTGATATTGATGCCACTATTTATTGCGAAAAACCTAGCCATAAGGGCATTATTATCGGTAAAAGAGGAGATATGCTGAAGAAAATCTCCACCATGGCCCGGGCAGATTGCGAGAAATTCATGGGTACGCAAGTGTTTTTGACTACTTGGGTTAAGGTTAAAGAAAACTGGCGTGATAGTGATTTTCTGATCCGCAACTTTGGTTACAGCGAATAATTTCCATGTCTAATCCCCCAATTTATGCAAATCCTAGCCATGGGAGGGGATTACATGGATTCTACGAATTATTGGAGCTTGTTTCTGGAAACCGGAGCGCCCGAATTTTATCTGCTGTACAATCATTCCCGCAGGATGGAGGACAAACATGTATTTAACGATTCGGGGTCTGGTACTCAGAATAGTGGATTACAAGGATAGAGATGCACTTCTTACTTTATTAACCTCAGATCGTGGCAGAATGACGGTTAAAGTACGGGGATTGCGCAGAAAAAACTGCCCCCATACCGCTGCCTGTCAGCTGCTGACGCTCAGTGAATTTACACTGTTTGAATACCGGGATATGTATACGGTAAACGAAGCGCATGCTGTTGAATTGTTTCACGGACTTCGCAGAGAACTGCAAAAGCTTTCCCTGGGAACCTATTTCGCACAGGTGGCAGAAGTCATTTCCCAGGAGGACATTCCCAAT
The DNA here is from genome assembly GCA_045635065.1 of Faecousia sp. Classification (GTDB taxonomy): domain Bacteria; phylum Bacillota; class Clostridia; order Oscillospirales; family Oscillospiraceae; genus Faecousia. Next base: position 18,166 of record JAZRBJ010000018.1, on the reverse strand, counting down.
CCGCAGCTGTTGTCGTTGGTGCTGAATTCTTTATTTGTTCTTTCCGGGTCTGAAATATCCGAAGCGAAGGTCAAAGCTGTATTTGAGTTCCGTTGCGCATGCCTTGCCGGATATTTTCCGGATTTAAGTGGATGTAATCAGTGTGGAAATCCGGTTCCAGATCGGTTTGATGTTTCTTCCGGTATGTTGGAGTGCGGAAAGTGTCGCGATCCCTATTCACAGGGACTTCGCATTCCGGTTACACCAAGTATGCTGGACGGCATGCGATTTATTGCCGATTGTGACCCCAAACGGCTTTTCTCTTTTAAAATTCCGGATGCCGATATGGAGTCCTTATCCCATTTGACAGAAGTTTACTTATCCACGCAACTGGAGCGAGGCTTTTCAACCCTGGATTTTTATAAATCATTATTTTTGGTCTAAGGGCTTTACATTAGGAGTTTTATCATGACAGAGCTATATCTTAAATCTTTGAAAAAGCTGGAGCTGGACCAGGTTCTTTTCATGCTTGCAGAGTGCGCCGGCAGCGCTGACGGCAAGGAAGCCTGTCTGAATCTGGTTCCGGATTCTGATTTGGAAACAGTACAGCAATTGCAAACACAAACAACTGCTGCCGGTGATCTATGCACTAAAAAGGGTAATCCTAATTTTTCCGGCGTACAAAATGTGGATGCTTCATTGGAACGCTGCGATAGGGGAGGGAGCCTGCAACCTAAGGAATTACTTGCTGTGGCCGGTGTGCTTCGCTGTACCCGCAATATTCATTCTTACCGCAGTGAGGATGATGCTCCTACTGTATTGGATCCTTTCTTTATGGCGTTATCACCCAATAAGTATTTGGAGGATAGGATATTTGGCGCTATTCTTTCGGAAGAAGAGATTGCAGACAATGCCAGCCCTGAGCTTTCTGACATTCGTCGGCATATGCGGATTCAGTCTGCAAAAATTCGTGATGGCCTGCAAAAAATCATTTCTTCTCCGACCTATTCCAAATTCTTAAGAGAACCTATTATTACCATTCGCCAGGGCCGTTATGTAGTTCCTGTAAAAAGTGAATGTAAAAATGATATTCCCGGAATGGTACATGATGTTTCCGCTACCGGATCTACTTATTTTGTGGAGCCGATGTCTGCCGTGAATGCCAACAACATGCTTCGGGAGCTGGAAATCAAGGAAAAACGGGAGATTGAGCGGATCTTGGCGGAACTTTCTGCCGAAGTCGCGGCCCATGCAGAAGGCATTCGTCTAAATTATAAAATGCTTGTTACCCTGGATGTAATTTTTGCAAAAGCAAAGCTTTCCTATAGAATGTGTGCCTGGGAGCCAAAAATGAACAATGAGGGCAGAGTTCTGCTTCGTAATGCCCGTCACCCGTTGATCGACAAAAAAACGGTTGTGCCTATTTCCTTGCATATTGGCACGGATTTTGATTCCATGATCATCACCGGCCCCAACACCGGTGGTAAAACAGTTACCTTGAAAACCGTTGGCTTGTTTACTTTGATGGCAGAATGCGGTTTGCATGTTCCGGCAGGGGACGGAAGTGAGCTTTCCACCTTTGATGCCATTCTTGCGGATATTGGCGATGAGCAATCCATCGCCCAAAGCCTGTCCACTTTTTCCAGCCATATGCGCACAATTGTAGACATCGTTGCAGAGTGCGATAACCGAACCATGGTTCTTTTCGATGAGCTTGGAGCAGGTACTGATCCGGCAGAAGGCGCCGCTCTTGCCATTGCCCTCATCGAATTTTGCAGGAAAATGGGAAGTCGAGTGATTGCTACCACCCATTATGCAGAATTAAAGCTGTTTGCCATGCGTACAAAGGGTGTCATCAATGCATCCTGTGAATTCAGCGTGGAAACATTGCAGCCTACTTATAAACTGCTTATTGGTATCCCGGGCAAATCCAATGCGTTCGCCATTTCCCGGAAACTTGGCTTGAGTGAGGACATTTTGAAGGAAGCATTGGATCTTGTTGGTAAAAACGATAAGGATTTTGAAGATGTTCTTACCCAGCTGGAGCAGCAGCGTCAGCAAATGGAAACTGCCAGAGCAGAGGCGGAGCGTCTTCATAAGGAAACAGTAAAAATCAAGATTCAAAACGAAGAATTTAACCGGCAAATTCAAATTGAACGGGAAAAAGCACTGGAAAAAGCCAGGGAAGAGGCTCGCGGAATTATTGAAGATGCAAGAATTGCCGCCAATGCCGCCTCGGAAGAGCTGAAGGCAATTAAGAAACAGTTAACAGAAAATGCAGATCTCAATGGCATCAATCAGAGACAGGCTGAGCTGCGCAGAAATCTGAACGATGCGCAGAATAAGCTTAGAACAGAAAATGCCGTACAGGACCGTCCTGCGCCCTCCAGAGGGATTATGATTGGCGATACGGTGGAGCTGCTGAAGCTGGGAACAAAAGCCAGCGTAATTGCCATCAATAAAGACGGCACCTATCAGCTCCAAGCTGGCATTTTGAAGATGAATGCAAAGCCGGATGAAGTATATTTGATGGAAAATATAAATCCTTATAAGGAAAAGGGTGATCGTCCCGCCCATTCCGGCAGAGAAATGAAGATGGCAGCTATGTCGAGTGAGGTTGATCTTCGTGGCATGGATTCTGTGGAGGCGATCTGCGTTTTGGAGCGGTATCTGGATGAAGCCATGCGTTCCAACCTGCAATCAGTTCGCATTATTCATGGAAAAGGCACCGGTGTTTTACGAACTGCAGTACAGCAAGCATTGCGAAAGAATAAATTTGTAAAAAAGTTCAGGCTTGGTGTTTACGGGGAAGGTGAGGACGGTGTCACTATTGCTGAATTTTTGTGATTCATGTCGGAAATTTGTTTTCTGTTTTTCTGCATTCTCCGGTTAAAGCGGTTGACAATTCCAATATATTTGCTATGATATATAGAGTTAAGTTTGATATTAATTGTATCAAGCATTAAGGAGAGTATAAAGCTATGATTAACAAGGATGTTGTTGTCCGCTGCGAATCCGGCCTGCATAATAAGCAAGCGACATACTTCGTTCAGAAGGCCAATGAATTTGAGTCCAATATTTGGCTGGAATCCGGTAATCGGAAGATGAACGCAAAAAGCCTTTTAGGAATTATGTCCCTGAGTGTTGTTTCCGGCAGTATGGTTACCCTGATTGCTTCCGGCTCTGATGCTGAACAAGCGGTTGACGCATTGGAAGCCCTTCTGCAAAAAGATATATTTTAAGCATTACCGCCTCAGTACATTAAGAACTGAGGCGGTTTTTTCGGTGATGTCTATGACTTTTGATGAATTGAAGACGAAAGCCCATAGTTTGCCCATGGCTCCGGGCGTTTATATCATGCGGGATAAACAGAATAAAGTCATTTATGTCGGCAAGGCAAAAAAGCTTAGAAACCGGGTCAGCCAGTATTTTTTGGATTCCGATTCTCATTCCCGCAAAACCAGATTGATGGTCTCCAATATCAATGAATTTGATGTTATTGTTGCGTCCTCTGAATTTGAGGCGCTCATTTTGGAGTGTGCGCAAATCAAACAGTATATGCCGAAATACAATATACTGTTAAAGGATGATAAGGGCTTTCCGTACATTCGCCTTGATATTAAATCCCCATATCCTTGTTTACAACTCTCATCCAAAATCTCAAAAGATGGGGCGCTTTATTTTGGTCCTTACGGAAGCCGAAGCACCACCCAGGGGATCGTTGATATTCTTTTAACCACATTAAAGCTACCGAAATGTAAAAAAGTGTTCCCCAGGGATATTGGGAAAGACAGGCCCTGCCTGAATTATCACATGAATCAATGCACCGGCTGGTGTATGGAAAGTTGCAGTAGCGATGCATACAGGGAGTGTATTGAGCAGGCTAGGCAGCTTCTTTCCGGAAACTATAAGCAGGTTGCATCAGAAATTCGCAGTCAAATGATTAGCGCGGCAGATCAAATGAACTTTGAACTGGCGGCTATGCTGCGTGACAGACTTATCGCTGTGGAATCTTTAGGGCAAAAACAGCTTGTTACCGCTTTGCACAGAGCAGATACAGATGTAATTGGCTTTGATCAGACAGAAACAAAGGCGTGCTTTTCCGTGCTTCATTACAGCATGGGCAATCTGCTGGAAAAGGAATATGATATTATTTCATTCCAGGAGAACAAGGAAGAGGCACTATCCAGCCTTGTTAAGCAATATTATATTTCCCGGGAAACATTCCCCCAATATATCTATTATCCATTCCACTTTGAAGACGAAGAATTGCTGGAAACTTTGTTTGCAGAAAAAGCGGGTCATGCCGTGCGTTTGGTTGTTCCCGAAAGGGGAGATAAGCGCAAGCTTGTAACCATCGCCTGCCAGAATGCTTTGGAAGAGGCGCAGCGGGTAACAGGATATGATGAAAAAACCGCTGCAATTCTGGAGCTTTTGGGAAAGATGTTAGTAATATCTCCGCTAAAACGAATCGAATCCTACGATATTTCCAACATTTCCGGTACGGATATCGTTTCTGCAATGGTTGTATTTGTCAACGGGAAAGCCTCTAAGAAGGACTATAAGCGGTTTAAGATTAAGGAATTGACCGATCAAGACGATTACGCATCCATGCGTCAAACCTTATTCCGTCGATTTGAACGCCTGAAGAATGGGGATGAGGGTTTTTCTGAGCAGCCGGATTTGCTTCTTATTGACGGCGGTGTTGGGCATGCCAAAGTCGCCGCTGAAATATTGAAACTGTTCGATCTTGCTGTTCCCATATTTGGTATGGTTAAGGATTCCCGGCACAGAACCAGGGCGCTTGTGTCTCCCGACGGAATGGAAATATCCATTGATTGCAATCAATCAGTTTTTTCCTTTATTGGAAATATCCAAGAGGAAACCCACCGATTTGCAATTTCGTATCATCGTAAATTAAGAAGCAAGCGGCTTCGTTATTCTGAATTGGATTCTATTCCCGGAATTGGAGCCAAAAGAAAACAGGACCTTTTGAGACATTTTGGATCTTTGCGTGAGATTTCTTCTGCAACTGTGCCTGAATTGGAGCGCATTCTACCAAAAGATGCTGCAATGTCCGTATATAAACATTATCATTGATAACAGGTGATGCTATGAGAATTATTGCCGGAAAAGCGAAAGGCATTTCGTTAAAAACCCCGGATGGATTTCTTACCAGACCTACTGCTGACCGTGTAAAGGAAGCGTTATTCAGTATAATCCAGTTTGATCTTCCCGGTGCAAAGGTACTGGACCTTTTTGGCGGTACCGGACAGTTGGGCTTGGAAGCCATCAGCAGGGGAGCAGAGCGCACTGTATTTGTGGATGTGCGAAAAGATGCCTGCAATCTTATAAAAGAAAATATTCGCCGCACAAAAATGGAAAATCAAGCCACTGTTGTACAAAATGATTATAAAACCTATTTGACCACCACAAAGGATAAATTTAATATCATTTTACTGGATCCGCCTTATGCAGAAGATTTTTTAGAAAATTCATTAAAAATTGTTACGGAAATTGACATTTTGCAATCTGGTGGTATAATAATTGCAGAACGACCGATTGAGAAGGCTCTTTCCTTGGATTTTGACGGGTTTACTCGTTCAAAAGATTATAAATACGGAAAAACCTATCTTACGGTTTACCGAAAAGAAGAGTAAAGGTTTCCATTATGAAAATTGCAATTTATCCGGGAAGCTTTGATCCAATCACCAGTGGTCATTTGAATATTATTCAACGCGCATCCAATATCTTTGATCGCTTAATTGTTTGCGTAATGATTAATTCCGGCAAATCTCCTATGTTTACACGGGATGAGCGGGTAGAAATGATCCGTAAGGTAACTTCTGATCTTCCCAATGTTGAGGTAGATTCATCGGATGCATTGCTGGCTGATTATGCAAAACAAAAAGGCAGTTGTGTCGTTGTAAAAGGTTTGCGAGCGGGTTCCGATTTTGAAAATGAATTCCAGATGGCCTTGATCAACCATAAGATCAACCCTACCTTAGATACCATGTTCCTTACTGCTGAGCATCAGTATATGTATCTGAGTTCCAGTACAGTGAAGGAACTTGGAAGCTACGATGTTGACCTTTCTGATTTCTTACCGGAACAAATCATACCCGAGTTTAAACAAAGAATAAAAAATATCCGTCAAGGAGGATAACGAAATGAACGAGCAACACATTGAAGACATTATTACCGTATTGTATGACACTATTCAGGATGCAAGATCTTTGCCCCTGGGCGCTGATAAATGCATTGTGGAGCGCGATAAGCTTCTGGATATGCTGGACGAGATCATTGCACAGCTGCCTACAGAGTTGAAGCAGTCCCGCGCTATCGTAGAGTCCCGCAATGAATTAATTGGTCAGGCCCGTCGTGAGGCAGAGGGTATTGTTCGCCAGGCACAGGAAAAGGCAGCGGAGCTGGTTTCCCAGGAGTCCATTTATCAGGAAGCCAAGCGTCAGTGCCAGGAGATGGTGCTGCAGACACAGGTTCGTATGGCAGAGCTGCGCAAAGCAAGCAATGACTATATGGATGACGCCCTTCGCCGCACCGAAGAGGCAATTGCACAGTCCTTGGATGAGGTTCGTGAGACCCGTTCCAAGTTTAGAGCTCTGGCTGAAGCACAGGAAAAGAAGTCCGGTGTTTCCAACATCAGCGCTGAGGTTTGATTGAAACATAAAAAACAGCTCAAATTTATTTGAGCTGTTTTTTAAAACAAGGGAGGTCTGTTTTATGAATTATATGCAAAGGTATGAACAATGGTGCAAAGCACCTTTGCTGGATGTTGAGAGAAATGAATTGCAAGGAATTGCAACAAATGATGAAGAGCTGAAAAGCCGTTTTTCCGGTGACCTTCAATTTGGTACTGCAGGCATGCGCGGCATAATGGGTATTGGAAGCAATCGGTTGAACCGTTATACTGTCCGCCGGGCTGCCCAGGGCATGGCTGCATGGCTGTCTTCCACCGAGCTTCCCCAACGAGCCGCAATTGGATATGACTCCCGCCATAACTCCCGGCTGTTTGCTGAGGTTTGCGCTGTCGCTTTTGCCGAGGCGGGTATTCATACCTGTTTATACGACAGGCTTGCGCCGACACCTATGCTTTCCTTCGCCGTCCGGGAACTGAAATGCGGCTGCGGCATTGTTATTTCCGCCAGCCATAATGCGGGTGAATACAATGGCGTGAAATGCTACGGCGCAGATGGTTGCCAGATGACAGACGAGCCTGCAGCGATTGTCACCGATAAGATTTCTGAAATTCCCTATTTCATTCCGGAAATAAAATCCTTTGAAGAATATATGCAAAACGGGCTGATCTCCTTCATCGGGCAAGATGTTTGGGAGAAATATTATCAAACCGTTCTAAATGAAGCCGTAGACGCCGAAATGCTTAAATCTGCAGGTCTTAACATTGTCTATACGCCTCTTTGCGGTACCGGCAATGAACCAGTTCGGCAAGTGCTTGGACGGCTAAATGTCAATATTTCGGTTGTGGAGGTCCAGGAAAAGCCTGACGGAGATTTTAAGACCTGTGAATATCCTAACCCTGAAACCGATGCAGCCCTGAACGAAAGCTATAAGGTTGCTGATTGTGTGCCTTGTGATGTGATCCTCGGCACGGATCCCGATTGTGACCGAGTTGCCATTGCCGTTCCCAGCTCTGATGGCTATAAGAAGCTTTCCGGCAATGAATTGGGCTGTTTGCTTATGGACTATATACTGAAAGCACGCAGCCTCAAAAACGATATTCCCCAGGGTGCAATCGTTGTTCGAAGCATTGTTTCTTCTCCACTTGCAGACCGCATTGCAGAACATTACGGAGTAACCATGAAGTGTGTTCTTACCGGATTTAAATATATTGGCGGTGAGATTCTCGCTTTGGAAGAAAAGGATGAAGCATATAAATATATTTTTGGCTTCGAAGAAAGCTGCGGTTATTTAAAAGGTACCTATGCCCGTGATAAGGACGCTGTTGTTGCCTCCATGCTTGTTTGCGAAATGGCTGCATCTTTGAAGCTTCAGGGAAAAACAATCCTGGATGCTCTCGACGACCTGTATGCCACTTATGGTCAGTACCTTGCGCATGTGCAAAGCGTGGAATTGAAGGGCGCTGATGCTATGGAAAAGGCGGCAAGGATTATGGCGGATTTGCGTGACGATATTCCTAAGGAAATCGGCGGCGCTAAGATCACCGTTGTTCGTGATTACCGTAGCAGCATTTCTCGGGATCTGATTACCGGCGCAGAATCGTTGATTGAATTGCCTAAATCCAATGTTCTGGAATATATTCTGGGCAATCAGGGAAGTGTGATTGTTCGACCCTCCGGTACAGAGCCGAAAGTTAAGTTCTACTACACAGTTGTTGCGCCTACCAAGGAGGAATCTCTTGCATTGTTGAATGCCATGAAAGAGCAAATGTCAAAATAATGTATCCCCTCGGCTTAACCGGGACAGATTTATTCTGTCCCGGTATTTTTATTATGTATAAGAATAAGATGTAATGAAAGGGGAGGGGACAATGATACATCTCAAAAACAAGAATGCGGGTATCTCCATAATTGCTGTGGGACTTTTGATTAGTGTAATGTGCTTTCTATTTGGCGCATTACTGATTACATACTTGATCAATTCAGAATGGATGTCAATGGACAGGCTGCCAATCCTGTCGTTGATCATTCGTGTGCTGGCGGTAACAGCAGGAGCATTGTTTACATGCCGTAAATCAGCGTTTAAAAAGATGGTAGCGGCTCTGATTCACGCAGCGTCGTGCTGTGTTATCATTTTTTTATATGTGCTGCTGGTAAGAGACGGAAATTTCCAAAATCTTATCTTAGGTGTACTAACGGTATTCACAAGTAGTTTTGCCGCTTGTATTGTAGGAATTAATAAAAGAAGCGGAAGGAAACCTGTAAAATACAAAGTGAGAAATGGTTAAATTGTACAAAAATACGCGAGTGGGTAAATGATATTTACTCACTCGTAAGAAAATGCAGGATTTCATTCATTTCTATATTTTGTGGCCTTATCTTTAGAACGGCACAGCATATTGCATTTTACGGCGTTTATGGCGTTAAAATAATAAAATCAGTTACTGAAGTTTACATAATGATGTTTACATAAAAAATCAGCATAATTTACAAAAATACATAAAAAGTTTGAAAGTGCTTGAAATTCAAGGGTTTTTAAGGTATAGTATTCATGCATTATTGCGTTGTACGTGTTTGTTATGTATATCTGCTGCGGTGCATTTATCTATACGAATGCAGTAAGGGGTTTACATGTACAACAAAGTAAGAGGTTCCTATCATTTTCGTTATCCCAATTGGGACATTGTTTTTATAGTTTTCATTCTCGGTTATTCTTCAAGCTTTCTTGCAACGCAAGAGCTTGTTTCGTCTATTTCTTCTTTGATGCTTGCTGCCAGTTCAAGGCGCATGTCGATCGTTTCGTTATTAATTGCGATTTTTCCTGTTTTTCTGATTTCCGTTTCAACATATTACAGAAGGTCACTGCCGGTTTACCTGTATTTTTATTTTAAAACATTTTGTGTCGGCTTGATTTTACAGGCTCTACGCATGACGTTTATCGCAGGAGATTGGCTTGTGTGCTTCCTGTTGCTTTTTTCTGATTTTCTGGTTCTTTTTATTTGCGCACTGTTTTATATGAAGAATAGATATTCTGCCCGCAGATGTTTTGATCAGAATTTCATTATTTATGCAACGCTGTGTTTTGTTGTTCGGTTGTTGGATTATCATTATATTTCGCCTTATTTGGCGCAATTATTTAATTCGTAAGGGGAAGGGTCGCATTTTATGTTGGATTTAGTTCGTGCCTATGAAAATTACCTTACAAAGGTAAAACAGGCATCAACTAACACGATCTCATCATATATGCGTGATATCCGTCAGTTCAGTCAATGGCTGAAGGAATCCGAGCAGATCGATGTTGTGGATGCTACACAACTAAATATCAGTCATTACTTAGACCAGCTGGAAAACAGCGGCAGATCCGGTGCAACTGTTTCCCGTACCTTAGCCAGCCTTAAGAATTTCTATTCTTATGTTGTTTCTACCGGCTTTCTGGAATCCACTCCTGTAGTAGATATTCATGTTACCAGGGGAGAGAAGAAACAGCCCCAGATTTTATGCGGTCGTGAAATTGAGCTTCTTCTGGCTCAGCCTGCCTGCGTGGATGCTAAGGGCTACCGGGACAAAGCAATGCTGGAGGTCATGTACGCCACTGGTGTTCGTGTTACAGAACTGATTAAGCTTGATCTGACAGATGTGAATCTGGATGTTGGTATTATTAAATGCAGCGGTGGTAAGAAAACGCGAATGATCCCTCTGTATCCTGCCGCAACGCGCGCATTGAATGCTTATCTGGATAACGCCCGGAGCGCATTGGTATCTGATCCTAAGGAAACAGCCCTATTTGTAAATATTAACGGCATTAGAATGAGTCGTCAGGGATTTTGGAAGATCTTGAAGCACTATCAGAACATGGCACACATCGAAAAGGAGATTACGCCTCACACGCTGCGTCACAGCTTTGCAGTACATCTTCTGGAAAACGGCGCCGACCTAAGCTCTGTGCAAGAACTGATGGGACATAGTGATATTTCTTCTACTCAGCTGTACACGCAACTAATCAATCAGAAATTGAAATCTGTATATGCAAAATGCCACCCCAAGGCATAAAAAGACTGTCGATCCACAAATGAATCGACAGTCTTTTATTATAGAGTAGGGGAGTTAGATACCTGTCATAGCGCTAAGAACATCGACTTCCATCTTCTGAATGCCTTTTTTCATTTCCAAGCCTTGCTCGATATCAATATCAACATAACTTCCTTCGTTGGTGCAAACAATCCGGTTTGTCTTGCCTTCCAGAAGCAGCTCAACTGCTAGGAATCCCATTTTGGTCGCATTCACGCGATCTCGACCGGTAGGGCAGCCACCACGCTGAATATGACCAAGAACGGTAACGCGGGGATCCAGATCGATGGTTTCCTTGATTTGTTTTGCAATATCTGCGGCAGAGCCTACGCCTTCAGCAACAACGATCATATAGTGGGTAAAGCCGTTTAATCTGGCTTGCCGAATTTTTTCAATCACATCACGTTCAAAATCAAAAGGATCTTCCGGAACCAGAACTGCAGTAGCGCCAACAGCCAGGCCCACATACATAGCGAGGAAGCCAGCATTACGGCCCATAACCTCAACTACAGAGCATCTTTCGTGGGATTGCATGGTGTCGCGCAGTTTATCGATACATTCGATGGCGGTATTGGCTGCAGTATCAAAACCGATGCAGTAATTTGTGCAACAGATATCATTGTCGATGGTTGCGGGAATACAAACTACATTGATACCATACTGGGAAAGGGCTTTGGCACCGCGGAAAGTACCGTCACCGCCGATGGCAATAATACCTTCCAACCCGAGAAATCTGCAGGTAGAAACCGCTTTGCGCTGACCTTCTTCGGTCATAAACTCCTTACTGCGGGCGGTACGAAGCACAGTACCGCCGCGATTAATAATATGAGCAATGCTATTTTCATCCATACGAATGATATCACCGGTGATCAGACCGTTATATCCGCGGCGAATACCGTAACACTCCACACCATGGTGTAGGGCAGTACGGACAACAGCGCGAACACATGCATTCATGCCGGGCGCATCACCGCCGCTCGTTAATACTCCAATTCTTTTTATGCTCATAGTAATTTCCTCCGGGAACAAGATAATATTATTTTACATATATTTGCTGTAAAAGTAAAGATATTTCGGAATTTAATTCCTTGCTTTAGCAAGAGGGAAGCGAAAGGCAGAAATTATCGCTGTAGGCTTATAATATACGGTTAAACATAACGAACGCAACAAAATAAAAATTTTGTTGCGTTCGCGGTAAGTTTATGCTATAATAATGCCAAGATAGGTTTATAGGTATGCACGGGCCTATTTTTCGCCTTGTTTTGCCAGGATCGCCTGCAGTATTTTTATTTGATACAAATTATAAATAAAAATGTAATATTTGAATACATTACGCAGATCATCCAGCTACCTATATTATTTTAGTTTAAAATCATCTTCTGATTTATATAATAATTATATTGTTCCAAGTGAAGACATACAATACATTTCTATAGAACCGCATAATTTCGTCAATTCATCACTGTTGCATAAATTCTTAACCTGGCTCACCTAATGAATAATCCGGTGCAATCACCATATTTCCCGCAATCAGCGAAAATCTCATAAATTGATACAAACCGACATATTATACCTCGCCCCGGTTGATAGTATGATAATTTAGCAATTGCACATTTGTTCGTATATAATTGTACTAATAATTCAAACATACTTTTGGAGGACTTTTTAATGAAAAAATACACAGATATACCTCAAATATTGCGTGATTTTCTAACTTATCATGAAAATATCAAAGGGCAATCACCCCGCACAATCTCGGAATACTACCTGGACCTAAGGATGTTCCTGCGTTTTATCAGGCTTATGCGCAATGATATGCCCATGAATACGCCTCTTGAAGATATTCCTATTAAAGATATTGATCTGGATTTTATCAAAGGAATCACAACATCAGATGTTTTTGATTTTCTATCATATCTTGCAAACGACCGTCCTTTAAACCCGGAATCCACGGTAACGGATTTTGGGATAGAACCGGCTTCCAGATCCAGAAAACTTTCTGCCATTAAATCATTCTTTAAATACTTAACCATACGAACAAAACAATTAGAGGAAAATCCGGTTGCAGAACTGGAATATCCAAAACTAAGAAAAAGCTTGCCCAGATACCTGACTTTGGAACAGTCCTCTGCCCTACTGCGCAGTGTGGAGGGACAAAACGAAAAGCGGGATTATGCGATCCTTATGCTGTTTCTCAACTGTGGCATTCGTCGCAGTGAATTGGTAGGACTTAATTTAACAGATGTATATGAAGATCGTATCCGCGTGGTCGGTAAAGGTAATAAAGAGCGCTTTGTATATTTTGGAACCGCATGCAGAAAGGCAATTGATGCCTATCTTCCGGAGCGAAACAAAAAGGTTTTAACTGATAATCGGGCGCTTTTTGGCTCTAGAGATAATAACAGAATCAGCGTAACTGCAGTTCATCGTCTGGTAAAGAAAGCATTGCTGCAGGCAGGCTTGGATTCCACGCAATTTTCCGCTCATAAACTCCGCCATACCGCCGCAACCATGATGCTATCCGGTGGTGTGGATGTAAAGACTGTGCAAGAGGTACTGGGACACGAAAATCTGAATACAACACAGATTTATACCCACATTGAAAATACAGAGCTTAAGATTGCAGCAGAGGCAAATCCCCTCTCCAAATTGGATTTTACGGATGAATAAGCAAACGGGGCAGCTTAGCGCTGCCCCATCCTTATTCATCTTCTGATTTCTTTTTTAATCGAGCTATTTCGCGGCGAATCACATCCGCAGACTCGCCATCGGTAAAGTCCCATTCCTTATCAAAAACCACAAGATCCTCCTCCAAAACGGAAATCGCAGCATTGTAATCTCCGATTCGTTCGTAAAATTGTGCAAGTGCCTCAAATGGATCTGTGTATCTGGGCGCTGTTTGAATGTCAATCGCCTTTCGATAGTATGCCGCGACCTTCTCATTTTGTCCGTCACGAAGCAAATAATCACCTATATTGTGGTAAACACACCATTCGTTTGGAAATTTTTTCTCCATATCTGCCCATATCGAAAAAGCTTCATTTCGATTTCCGTTCTGCCAGGCAATTTTACCTTTATAAAGTAAAACCCGATAGCTATGATCAAATTCTGCAAGTTTAGAGCAATAGATTCTTGCTTCCTCAATCCGATAATCATCAAGCAGCTGATCCATGATGTCTAAATACGCATTTCTACAATCGGGATGCTCCTTGATAAAGCCTTCATAAAAATCAATAAGTTGATAATGACTGGCTCCGTTCCAGTCAGCAATTTTGCCGTTCATTCCATAAATCAATTCACCATATGCATTACGCAGCGATGGATCCCGCCGGAGCGCTTTCATAGCATATTCGGCTGCTTTAGACTGATGCTCTCGGGCAATATGATTCTCCATATCCGCCAGCAGCTCTAAGGGTCTACCGTTGTTCGGTTCCCGTTTTGCTTTCTCTAGCAGAAATTCACGGGAAGCATCTACATCTGCTTGGGGTAGATAGCGAACATCCCAAAGCATATTTTGAATCCGCTCCATCCGTGTTTCGTCTGAAAGCGCAAATAACTCGTCAATACTCACACCAAAATAAGCGGAAATATCCGGCAGCAGAGCAATATCCGGTGCAGTCACTCCCCTCTCCCACTTGCTGACAGCCTGTGCCGTAATACCAAGCTGCTGTGCCATATCTTCCTGGGTTATGCCTCTACGTTGCCGCAGATCTTTAATTTGTTTTCCAATTTCCATACATAATCTCCTATATAATGCGCTCCGGGCCCGTTATTTGAATCATAACAGGCCCGGATTAATTTACAATGGCGGGTATTTTGATGTAACTAAACTGATGGTTTACACTATGAACCAATTACATAGCAATTTCAATGGCTTCCCGTAGGTTTCGAACGCGAAAAACATTCATCCCTGTGGGAATTGCTATTTTATCAGTACCGAATTTTGGAATGATACATTTCGTAAATCCCAATCTGGCTGCTTCCGCAAGCCTTTGCTCCATGTTGGAAACGCCTCTTATTTCCCCTGTCAATCCAACTTCTCCAACGGCAATCAAATCTCCCGGAATCACAGCATCCCTGTAGGAGGATACAACCGCAAGGATTATAGGTAAATCAGCGCCGGGTTCATCCAATTGCAAGCCGCCGATTACATTAATGTAGGCATCAAAATCACTCAGCTTTACACCGGCTCTTTTTTCTGCAACGGCCAGGAGCAATGCAGCACGATTATAGTCAAATCCATCCGATGTTCTTCTGGGTACATTAAATGCAGACTTGGCGACCAACGCTTGTACTTCAGCCAAAATGGGTCTAGTACCTTCCATAACACAGGCAACACAGGTTCCGGAGGCACCTTCCGGTCTACCGGAAAGAAGCATTTGAGAAGGATTGGGCACTTCCACAAGACCCGTATTCTTCATTTCAAACACGCCAATTTCATTGGTAGATCCAAAACGGTTTTTTGCTGCACGCAAAAGCCTGTATGCACTGTTGGGATCACCTTCAAAGTATAAAACACAATCAACCATGTGCTCCAAAACCTTTGGACCGGCAATATTCCCGTCTTTATTAATATGGCCAACCACAAATACGGTAATTCCAAAAGTCTTGGATAGACGCATCAGCGCCATTGTGCAATCCTTAACCTGAGAAACACTGCCGGGGGAAGATTCATTGTCATCACAATATAAGGTTTGAATGGAGTCAACAATCAGCACATCCGGTTTCAAATCATCTACAGACCCCAGCACATCAGTTAATCTTGTTTCAGAAAGAACATACAGCGACTGTGCATTCACATTTAATCTGCTGGCGCGCATCTTAATTTGAGATTCGCTTTCTTCACCGGAAACATACAAAACCGTTTTTTCTGCGCAAAGCTGGTTGCAAATTTGGAGAAGCAAGGTGGATTTTCCAATTCCCGGCGCACCACCCACAAGGACCAGACTGCCTTCTACAGCCCCGCCACCCAAAACACGATTCAGTTCATGAATGCCGGTTGTAAAACGGCTCTCCGAGCCACACACAAGCTCAGAAACGGATTGCGCCTTTCGTTGTTCTTCTCCCCTGCCCAAATTACCCTTGGCAACATGATTGCTTTCCGTATGTTCTACCAAGGTATTCCATTCTCCGCAGGCAGGACATTTACCCTGCCACTTGGGCGTATCGTTTCCGCAGGATGTACAGTAATAAACGGTTTTTGTTTTTGCCATGTTTGTTTCCTCCTGTTAGTATACTGTTATTATATCAACCAACATACCTTCGGTCAAGAAAATTGCTCAGAACTGAAGAAATAACACAACATAGCTGTTTTTGATAAGTTGAATCTCTCAATCTCGCTTCCTCAACGGGATTGGAAATAAATCCGCACTCTAACAGAATACCTGTGGTTTTAATATGATCCATTAAGTAGATTCCACTTGCTTTTTTTGCTTTCCGTTGGCTGCCCGTATTTAGACTTGCTATTAACTGTTTCTGCAACTCTGTTGCCAGCAATTTACTTTCATCATTGTTTGGATAGAACACCTGCGCACCGCTGTATTGATTCTGAACAAAGTAATTTTGATGAATACTGACTAACAATGCATTTTTAGTCTGATTTACTGTATTTACTCTGTTTTTCAAATCAGATACCTTTTTAGCCGCTATGGTCTGACCTTCCGTGTAAACAGATATATCGGTTTCACGAATCATTTGCGTCGGATATCCCAACAGCCTAAGCAGATCATTCAGTCGAATTGCAATTTCAAGATTAAATTGACTCTCAAGTACACCGGTACATGAAGTGGCTCCCCCATCCACACCGCCATGACCTGCATCAATTATTATGCAGGTTCTATCCGGTAACTGCGTATTCTCAGCGAAAATGGTTACAATTTTACTTCCTGTTACAGTAATGCATAAGCACACAATAAAAACAGTTAAATAGATCGGTATCATGGTTGCCCATGTTAATTTATATTTCAAGGATAATCCCCTCCCCTATAAACTTATGTGTAAATTATATGATATGAACCAATTCCTATGTTTTTACATAGAATGACACGGAACGACACAGTTCTAAAATTCTTAAGGAGGAATCGGCCTTGAATCAAATAAATCAACGTGAAACAGGAAAAGAGGGAAAATTGCCGGCAATGGCGCCTCTTGCAAACCCCTATGTTCCCTTTCAGTTAGACAATCCTCCCAAATATGAAGCAAGATTTGGCCTTGTTAGAGGAACTCTGTTCCCCGGACTGGATCTACCATTTATGGGAATGGTCAATAATAGTGAAAAACCTATCACTCCCACAACAGAATTGCAGGTACTTGCCTTTGCCATTCAAGAATTAGCTCTTTACCTGGATACGCATCGGGATGATATGGAAGCGGTTGAATTATATCAAGCCTATCAAAAAATGTACCAAGAATGCATGAAAAAGTATTCCGAAGAAATTGGCCCATTAAACCATCGAGAGCTTTCCAAAGGTAAATATCGTTGGCTTGATGATCCGTGGCCTTGGGAATACAGCAAAAACAAGGAGGTATAATTCATGTTTATTTATGATAAAAAGCTTCAGTACCCCGTAAAAATTGACAAACCCAATCCTAAACTTGCATCAATTATCATATCCCAATATGGCGGCCCTGATGGAGAGCTTGGCGCTTCCCTGCGTTATCTTTCTCAGCGTTATTCCATGCCCTTTGACGAATTAAAAGGGCTTTTAACAGACATCGGCACGGAGGAATTGGGCCACCTGGAAATGGTTGGCGCAATCGTGCATCAACTAACGAGAAATCTGAAAGATTCCCAGATTCAAGACTCTGCATTTGCTCCCTATTTTGTTGACCATACCACCGGTGTTTATCCCACTGCCGCTTCCGGTTTCCCCTGGTCAGCTTCCTCCATGCAGGTAAAGGGTGATCCCATAGCGGATTTAACAGAAGATCTGGCAGCCGAACAAAAAGCTCGAGTTACCTATGACAACATCCTGCGTTTAAGCGATGATCCAGATGTTAACGATGTTATAAAGTTCCTTCGTGAGCGGGAGATAATCCATTTCCAGAGATTCGGTGAGGCAATGCAATTACTGCGTGAGAAATTAAATCAGAAAAATGTTTATTATATGAATCCTGCATTTGATATGTAACAAAAAAAGAGCAGGCAGGAGATTCCTGTCTGCTCTAAACTATTAGACAAATTGGAATTTGTCAAAGCGCTCTTATCGGAAAATACATATAGTTTTTTCCACTCGATGGGCAAGTAAAGTCATGGACAGCACCTACCAAGGCAATGCTGTTTGTATTCAAATAATCCAGCACATCCAAAAAAGTGCTTTCGTTCTCAACCTCTACACAAAGATACTCATAACTTGGAATCGTCCATTTTGTCCACCCATCTGGTGCGTATGCATCATCCGTGCATTCAATGCCAGCAAGGTATAGACCCTTGCTGAAGTTTTCTTCCCAAGGTTTGAAGGAAT
>JAZRBJ010000017.1:0-2669 GCA_045635065.1 Faecousia sp. | reverse complement strand
CGTGCGCCGCCTGACCATGGTGGAAGCCGTCAAGGAGTACGTGGGCATCGATTTCGACACCATCTCCGACGACGCCGTGGCTGTGGCCGCCGCCAAGGCCATCGGCGTGGAGCTGTCCGACGCCGCCGAGCCTACCTGGGGTAATGCGCTGTACGCTTGCTTCGATCAGCGCGTGGAGGAGAAGCTGATTCAGCCCACCTTCATCACCATGTACCCCGTGGAGGTCTCTCCCCTGACCAAGAAGTCCCCCGTGGATCCTCGCGTCACCGAGCGCTTCGAGCTGTTCGTGTGCCACAGCGAGCTGGCCAACGCCTACTCCGAGCTGAACGATCCCATCGATCAGCGTGAGCGTTTTATCAAGCAGGCGGAGCAGCGTGAGCGCGGCGACGACGAGACCGAAATGCTGGACGAGGATTTCCTCAACGCCCTGGAGTACGGTATGCCTCCCACGGGTGGCATGGGCATGGGTATCGACCGCTGCGTGATGCTACTCACCGGCGCCGACACCATCCGCGAGGTTATCCTGTTCCCCACGATGAAGCCGATTGACTAAAAAATTTAACACCCTATGGCAAATGCCATAGGGTGTTTTTTATGTTATTAAACTGACCGACAAATTGGAATTTACTGAATATTCTTTCGGTTGAAAATAGCACATCCTGCACCAGCAATCAATACCCAAAGGAGGTCGCAAAGAACACAGCGAATGGGCTTAAAAACTTCCATGGCAGAAAGCTGTGCAGCTTGTCCAGATGGATTCAAGTCGTGAAGAACACTATAAACAGCCTTTGCAAACCCATCCACATAAGCGGGGTTCAGTACTCCATCCTTATATTCAGTCTGAATCATGACCTGGTTGGTATGTAGACAGGCAACCAACAGGAAAAAGGCCAAACCCATGCAAAGGACGGTGGAAGTTGTTTTGTTTCCGCAAACCATCGTAATTGTGCAGTATATGCAACTGTAACCCAGACACATACCCATGCCTAAGACCAAATATTGCAGAAAACGAGAAACAGACACATCAATCTCAAACAACAGGCAACCCACGGCAGCGGTAAAAAGGGTGATGACCAAATAAATAATCAAACAGGCAAGGCAACTGACAATCAGATTGGATGCAAAAATGGCGGATCTGGAACATCCTGCGATTATTTTATTGCGAATAAATCCATCACTAAAATCCTCTCCAACGAAGAGGGTAACAAGTGCTGCAACTGCCATTCCATAGAAACTCATAGGGAGGAAAATGACTCGGCTCAACGGAACAGTATAGTCCATTGAGGTATACTGCATAGTCACAAAAGCCCCAGCCAGAGCTAACATACCCCCAAGGCATAACCAGAACCATTTGCTGCGAAAAATTCGGAAAGAATCGGCAGACAACAGTTTACGCATTGCCGTCACCTCCTGTCAGAGAAATAAAGAAGCTTTCCAGGCTCTCATCTTTTGACTCAATAGAAAGAACCTCGCAGTCCTCTTTTGCCAGAGCAAGGGTCAACTGAGAGATATTCAGCTTGGCAAAAATGTCAGCCTGTGTATCAGAGATAGTTTTGTAATCAACAGCCATGCTGTCCAACACATGGGTCAAGCCTACCATGTTGGACACTTCAATTCGCATACATTTTCTGCAAGAAGCTTCCAATTCCTCGGCACTCAGTTCCTTTACCATACAGCCTTTTTCAATGATTCCGTAATGGGTCGCTAATCTGGACAACTCGTCCAGAATGTGGCTGGAAATCAGCACAGTAATCTGTCTCTCTCGGTTCAGCCTTAGAACCAATTCACGCATCTCAATGATGCCCTGCGGGTCAAGACCGTTCGTCGGCTCGTCCAGCACCAAGAAATCTGGGTCACCTGCCAGCGCAATGGCAATACCTAGTCTCTGCTTCATGCCAAGAGAAAATCTTTTGGCTCTCTTCTTTCCTGTGTCTTCCAGACCTACCAGTTTCAAAAGTTCGGGGATGCTGTCAAACGAGGGCAAACCAAGCACACGGTACTGCTGCTTCAGATTCTCTTCGGCTGTCATATCCAGATAGATAGCAGGTGTTTCCACTACCGCACCCATCCGCTGCCGTGCTTTGACGATACCGCTATCAGTACTCTCAACACCATACAGCGTGAAGCTTCCCTCTGTGGGTTCTTGTAGACCACAGATAAGGCGAATTAGCGTAGTTTTACCTGCACCATTTCGCCCCACGAAGCCATAAATAGAGCCTTTGGGGATGTGCATGCTGAACCCACTCAGAGCATTGGAGTGCCTGTAATGCTTTCCGAGGTTTTCGGCTGTCAGAATGTAATCCATTTGGGGTTCCCCTTTCGTCAAATTCAAGTTTATCTAACTAATTATACTATACCATGAACTATACAAAACCGCAATGTTTTTGTAAAAAGCATGAGTTTTGGGCCATTTTTTAGACCATTTCAGAGGTATGATATGTGCTTAAAAGGTAAATTGAGGTTAGATAATTTTTTAGGGACAAAATTGGTGTGCTTTGTTTGGGTAAAAAAATCACAAAAAAGCAAGATTGGGTAAGATATTTGCTTGGGCCTTTTTAAGCCCTTACATACAACCCACAATGAAGCCGTTAGACAAAACATTTTAGCACCCTATGGCATTTGCCATAGGCTCCTTTTTACGTTATTAAACGGGCCGACAAATTGGAATT
>JAZRBJ010000016.1:0-14111 GCA_045635065.1 Faecousia sp. | reverse complement strand
TAAAAAAGGGCATAATACCACTTATTATCATTCGGTCATTATACAGCATTTCCACAGGAATGTCAACTTATGTAACTCCCATTTGCCACAAAACACGCCCATAATTACCACCTTTATTTTGTGTAATTTGCATTAACAGATTGCTTATTTGTTAAAATCTGTAAAAGAAATTGCCACTTTCAAAAACATTACCCATTGAGAAATTTCCCCATCTATGATATAATAAAAAAACCAAAAAGCCGAGGTGATGACCTTGAAAAATCTTCTTCTTGTAATCAACCCCCAGGCAGGCAAGAAAAAAGCCAACCGGCTGCTTACAGATATTGTATCTTCCTTTAATCGGGCAGGTTACCGTGTCACGGTTTATGTAACCGCCTGCAAGGATGATGCCACAATGGCGGTGCAGCAATATGCAGAGGCCATGGATCTGGTAGTATGCTGCGGTGGTGACGGCACTTTTAATGAAACAGTTTCCGGCGTTATAAAATCGAACCGCAGTATTCCCATCGGGTATATCCCCGCCGGCTCTACCAACGATTTCGCCAGTTCCCTTGCCCTTTCCACCAACATTTCTCAAGCAGTGCAGGATATCATCCAAGGCACACCCATTCCCATTGACATGGGCTGTTTTAACGGGCGGTATTTTTCCTATGTAGCTTCCTTCGGTGCCTTTACCAAGACCAGCTACGCCACGCCCCAAAGCTTAAAAAACGCCTTGGGGCATGCTGCCTATTTGCTTAGCGGTATCAGTGAGCTATCCCAGATCCGAGCCCGGAGGCTTCGCTTCATCCTGCCCGATGGCAATATTCTGGAAGACGATTTTATCTTTGGCGCTGTTACCAACGCCACCAGCATGGCCGGAATTTTAAAACTTTCTGAAGAAAAAGTGGACCTGCAGGACGGCTTGCTGGAATTGATGCTGATCCGCTCTCCAAAGGATCTGATCGAGCTTTCCGACTGTATCATCGAATTGCAGAAGCAAAGCTATAACTGCCCCATGATCACCTTTCTCAGCATTCCCTCCGTTACCGTTCAAGCGCCCGCAGATCTGGATTGGACCATTGACGGCGAACACCAGAGCGCATGCAAAAATATAGAGATTTATAATCTTCATCATGCTGTGCAGGTAATTCGCAGGGAGAACAAAAAATGACCAACACAACCCTTTGTTATATCACCCGGGGGAATAAGGTACTGATGCTCCATCGGGTCAAAAAAGAAGTCGATATCAATAAGGACAAGTGGATTGGAATCGGCGGCAAATTCGAAAAGGAGGAAACCCCCGATGAATGTCTGCTTCGGGAAGCCGAAGAGGAAACCGGGCTGAAGCTTACCTCCTGGAAATGCCGTGGAATCGTGACCTTTCTGACCGAGCGCCCTGCCGACGGAGAATACATGTATCTGTTCACAGCCGACGGTTTTGAGGGGCAGCTGAAAACCTGTGACGAAGGAAATCTGGAATGGATCAGCCGGGAACAGCTTTCCGCGCTCCCCAAATGGGAGGGTGATGACATTTTCTTGAAACTACTGTGGGAAGACGCCCCCTTCTTTCTTTTAAAGCTGCGTTATCAGGGAAATACCTTGGTGGAGGCCGTTCTGAACGGAAATCCCCTCCATAAAAATCCGCAAGGACAATGGCAATAAACAATCCCATCCGTGAAACCACGGATGGGATTACTTATTACACTCTTGCGTGGCCCTGGGCGCAGATTACATCTACCACCTGGTCCACATAGTTTTGACATTCGTCCTTGGTGGGTGCTTCCACCATAACGCGAATCACAGGCTCCGTGCCGGATTCCCGCACCAGAATACGGCCGGTATCTCCCAAGGCATCTGCCACAGCCTGCACAGCTGCCTGCACTGCAGGATCGTTCTGTGCCTCGGGCTTGGATTTCACCCGAACATTCTTCAACACCTGGGGATAAATGGTCAGATCCTGGCACAGCTGGCTCAGCTTCTTTTTCTTAGCCAACATAACCTCCATGACCTTCAAGCTGGTAAGAATACCGTCACCGGTGGTGGCATACTTGGAAATAATAATATGACCGCTTTGCTCACCGCCTACACGGCAGCCGTTTTGCACCATGTATTCATACACATACTTATCGCCCACCTTGGTCTTGGCATAACCAATACCTGCCGCATCCAGAGCCTTATACAAACCGAAATTAGACATAACCGTGGTAACCACCGTATTGTTGTCCAGTTCGCCTTCCTCTTTCATGTAGCAGCCCAGCAAATACAAAATATGGTCACCACTGATCACCTCGCCGTTTTCATCCACGCACAGGCAGCGGTCGGCATCGCCATCGTAGGCAAAGCCCACATCCAAACCGTTATCCACCACATATTTCTGCAAAACCTCAATGTGGGTAGAGCCTGCATTGGTGTTGATATTGGTTCCGTCGGGCTCTGCGTTGATCACATAGGTCTTGGCACCCAGGGCATCAAATACGGATTTGGCAATGTTCCAGGAAGCGCCATTGGCGCAGTCCAAGCCTACCTTAATGCCCTTAAAGGAATATTTGCCCAGGCTGATCAAATAGCCGATATAGCGGTTACGGCCGGCAACATAGTCCACGGTGCGACCAATCTTCTCTTTTTTAGCAAAGGGGATCTGCTCCCACTTTTGACCGAACAACTCCAGCTGCCCGTCTATGTAGTCCTCCACATAGGAGATGGTCTCTTCATCCATCTTTTCGCCCTGGCTGTTCAAAAGCTTAATGCCGTTATCGTAGAAGGGGTTGTGGCTGGCGGAGATCATCACGCCGCAATCAAATTCATCCATGCGGGTCACATAGGCCACGGAGGGTGTGGTGGTGACATGAAGCAAATAAGCATCTGCGCCGGAAGCGGTAATGCCCGCTGCCAGGGTGTACTCAAACATGTAGCTGGAGCGGCGGGTGTCCTTACCGATCAAAATGCGGGGGGCTTCCTCCTCACCGTTGCGGCGCTTCAATTCTCCATAATACCAGCCCAGAAAACGGCCTACCTGATAAGCATGGTCTGCAGTCAGGTCTACATTGGCTTCTCCGCGAAAACCATCGGTTCCAAAATATTTACCCATACAATACTCCTTACTTCTTAGCAACAATCACGCCGCCGGTCTTATAAATGCTGTTAGCAGGGATCACACCCCGCACACAGGAAAGGGGATACACATTGGAGTTTCTGCCAATGACCGTACCGGGATTCAACACGCTGTTACAGCCAACTTCCACACAGTCACCCAACAGAGCGCCCACCTTCTTAATGCCGGTGGCAATGGGGGGCTGACAATGAATGGTAACCAGGCTCTTATCGGATTTCACATTGGAAGTAATGGAGCCTGCGCCCATATGAGCCTTATAGCCCAGAATACTGTCTCCCACATAGTTGTAGTGAGGCACCTGCACATTATCAAACAAAATCACATTTTTCAGCTCCACGGAGTTGCCCACAACGCAGTTCTCGCCCACCAAAGCAGAACCCCGGACAAATGCGCCGTGACGAACCTCAGTATTGGCGCCGATGATACAGGGCGCACCCAAATATGCGCTGGGCGCCACCTTTGCGGTACGATGCACCCAGACCTCCGGGGCCGTTTCTATGAAGTCGTCTTTATTTAGGGTTTCACCCAGCTGCCGGATCATATCCCCGATACCTTTCAAAGCTTCCCAGGGATAGGTAAAACAGGACAGATAATCCCTTGCCGCAGTATGGCTTAAATCATATAAATTACAGACGCTATACATAGATTTCAACCTTTCCGTGAGCAACTGCTCAACAGATAAATTATATCACACGATTGGGGTGCAATCAATATTTTTCTTTCTCCACATTTGTAAAAACATGAGATTTACATGGCTGCCTTAATATGGCTAATCAAAAGATCGCCCGCTACCACCCGGTCCTCCGGGGCAAAACCATCAGCGAAGTTATCGGAATACAGAATCTGGGCATTGGGCGGGAATTCATCGTCCCCCTCCCATACCAAAATCCGCATTTCATATTCACCAAGGAATTGGAAGGCATAACCCGCATCTCCGTGGGCAACGGGTGTGCCACCCAAAGCTTCCGCCGCCTTACGGAATGCCGCCAGACGGGTGCCAAAGGTAAAGGCTGCCCGAGTCAGCACCCTGCCGGTATAGGGCTTAATGTACAGTTCTCCCCAGGGCATTTCCCGGAAGGTCAGATAATTTCCGGCTGCCGCCACCTGCTTGCCCTCCAGCAAATACCGCAGCAGAAAAGTCTGCTTGGGCAGGAGTGCATCCGGCGTAATTTTAGCAGAGGGAAATTCCACGGCATAGGTCACACCCAGCAAGGTTATGGAAAAAAACTTTCCGTCAAAAGCAGCGCCGGTGCGTGCCGCCATCTCTGCCGGGTCTGCCTTGGCAAACTGCTCGGCATAATAGGAAAAAGGAACTTCTTCCTTGTTATTCTCAATGTGCATATTAAGCCTCCTGAATGGAATTTGGGAATCGCCATGCATCCGTATGAGGCAGGAAGCAGGCCGCCACAAAGCTGTCCATATAGCCGGGGTAGGTAGAAAGCTCCAGATAGGTCATATTGGCACCCACCTCATGACACTTTTCAATAGCCGCATCGCTCATAACCATAGCATACGCACCGGTGAGGGAGGAATTGCCGATATACTGATATTTTTCCAGCTCCACATCCGGGAACATACCGATATTTACAGCATTTTTCATATTAATACCGGAGCCGATACCGCCGGCAACATACACCTTGTCAATAGTCTCCGCAGGCATATCCACGCTTTGCAGCAAGGTATCGATGGCAGAGTAAATAGCGCCCTTGGCGCGAATAAAATTGTCAATATCCACCTCGTTGATAGACACTTCCCTACCGGTCTCTGATTCCTCTGCAAAAGCAATCACATACCGGCCCATACCATGCTCATCTCGCAGCACACGGCTTCCCTCACGGGCAAATAATCCTCTGGCATTGATAATACCGGTACGGAACAGCTCAGAAATAATATCAATAATACCGCTTCCGCAAATACCTACACACTTCTGTCCGGGCTCGCCCACAATAGTCAGACTGGGCTCCATGGTATCCTTATCAATAATACAGGCCTCCACAGCGCCATCGGTAGCGCGCATACCGCAGGAAATGTCACCACCCTCAAAAGCAGGGCCTGCGCTGCAGGCACAGCTCATAAGAAAATCCCGGTTACCAAATACCAACTCGCCATTGGTTCCCAAGTCAATAAACAAGCTCATTTCGTCCTTGTCCCAGATCATGGAGGACAAGGTACCGGCAGTAATATCACCGCCTACATACGAGCCAATATTGGGCGCAATCACCACAGGAGCAATGGGATTTGCGGGCAGCTTCAGATCGCCGGCAAGCAGCCCCTCCCAACCAAAAAAACTGGGAATATAGGGATCCATGCGTACAGGATCTGCATCCACACCTACCAATAGATGATTCATGGTAGTATTAGCGCCAATGGTCAACCGCAGGATACTGCGGGCAGAAATACCTGCGCTGCGGCACAGATTGGCAATGATGGGATTCAGGGTATCCTTCACAATGGCATCCTGCAGTTTTTTCTTACCGCCCTCCCGGGTGGACTCAATAATGCGGTTGATCACATCTGCGCCGTAACGGATCTGTCCATTACCGGAAGATCCCTTCGCCAGCAGCTTGCCGCTTGTTAAATCGGTCAACACCATAGTGACGGTAGTCGTGCCAATATCGATGGCGCAGCCCACAATCGCAGTATCCTCATAGGGGCAAATCTCCATGCACCGGAAGGTATCATTCAGCAGCTGTCCCTTAACACACACCCGGAATTCATTCTGGCGCAAAGTGCTTGCCAGCTTGACCATGACGGCATAGGGCACTTTCACATTTTCACAGCCCAAGGCGCCCTGAACCGCCCAGGTGAGCCGTTCCACATCGGGCATGGTATCATCCTGGGTGGGGGCTGTCATTTCCAGCTGAACAGCGCGGAAGCTGTTCTTAAAGATTAATCCACCGGCCTCCATCTCTGCCTTGGCTTTTTTAAAAATGGCAATTTCCTTGGCAGAAGAAAGATCCGCCGTCTTCATACGGCTCTGGTAGGCGCTGGCAATATCCGGCACAAAGACGGTGCAATCGGATTTCACCTTGCAGTTGCAGCTTAACCGCCAACCGGCTTCAAGCTCTTCTTCAGTAATATGACGGGAAGGAATGGTGTCCAGCTCTCCCTCCACCAACTTCACCCGGCATTTGCCACAGGAACCATTGCCGGAACAAGGCGCATCAATGGCCACATTGGCCCTACGGGCCAATTCCAGCAGATTATCACCCGCATTACATTCTATCAAGACAGGGCTTGCACCCTCAATTTGGAAAGTAACCTTCATAGGCTTAAATCCTTTCGTCAAATACAAATACATTTGGTATTAGTATAAGGCCAAACCAAGAGACTGTCAACAAAGAAACTTCCACATACAGCAAAAGACAGCACCCACATGGGTGCTGTCTTTCTTGTCTGTTCGCAGGGGATACTGCAAATACGAATCAGATTTCTAACACAAAAAGCAAGGTCTAAATCGTTAGACTGCAAGATCACCGGCAATGAAGAAAAACCACTTAATTTGCTTATATAAGCACCGTTAATATTCTTTTTGCTGCTAGAAAGTATACTGTTGATTTGGACACAATTCACAGGCAACAGTCTGATCTCCGTACATGCAGGAAAACGCCATCGCATTTTCCCCAATTCCGTAGGCCATTAAAAGCTTACCCTCAATGTCCGTTACAATACGCACGCCAACCGACGCAGAGAAAATACATTCATCATTAATCGATGCCCGTAAGCACTTACCATCAGATTCTAATTGAAAGCGTTTGTCATATAGAGTTTGGGTATAACAAAATTCGCCCATATCCTCAGCTGCGCTCCAGTATATCCTATCATATTGTATATTTACACCGCACAAAAAGCTAATGTACTCCAGCGCAGCCAACATAGTAGGCCCGTACCCGTTCTCTCCTTTTGCAGGAACGCCCGTAAAAGGATGGTAATTTTGCACATAGTGACGATGTGTTTTTAAAAGCTCCAAAATGCGTTTTCCCACACGCACTGTTTCTGCATGGTAACCATAATTCAACAGTGCATCAATACTTCTTTGCCAAGTCAAACCGCTCAAGGGTCCCGACCAGGAGTTATCATCTAAATCGTGAACTGCCGTTCCTTTTTCCCGAAGGCGATCCGCACAATTGGAACATTCTTCATTCACATGAAAATAGGGATCATTTGCAGCAATGCTTGGAAATGGATAAGGTGTCCAAAACTCTTCCTCAAAGAAAAGATGTTCCCTCACAAACTGGTCTGCCATCTCCTGTGTCATCAAGCCACAATACATACACTTGATATTCTCCTGGGTCAATGCATAGACAAATTCACCGCTTGCATCCCGCTGAAAAAATGCGTGCCGTTGCTCATCCCACAATCGTTCTCGTGCGCGTTGCTGTACCTCCAATGCCTTCCGGTTCCATGAAGCAGCTTCTCCATTATCCAATATCTCACTGATTTGTGCCAGCACCTGTCGCACAGAAAAGGAATACCCCATATATTGGGGCGACTTATACGGGAACGGAGCACGGTCTGCGGGTGGAACATCCTTTCCCCACGCGCCATGATCAGGCTGCTTCAATCCGTGCAACATATGCACCGTACAATTATCCTCACCAGTATCCCAGATACACCAGGTTTCCAGGCAACCATCCCCATTACTATCTCGGCATGACCACAAATAATCATCAAAATTACGCAAGCACCGATATAACATTTCAAGATATGTACGGTCTTTTCCAATAAGATAGTAAAGCTTTAATGCTGCATACGGCAAGAAACAGCCCTGCATCCAATCGTAATGCACTGCCACACTCAACCATGCATTTCGTTGCGAAATCATTCCGGGAAGTTTGCCGTCCTGACGCTGGTGACGCAGAAAAATCAAAATATTGGCAAGGGCTATTCGCAAGTCTCTCTTTGCATACATTTCGCCACCCAAAGGTTGCGTTTCTAACCACACACCATTATATTTAGCGCCCTCGATCAATACTCGGTAATCGCCAAATTCCTTTTGATTTTCCAGACAATATCTTTCACAATCATCAAAAACATTTTTTAAATCCACATCAGCGCAGGCAAACTCCACACCGCTCTGCCCCAGATTATAATCGTTCACATTCCATTTAGATTTATAAAATTGCATTTATGTGTCCCCCGCATGAATAACTACATTTAATACTACATCAACCCTCACTAAATATCAACAACATTCTGTCATACAGTCATAAGAACATACACATACACCGAGCCGGTAAAACCGGGCAACAAAAAACAGGGGTGGCGCAGCTAGCGGCGCCACCCCTTTAAAAACTAAATAACCTCACACAGGGGCTCTGTTTATGCTGTCCGTACAAGCGGAATAATCAAATAGCATCCCCTGTTTTTATTGTCCGCTTACAGCAGGGGCTCCATGCCCAGAACGGGATGGTTCTTCTCTGTCAGCCAGTTCAGCAGCTCTTCGCCGTCGGTGGTGATGGTCTCATCTGCCACCATGTCGGTGAAGTTGTCGATACCCAGCAGTTCCTTGGCGGTGGCATTCAGTCGCTCAGCCACATCATCCTTCAGCTCCTTGGGCATCCACACGATTCTGCCAATACCGCCCTCGGCGGATACGAACTTCTTGGAAGCGATGAAATGACGGCCATGACCCATGTAGCCGGGAGTCTGGACACCGCCGCCGGTACAGCTTGCCAGCTCACCGAAGGTCATACCTGCGGGGGTCATACCCTTAAACTCACGGTTAACCACGATTACGCCGTTGCTCATGGGCTCAATACCGCAAATGCACTCGAAACAGCCACAGGAGGTCATGGGATCTTCCAGAATGGAGTACAAAGTAACATTCTCCACAGCGCCGTGGGTGGCTTCTGCGATCATGCGGTTGACTTCCTCATAACGGCCGGTACGCTCATCGATCAAGCCCTTCTTCATAATGGGCTGGCAGGGGCCGTTGGGGTCCAGTTCGTTGGTAGCCTTGGCATCCAGCCAGGACACCGCGCCGCACAGACCCAGACGCTCGGGGGTAACCACGCAGCAATGGGCAGGGGCAAAGGACTGACACAGAATACAGGTGTAGTAACGGTCCACAGACTCATCGGTCATAGAAGCAAGGCGGTCATCTCTCTGGGTATAACGGGGCATTGCAATTTCATCACGGAACTTACCTGCCTCAGCGGCATCGGTGATCAGCGTGATCTGGCACTTGTCAACAACCGCGTCAAACTCGTCCATAATCATCACATACAGCACCTCGGCAAAGTCCTTCAGACGAAGGCCGGCCTCAAAAGCTGCATTGGAGACACGAACACGAACCTGATTACGCTGACCGGTGTGCATAACGCCTTCCATGTAGTTAAACCAGGCGTGGAACTTACGCTCAATAACAGACTCAAAGTCCACCTGCATCTTCTTGCCGGCAACCTCCACATAGGTTGCCAGAGCCAGTTCATTGGCTGCATCCAGGTCGGGTCCGATGATGCTGATCTTGTGATCCTCGATCTCGCCCAGCTCACGCATTACCACCAGCTCAGCAGTGGGATTCTTGGAGGACCAGAACTCATTGTGCATGTCTGCCTTACGAATGATCTCGCCTTCAAAGGCTGCTGCAAAGGCTACGGGAATGGGCAGCTCCTTAACCTTGATCTTAATGTTGCGCAGCTCCAGGGACTTCTTCACAGTCCCGGCATGATCGCATACGCTCTCCAATGCGCCGGGAACCTGGTTCTCACCCAGATCAATGTCCACCACCACGGGGAAGCCCAGTGCGATGGCGCCGGCACCGGCAGACACCACAACAGCATCAATCGCGCCAAAAGTATTCACAAATGCGGGAACGCGGTTCTTGGTATAATCCAGCAGGCCTGCCAGATCGCCGGGCTGCACATTGCCGAAAATCAAAGCGGCGCGGACAGCAACAGTAACAACATGGATCACGGAAGTAACATCATGACCCAGAGGAATCACGCGGAATTCCAGACCCATCTTTACGCCGCCCTCGGCGCACTGCTCAATGACATCACCCACCATAAAGGTCATAATGCCCTTGGACTGATAGTCCTTGACCACATTGACAACATCCTCTGCGTTGTCAGCATTACCCAGTACAACAGCAACGCCGGGAATATCGCCGGTAACCAGGGGCACACCCAGGCTGCGGATGATGGGATCGGGTACGAAACCGATGCCGGATTCTGCAGCATAGGGATCGCCATCTTCCACATACTTGAGACCTTCGATAATTTCTGCGCCAACGGCGGTAGCCAGACCGGCATTCAATGCCTGACCCAGATCCTCCTGGTTGGTAATCAGGCTCTTCAGCACGCCCACACAGGGCACAAGGTCACCCAGAGTCTTAACCTTCACGCCGGTGGCTGCATAAATGGTGGGGAAATAATACGCTGTATCGGGGAAAGCAATTGCCTTGTCTGCGCCATACTTTGCAATGGCATCGTTTACCGCGCCTTCGGTCAATCCGGCAACAGCATTACTGCCACCATAAATAAGATCAATTAATACGCTCATTGTCATTTCCTCCATATTAAAAATTTAGATTTTAAAACTATTAAATTCAGTGGGGAAAAATTGTGTTTTCAATTTGTTCGCATATCTGCTTCATTCCAAGCTTACTGGGATGCCCGTTACTTTTGTCAATATCTTGCAGCCATACTGCAACAGCGCCATAATGGGTAGCTGCCTGCGCAAGTCCCTCTGCGATCTCCGGCTTAAGCTGTGTGTTAATCACGCAGACCAAACAGGAGTCGGGATTTTCCTTTTTTAAGTGATCCAGCACAAAACAGTATGCGGGAAGCACCTTTTCCAGGTCTTCTTCCCTCCATGCTTCATACTGCACCTCGCCCGGTTCTCTCAGAAGCCAGCTGTCGTTGGTAGTACCGAATATAAACAGGTAATCCGGCTGAGGTTCACCATTACGCAAGGCGCTGAAACAAAGTTTTGCCCGTGCCACAAAAGAGGAGGATTCGGGCTGTCCCGGACGAGTGTTGGTACACACCGTAGACCCGGAATAAGAATTATTTTTCAGCAACTCCAAATGGTTTCTACCCATGAACAAATGCCACCAGGTGTCCTCCACGCAGAGAACATCCGGTACACTTTCCACCCAAGGATAATACACGGCATATCCCTCGGGAATGAAACCGCGGAACGTGGAATAACTATCCCCAATAATACTAAAAGTTTTTTTCATTTTTATCCTTAAAAAGCAAACTGCCGGGAGGGAGGAATCTCCCTCCCGGCACATTACGCAGGGATTCTCTCGTTCTTACAGATCCAGGTAGGAATCGGAATACAGAACATTGTTCTTGAAGATGTCGCAGGACTTGATGGTCTCCATCAGACGGCGGTCGTTGGGGTTAACGATGGCAGAGGTCAGACCCTGCATCATGCA
The DNA here is from genome assembly GCA_045635065.1 of Faecousia sp. Taxonomy (GTDB): domain Bacteria; phylum Bacillota; class Clostridia; order Oscillospirales; family Oscillospiraceae; genus Faecousia. The sequence goes on along the minus strand of JAZRBJ010000016.1, from coordinate 2,628 downwards.
CATTGCAACCAGAGTTGCATCCATGATGGGACGGACTTCCTTAGGTGCGCCGTTGGAGTTGTTGGACAGACCACCGGTGGACTTCAGGCCCTTGTCGGAGAACATCTTGATGGCTTCCAGAACTTCCATCTGCTTATCCTGCATACCCTTGACAACCAGGAACAGGGGGTCGAACCACAGGTCGTCGGAGGTCATACCCAGGGACAGACCACGCTCCAGCATGTTGTCACAGTGCATTTCACGCTCAGCATTGTCCTTAGCAATACCGTCAGCGGAGCAAAGAGCAATACAGATCGCATCGTTGGCAGCAGCCAGATCGATGTAGCCGATACGGGAGCCGGCGTCAGCAGAGTTAACGATAGGCTTACCGTTGGTACGGTTGTAAACCTTGATACCGGCCTCAATAGCCTTCATGTTGGCAGTATCCAGAGCCAGAGGAACATTGTTGAAGTTCTCCTGCAGCAGCTTAACAGCCCACATCATGCGCTCGGGGCCGTCCTTCTCAGCAGGTCCGATGTTCACATCCAGATAGGTAGCGCCGGCCTTGATCTGCGCAGCGGCACGCCCCAGAATGGGGGCAGGATCACGCTCGTCCATAGCCTTACGGATAGAGGGAGCAATGCAGTGGATGCGCTCGCCGATGGTAACGAAGGTCTTTGCCTCGGGATTGTGGCCCTTATAGGTAACACCCATGTCCACAATTTCGATCTTGGGAACGCGGGTCTCCAGCAATTCCTCGAAGGACAGTTCCTTAACCTCAGCGGTAACAGCAGTAGCAGCCTTTGCAGCATTCTCAGCAGCGGCGGCAGCAGCGGCGGCCTCGTACTCCTTATCCTTCAGGTACTTGGGCAGCTGAACAGCCTCAGCAGGACCGACAACCACATTCCAGCCGGGCAGCTTCTCCTGAATTTCACCCTTCATAACGGCAACCTTGCCGGGGATGATCAGGGTGCGGTTCTTGATCTTGTTGTCCAGATCCAGCTCATCGAAGGTCTTCTTGATGGAGGAGGAAGAGAACTTACCGGCAGCCCAGGCAGTCAGAACGGACATACCGGATGCGTCGGAAATCACCAGGTTCACAGGGGCGCCGGAACGCTCCAGTTCACCGGAAACCAGGAAGTAGGTCAGAGCAAAGTCAACAGTCAGAGCAACGGGAGCATTCTCGTCAGCGCCGTTGATGGGGTAAACCTTAGCTTCCACCTTCATGGGCTTCTGAGGATCGGTAAAGATGTTCTGACGCAGGCCGTACAGAGGCAGAGCCTGTGCATAGCTCATGGAGTCCATAACAATGATGGAGCCGTACTTTTCGGTGAACAGAGCGGCAAAAGCGGTCTGCAGACGGCTGTCACCGCCGGCGATCTTAGTCAGGTTTACGATGGAGGGATAACCGAAGCTGCGGTCGCCGTCCTTGATAGCGGTGCGGCGCACCAGAACAGCATTGGCCAGGGTCTCCTTAGCGGTCTTACCGGTCACATCCAGCACCAGGTTCTTGTTGCCGGCAGCTTCCAGCTTCTTAACGGTGTCATACAGGTCGGACAAGTTCTCAGCCCACACGCCCAGAGGCACACCGGTCTTGGTAGCAACGGCGTTCAGAGCCTCCCAGGTATCGGGGGTAGCGCCATCCAGGATGGCATTCTTGCCGGCAACAGCCAGAGCAGCCTCAGCGCAGGCAGCATCCCAGCACTCCAGCACTACGGTGCGGCCGGTAGCCACAGCCTTCTCGGTCAGAGCAGCGTAAGCGGCAGCATCGTTGCCCTTGTTGGCAACAAACACCATCTCCACATACATACGCTCACCGATACGCTCATAGTCCACCTTAGCCATATCAGCCAGAACGGCATCCACAGCAGCGGCGTCCATAGCGGTATCCACGGAAACGGCAAACAGATTCTTGTTCACCAGGGTCTTCTCGTGACGGAACAGAACGGTTTCACCGCCCAGCTTGTGCTCACCTACGGCGATGGTCTTCATGGGAGGTGCAGTCTGCTCGTTGAGCATTGCCTTTGCCTCGTCAGAGAAGTAGGGGCACTTGTCGATTTCCACAGCACCCTGTGCGACCTTCATGCAGAAAGCCATACAGGTGGGGCTGCCACATTCCTTACAGTTTTTCTTAGGGGACATCTTAAAGATGTCAAGACCTTTCAATGCCATTTTATGTATCCTCCTTCCGATCAGACCAGTTCAGTGATGAACTTCTTAATGGTTGCCACAGCAGCGGGGTGACGCATCACAACTGCGTCAGCGCCGCCCACCAGGTCAGCAGCAGCGGTAGCGACTTCCATGTTAATGGCGCGCTCTTCCTGGCTGCCCCATGCAGGCTCGTCTTCTTCAGTTGCGGTGGATTCCTTAACACCCCAGGCATCCACGGAGGCGGTTGCCAGAATGGGCATCTGCAGGTCAGCATCGGACTGAGCCAGCGCTGCCAGACGGATGCGGTCAAAGGTGGAAGCGGCGTACTCGTAGCCGTAACCGACAGCTGCGGTACCGATGTCCATAACAATGTTCTCGCTCTGGACATTCAGACCCTTGAGCATGATATTCAGCTGCTTAGCCAGGTTAATATCGTCAGCAGTTTCAGCGCCCAACTTCTGACCGTTAGCCAGAGCAACGGAAGCGCGTACGGTCTTG
>JAZRBJ010000015.1:0-5595 GCA_045635065.1 Faecousia sp. | reverse complement strand
CGTATAGGGATAAAATAGGCTCACGAATTACCAAGGGGGCGCACAGCATGCAATGTCAGAAATTGAAAACCTATATGGAAACCGGGCGGGTGGTGTTTTTGCCTGCCAGAAGCATCCGACCTAATCCTGCGCAGCCTCGATCGGTGTTTCGGGAAGAGCCTTTGCAGGAACTGGCGGAAAGTATTCGCCGTCACGGAATTTTGCAGCCTCTGTCCGTGCGTAAGGTGGGGGTGCAGTATGAGCTGATTGCCGGGGAACGGCGGCTGCGGGCAGCCCAGATGGCAGGCTTGACGGAGATTCCCTGTATTATTATGAATATGGACGATCGGGAATCGGGAATGACCGCCTTGGTGGAAAATCTTCAGCGGCAGGATCTGGATTTTATTGAGGAGGCAAAGGGACTTTCTCTTTTAATGGAGCAATGGAGCATGAGCCAGGAGCAGGTAGCAAAAACCATTGGCAAAAGCCAAAGCGCCGTAGCCAATAAGCTGCGGATTCTGCGGCATAGCCCCCAGGTGCTGGAGGCCTTGCGCAAGGCAGAATTGACGGAGCGCCATGCCCGGGCGTTGCTGAAATTGCCCACGGAGGCGCAGAAACTGTTGGTCATTGCTACTGTGTTGCGCCAGGGCATGGGGGTTGCCCGGACGGAGAGGTACATAGAGGAATTGCTGGAGGAAAAGGAGAAAAAACAGCCCCGGGCCAATGTGAATCATTTCTTAAACCAGGTACATCAGTCCCTGTCCCGGATTCAGCTTTCCGGAATTCCTGCTGTATCCGAACGCCGGGAAACCGATAGCCAGATCGTACTTACCATTACCATTCCTAAGGGATAAGCAAGCAAAAAAGTAGATGGCCGAGGCCATCTACTTTTTTAAACCAATTTGACAAAAGATTCTCACAGAGATATAATTTGATTATATTGCAATCTGTTGAGGAGAGATAATTATGGATTGGGGAATGTTATTTGTTTGGATAGTCACAAATTTCATTTTGACCGTGTTCGGCTATCTTTTGGTGCCAATAATTATTGTATTATTGAGAAAAAAGTATAGTGCGAAAAAGATCAGAAAAATTATCATAATTAATTGTATTATTGTGTGGTTTTTGTTTCGCATATTGGAAATAGAATTGGGGAATGACCCATCAATGGGTAGCGCTGTGTTTTTGTGGGGTGCAATTGGTTATTTAATTTTAAGAAAGTATTGCCTGGGAAAAGACCAATCAACAGTTTCACAAATTTCTCCTACTACAAACATGCAAGCTTCGTCTGTATCGGGTAAATCTGGTGAATTTAGAGCTGCTGTTGCAAGGGATAAGGAAAGCAATTATGAAGTTATTAACAGCACTCTGGCAAGTGGGTTTGCAGATAATGCTCGTAAGATCATTAGAGAGCAAATTACAAAGGCAATTACAGAATATGGTTTGACAAGAAAAACTGATCTAATGAAGGTTGTTTTTGGGTATGTAAGCAGAGAATTCTCTAACGCGAAAGGGCTCAAGACGGATTTAGTTGTTAGTGCTTATTATCAAATTGCTTTTGATGAAATTGTTGCTCAGTGTGGCGATATGGACGAGTTGATTTTTAGTTATTCTGCATCTAAAGTGTCTGGCGTTATCAGTAAGGACATTCATAGATATGTGCAAATGATGGTTAAAATACAAATGATAATTGATGATGCAATAGTATCTAACCAGGCGTGCGATATATATCGTGGGGAATCAATGCAACTTCAAACCAAGGTATTTAATGAATTAAATTCCTATATAGATGATACAACAGATAGGAACAAATTATAAGTAACATAAGGGACGGGGTTAAAAGACAAGAGGATTGTTTCCCGGTTTTTTGTTTTTGTAAAAAACAGTATCTATAAAATAGGGTGATACAAAGCACCAAGGCAAGCGAGAAAGAAACTACGCCGTAGGTAAAACGAAAAAGCTGAAAGGCCTCCTTTTTAGGAGGCCTTTTCTATGGGCGGGGAAAGAGGTAAAAATAAAATCGTTGCGAGCGCCACTTTTTTTACAAAAGCACTTCCATTTTTCATTGGGATGTGCTACAATCAGCCATAATGTTATTTAGATAGGAGGGGTAGTATGATTTTCGGCAAGCATATCAACCGGTATTATTTAAAATATGCTGGCTGGCTGGTGCTGGGTTTGCTGGCGCTGGTGCTGGTGGACTATTTGCAGCTGGAGATTCCCCAGTTCTACCGTCTCATCGTTGATGGTATGTCCTACGGCTATGTCATAGAAGATGGCGTGCAGGTTCCTTTTGACATGACCATGCTACTGGATCGAATTTGTATGCCTATGGTTGGCATTATTCTTGCTATGGTATTCGGCCGCTTTTTGTGGCGTGTGTGCTTCTTTGGCAGCGCTGTGCGTTTGGAGGAGGATCTGCGTAACCGCATGTTTGCTCACTCTAAGGAGCTGAGCCGTGAGTATTATCAGGTCAACAAAGTGGGCGACTTGATGAGTCTCTACACCAACGATCTGGACACGGTGCAGGAGTGCTTCGGCTGGGGCGTTATGATGCTGTTTGACGCATTGCTGCTGGGCGTTCTGGCTATTGCCGACATGTGGAAGATGAACTGGATTCTCACAGTGCTGTCTATGATTCCTATGGGCTTTTTGCTGGCATCGGCTACGGTGGTGGGCAAATCTCTCATGCGTAAGTGGGACATTCGCCAGGAGGCATTTTCCAAGCTGTCGGATTTCTCCCAGGAAAGTTTTTCCGGCATTGCGGTAATCAAGGCCTTTGTTAAGGAGGCTAAGGAGCTTTGGGCATTTAAAAAGCTGAACGAGGAAAACGAACGTACCAATATTGATCACACCAAGACTGCGGTGTTGTTTCGGGTACTGGTAACCATGTTTGTGGAAAGTGTGATCTGCATTATTTTGGGTTACGGCGGATACCTTGTGCATAAAAGTGTATTTACGCCCGGTCAGCTGATGGAGTTTATCGGCTATTTCTCCGCGGTGATTTGGCCCATTATGGCAGTTTCTGAACTGATTGACATGACCTCCCGGGGTAAAGCGTCCTTGAACCGCATCAGCGAATTGCTGGATGCTCCGGTAAATGTGAAGGATGCGCCCGGCGTGCAGCCCATGAAAAACATTCGTGGCGATATTGAGTTCCGCAATTTGACCTTCCGTTATCCCGATGGAGAGTATGATGCGCTGAAGAATGTGTCCTTTGTTATTAATGCCGGTGAAAATGTGGGCCTGGTGGGTAAAACCGGCTCCGGTAAGACCACCTTGGTGGACTTGATTCTGCGTACCTACAATGTGCCGGAGGGCACGGTGTTTATTGACGGTAAGGATGTGAATACCGTGGCGATTCGGGATGTGCGGGAAGCCTGCGCTTATGTGCCCCAGGATAATTTCCTGTTCTCCGATACCATTGAAAACAACATTGCCTTCGGTCTGAAAGAGATTAACAGAGAAACGGTGATGCAGGCTGCAAAGCTGGCAGACATTCATAGCAACATTCAGGATTTCCAACAGGGCTATGAAACTGTGCTGGGCGAGCGGGGTGTGACTGTGTCCGGCCGTCAGAAACAGCGCATTTCCATTGCCCGGGCGTTGCTGAAGGATGCGCCGGTGCTGATTCTGGATGATTCTGTTTCTGCGGTGGACACTAAGACCGAGAAGGCGATTTTGGAAAATCTGCGTAATACCCGGGCAGGTAAGACCACCATTTTGATTGCTCACCGGATTTCTACCATTGAGAAGATGGACAAGATCCTCTTTATTGAGGATGGCTGTCTGGCCGGCGTGGGCGATCATACCCATCTGTACGAAACCAACGGGGAATACCGCAAAATGGTAGACCTGCAGCGGCTGGAAGAGGAAGGGGGCGAGCACAATGCATGAGTATTTGCCAATTCTGATTGTGGGCGCCATCGTTGGTGTGTTTACCACTTTCTTCCTGATCGCATGGGCGGTTTTGAAGCGGCATAAGGAGGATATGACCGACCGGGAACGCAATATGTCCGACAAGGAGATTGTTACCCGGCTTCTGCGCTATGCCAAGCCCTATTGGAAGAACTTCGTGCTGGTGTTCTTCGTCATGCTGATGTCCATTGCGTTTGATTTGGTTTCCCCTCTGCTTCTGGCCCATATCCAGGACGTGCTGAAAACATCAGGCTTTGAACTAAGCTATCTGTACACAGTGGTGGGCTTTTATGCGGCAATTTTGATTGTATCCTTGGTTTGCACCTTTGCCCAGGCCATGATTTTGCAGAAAACCGGACAGAAGATTCTCTCTCAGATTCGTCTGGATGTATTCACTCATGTGGAAAGCCTGAGCCATGAGCAGCTGAACAGTATGCCTGTGGGCAAGCTGGTTACCCGTGTGACCAACGATCCCAACGCTATCAGCTATATGTTTACCAACATTCTGGTGACTCTGGCAAAGAATTCTCTGGTGATTGTGGGCATTCTGGTGGTCATGCTGGCGGTAAATTATGCGCTGACCTTGATGGTGCTTTGCTTTGTGCCTTTTGTGGTGCTGTTTACTGTGGTGTTCCGGCAGTTCTCCCGTCGGGTACATCGGCAGGTGAGCAATGCCACCACGGATATTAATACCTATCTTTCCGAGAACCTTTCCGGCATGAAGATCACCCAGATTTTTAACCGGGAAGAAAGAAAGATGGAGGACTTTGTTGCCCGCAGCAAAAAGCTGAAAAAGGCAAAAGTCAACCGCATGTATGTGTTCGGCATTTTCCGCCCCATGGTGTATATGCTGTTTATTTCCAGCAATTTGTGCCTGTTCTATTTTGGCGCGAAAGGCTATATTCAGGATACGCCTTTCTTGGGACAAATGATTACCAGTTACACGGTGGTTGCTTTCTACGGGTATATTTCCCGTTTCTTCAATCCTATTCAGACTTTGGCGGAGCAGTTTGATATGCTCCAGCGGTCCTTTGCCTCTGCGGAGAAGATTTTCACCATTCTGGATATGGTTCCTCAGGTAGTGGATGAGGAAGATGCCATAGAGTTGGATGAAATTCGAGGCGAGATTGAGTTCAAGGATGTTTGGTTTGCTTATAAACCCGATGAGTGGGTACTGAAGGGCGTTTCCTTCCATGTGCAGCCCAAGCAGACAGTGGCGTTTGTAGGCTCTACCGGCTCCGGTAAGACCACCATTCTCAGCTTGATTTGCCGCAATTACGATATTCAAAAAGGCCAGATTCTCATAGACGGCATTGACATTAAGAAAATTAAAATCTCTTCTTTACGGAAACATTTTGGACAGATGCTCCAGGATGTGTTCCTCTTTGCCGGCGATATTCGCAGCAATATTCTGCTGCGTATGGAGGGTGTTTCCGATGAACAGGTCTGGGAGGCCTGCCGTTATGTCAATGCGGATTCCTTTATTAACAAGCTGGAAAACGGCTTGGACGAAGTGGTTCGGGAACGGGGCAATAACTTCTCCGCCGGTCAGCGGCAGCTATTAAGCTTTGCCCGCACCATTATTCACAAGCCCGCGGTAATGATTCTGGACGAGGCTACCGCTAACATTGATACGGAAACCGAAATTCTTATTCAGGATTCTTTGGAGAAAATGAAGAATATCGGCACCATGCTCAT
>JAZRBJ010000014.1:0-10485 GCA_045635065.1 Faecousia sp. | reverse complement strand
CCTTGCCCTGAAAGAATGGTCACAGGTGCAGCACCTGCCCAGAGATCCTCAGCGCAGAAGCTGCTGGCTGTGTCATGTTCCCCAGCTGCGTACCCGTAAATCCATGGATGCCCGCACCTTGGATTCTCTGACCCGGGATTTACTGGGCACACCGGAAAACCCCTATAACCAGGCGGACGGCCCCGGTACCCTTACTGCCGCTATCCCCGTAGGTTTGATCTTCAATCCCGACCGCATGGCATTTCATGACATCGGTCAGCTAGGTATCCAAACTGTGGCCTTAACCCACGGCGATCCCACTACCTTCCTGTGTGGCGCGGTGCTTGCCTACGCCCTTGCCGGAATCCTTCAGGATGAAAAATCCTCCCCCGAGGACAATCTCTATAATGCCGCCCAGGCTGTGCAGGCCCAGTTCTCCGCCACCTGGTCCCAGGCAGCGGAACTGTGTCAGCAGATTCATAACGCTTTGGAGCTGGCGCGGAATCCGGAGAATGTCCCTTCCCAGATTATGGAGCAATTAAGATGTGTCACCTGCGCCGAAGTTTTGGCCGGCGCCGCTTATGCGGTCAGCGCCAGCCGCGGAGACTTTGACACCGCCATGATCATTGCCGTGAACCACTCCGGCAAAAGCGCCGCTGTGGGCGCCGTCACCGGTGCGCTGCTGGGTGCGGCTCTGGGTGAGGCGGCCCTTCCGGAGTTCTATTTGGAATGTCTGGAAGTTGCGCCGTTGCTGCGGGAGCTTTCTGCTGATTTGTTTAATTGCAGCCCCGGCCAGCTGCGCAGCCGCCTGTTTGACGACGATTTTGACCGCAAGTACAGTCAAGGTTTGCCTGTAGACCGGGAGGGCTGGGCGGAAGCATAATACCCAAAAAGCAGAAAAACTTAAATTTTTCTTTCCAAAACCCCTTGCAAAAACCAAAAAACGGTGCTATAATACAGGTAATCTAGCGTAGAAAATACGAAAGAGAGGGGCTCGCCCCTCTCTTTTTCGCTGAAAGAAGGGATAACATGAAGGTTACTGACCAAGTCACCGAATTTGCAAAACCTGTGGTGGAAGCCCAGGGCTGCAGCCTTTGGGATGTGGAATATGTCCGGGAGGGCTCTGAGCGGTATCTGCGGGTATATATCGACAAACCCGGCGGAATCGACATTGATGACTGCGAAAAGGTTCACAGAGCATTGGACCCCATTCTGGATGAAAAAGACCCCATTGCCGAAAGCTACCATTTCGAGGTCTGCTCTGCCGGTCTGGAGCGTGCACTGAAGCGCCCCTCTGATTTTGCCCAATTTATGGGCAGCGCCGTGCTGGTCAAGCTGTACCGCCCCCGTAACGGTCTGAAAGAGATTCCCGGCATTCTTCGGGGCTATGAGGACGGCTGCGTCACCGTGGAAGCCGGCAAAGAAACCGTTACCTTTCAGCGCTCAGAAGTTGCGCTGGTACGCCTTCGGGTAGAATTTTAAAAACCGTACTGCCTGCAAGGGCAGCAATACACATATAAGGAGGAACTATTGTGGCAAAGAGAACAAAGAAGCAGGAAACGCCCAAGATCGACATTGGCGCAGAGATCTTTGCAAGCCTGCGTGAGTTGGAAAAGCTCAAGGGCATTCCCGTAGATTACATGGTGGAGCGACTGAAGCAAGCTCTGACCAACGCATACCGGAAGGACCGGGAAGATCACCGGGACATCCCCGCAGAAAATGTGGTGGTGGACTTAAGTGAGAACGGCCTTTCCATGAATCTGATCAAAACCGCTGTGGAGGAGATTGAGGATCCCGCTGTGGAGATTCATATTGACGCCGCCCGGAATCTGAATCCCAACATTCAGGTGGGCGAATCCGTCACCATCCCCGTAGCCATTGAAAAGTTCGGCCGCATTGCTGCCCAGACCGCCAAACAGGTGGTTATTCAGGGTATTCGCGAGGCTGAGCGGGGCATGGTTTATGAAAGCTATTCCTCCAAGGCGCAGGAGCTGCTTACCGGCACTGTGCTGCGCGTTGATCCCACCGGCGACATTTTTGTACGCATCGGTCAGGGCAACGAGCAGTCCGATGCTGTGCTGCGCACCGGCGAACAGATTCCCGGCGAGCAGTATGCTCCCGGCGATCATATCCGGGTCTATGTTCTGGAGGTGCATCGCGCCAACCGCGGTCCTCTGGTTCATGTTTCCCGCTCCCATCGCAATCTGGTTCGCCGCCTGTTTGAGCTGGAGACCCCCGAAATTGAAAGCGGTGATGTGGAAGTTCGCAACATCGCCCGTGAGGCCGGATCCCGCAGCAAGATGGCTGTGCGCGCCGTCACCGAGGGTGTGGGTCCCGTAGGCGCCTGTGTCGGTCCCAGAGGCGGCCGTGTAGGCGCTGTTGTGGAAGAACTCCACGGCGAGAAGATCGACATCGTGGTTTGGAGCGAAGATCCCTGTGAATATGTACGGGCCGCCCTTAGCCCCGCCGATGTGGTTTCCGTCAGCCTGATTCCCGGCCAGAAGGCCTGCCGGGTCATCGTCCCCGATGACCAGCTGAGTCTTGCGATCGGCAAGGAAGGTCAGAACGCCCGTCTGGCTGCCCGTCTCACCGGCTACAAGGTGGACATTAAGCCCGAATCCCAGGCAGACGCCGAATAAATTTTTAATCCAGGAGGCAGCTTATGCAAAAGAAGATTCCCCAGCGGCAGTGTATGGGCTGCCGTGAACGCATGGATAAAAGAGACTTGATCCGGGTGGTTCGTACGCCCGAGGGTACGGTATGCCTGGATTTCAGCGGCAAGCTCAATGGCCGTGGTGCCTATCTGTGTCCCAAGGCGGATTGCCTGAAAAAGGCCCAGAAGAGCAAGGCGCTGGAGCGCAGTCTGGAAGTTCCCATTCCTGACCAGGTCTATGACCGGTTGGCAAAGGAAATGGAGGATACGAATGGATAAGGCTTTAAACTATCTGGCCCTGGCAAGAAAAGCGGGTCTGGCTGAGCTGGGCGAAGAGCCCGTAGGCGCAGCCGCCCGGGCGCAGCATGCCCGGTTGATAATCGTGGCAGAGGATGCCGGTGACCATACCTGGCGCAGAGCCAAAAGCTTTGTGGCCGGTACCAATCAGGTTTGCCTGCGGCTTCCCTTTTCCAAGGACGACCTGGGTGCCGCCATTGGTCGCACCAGTCTTGCCATTGCCGCATTTACGGATGCAGCCCTTGCCCTTGCCTTTGTAAAGGCTCTGGGGCAGCCGGATAAATACAGCCAAGAGTTGGAAGCTTTGGAAAACCGCGCCCAGCGGGTGCGGCAGCGCCAAAAGGAAGCGAAAGCCCATTTGAAAAACAAGCAAACGGGCAAGCTGGCGTGGAAAAAGCATTGATTTTGGAGGTGCGTATATGATTGTGAAGTATAAATTACGGGACGTAGCCGCGGACTTCGGTATCGCCCCCAAGGAGATCGCAGAGATCTATACCAAATTTTTTGATAAACCCAAGTCCAACACCCAGGTGCTCACCGAAGATGAGCTGAATGTAATTTTTGACTATATCACTGCTACCAATCAGATTGTGTCCTTGGAGCAGGTGTTTGCCGTTCAGCCCAAGGAGCAGCCCAAGCCCCAGCCTGCAAAGGAAGCCCCCAAGGCAGAAGAAAAGCCTGTCGCGCCCAAGGCTGAGCCTGTGAAGGAAGCCCCCAAGGTGGAAGAAAAGCCCAAAGAGCCTGAGCGCAAGCGGGAGCGCCGTGTGGTGGACACCTCTGCTGTGCAGGTGAATACCCGCCGCTTTGACGATGTTGACAATCTGGTGTCCGAGCGTGAGCAGAACTACCAGGGCGGTAAGCAGCGCATTGGCAAAAAGGGTCAGCAGCAGAACCGCAAGGATAACAAGTTCAAGGGCAACAAGGCCCGCAACGAGGAGCAGGAAAAGCTGCGCCGTCTGCAGATGGAAGTGGCTCGCAAGGCGCCCCTTACCGTTAAAATCCCCGAAGAAATCACCGTGGGTGAGCTGGCCAGCCGCATGAAGAAAACTGCCGGCGAGGTCATCAAGTGTCTGATGACCAATGGTGTTATGGCTGGTATTAACCAACACATCGACTTCGATACCGCTGAATTTGTAGCCACAGAAATGGGTTGCAAGGTGGAAAAGGAAATCACTGTTACCATTGAAGAACGGATTATTGACGACCATGTGGACACCGACGAAGAACTGGAAACCCGCGCCCCCGTTGTGGTGGTCATGGGTCACGTTGACCACGGTAAAACCTCCACTCTGGACGCCATTCGTCAGACCAGCGTAACCACCGGTGAGGCTGGCGGTATTACCCAGCACATTGGTGCTTATACCGTAGATGTAAATGGCAACATGGTCACCTTCCTGGATACCCCCGGCCACGCAGCCTTTACTTCCATGCGCGCCCGTGGCGCCAAGTCCACGGACATTGCCATTCTGGTAGTGGCTGCCGATGACGGCATCATGCCCCAGACCGTGGAATCCATTAACCACGCCAAGGCAGCAGAGGTTCCCATTATCGTTGCCATCAACAAGATGGATAAGCCCACCGCCAACCCCGACAAGATCAAGGAACAGCTAACCAAGTATGACCTGATTCCCGAGGAATGGGGCGGCGATACTGTCATCGTTCCCATCTCCGCCAAGACCGGTATGGGTCTGGACGACCTGCTGGAAATGGTTATCCTCACCGCCGAGGTGCAGGAGCTGAAAGCCAACCCCAACCGCCGTGCCAAGGGTGTGGTCATTGAGTCCCGTCTGGACAAGAACCGCGGCCCCATTGCCACCGTTCTGGTACAAAACGGCACGCTGAAGCAGGGTGACATCGTCATTGCCGGTACCGCTGTAGGCCGTGTTCGTGTGATGACCAACGACAAGGGCCGTACCGTAAAAACCGCCGGTCCCTCCGTTCCCGTTGAGATTACCGGTCTGGCAGAAACCCCCGCTCCCGGCGACGAGTTCAATGCCGTTACCGATGAGCGCATGGCCCGTGAATTGGTGGAGCAGCGCAAGCAAGCCGCCAAGGATGCCGCTGCCAACGCTATGCAGAAGGTCACTCTGGATAACCTCTTTGCCCGTATGCAGGAGGGCGAAATGAAGGAACTGCCTCTCATCGTCAAGGCTGATGTGCAGGGCTCTGCGGAAGCCATTAAGGCCTCTCTGGAGAAGATCTCCAACGAAGAGGTTCGGGTTCGGGTCATTCATTCCGGCGTAGGCGCTATCAACGAAAGCGACATTCTGCTGGCCTCCACCGCCGGCGCTATCGTGGTTGGCTTCAATGTCCGCCCCGACTCCGGCGCCCAGGCAAGCGCCCAGCGTACCAATGTGGATATGCGCTTCTACAGCGTTATCTACGATGCCATTGATGAAATCGAAGCTGCCATGAAAGGCATGCTGGCTCCCAAGTTCCAGGAGGCCATCATCGGTCACGCCGAAGTGCGTATGACCTACAAGGTCTCCGCCATCGGCACCATTGCCGGCTGTATGGTCAAGGACGGCAAGGTTACCAGAGATGCTCAGGTTCGTGTGCTTCGTGACAACATCGTCATTCACACCGGTGAGGTGGGCTCCCTGCAACGCTTCAAAGATGCTGCAAAGGAAGTTACCTCCGGCTACGAATGTGGCATGAGCATCCTCAAGTATAACGACATCAAGGAAGGCGACGTCTTCGAGTGCTTCGTTATGGAGGAAATCAAACAATAACCATAAATGCCGCACCGCACAGGCGGCGCGGCATTTGCGGTTTACCCGTAATTATTATAAAGGAGGCTGTTATCATGGCATCCAATCGAATTGTTCGAATCAACGAGGAGATTCAAAAGGCTTTAGCTGCTGCCCTGCGTAGTGTAAAAGACCCCCGCGTAGCAGATGCGCTGATCTCCATCACCCGGGTGGAAACCACCCCCGATCTGCATTATACCAAAGTGTTTGTCAGTGTGCTGCAAGAGGAAAAAGCTGCCGATGCGCTGAAAGGACTAAAGTCCGCCTCCGGCTACCTTCGCCGGGAACTGGGCAGCGAAGTGCGTCTGCGTTGTGTTCCCGAAATCGTGTGGGAGCTGGATGATTCCATCACCTACGGCGCAAAAATGCTGAAGCTGATCAACTCTCTGGAGGTAAAGCACGATGAGCAGTCTGACCAGAACTGAAACCGCCCGGTGGCTGCTGGATCATGACAATTATCTGATCCTTACCCACCGCCGTCCCGACGGAGACACCTTGGGCAGCGCAGCATTCCTGTGCCGTGGTCTGCGGCAGTTGGGTAAAACCGCTCACATTCTGCGCAATCCGGAAATCACGGAAAAATATGCGTCCTTGCATTGCGGTCTGACAGTTTCTCAACCGGAAGATGCGCATACAGTCATTTGTGTGGATACTGCCTCTCCCGGTATGCTGGCAGAGGCTTTTCTCCCCCTGCAAAGCCGCATTGCTTTGCGCATTGACCATCATGGCACCGCCACCACCTTTACGCCCCTGGAACTGGTGGATCCCGATGCCGCTGCCTGCGGCGATGTGCTGTATGATGTGCTGACCGAAATGGGCGCAACTCTGGACAAAGACATGGCTGAAGCCCTTTACACCGCCGTATCCACGGATACCGGCTGCTTCCGCTATGCCAACACCAATGAACACTCCTATCTGGTAGCTGCTGCCTGCGCCAAAGCCGGCGGCGACCTGTTTTCTTTGAATCAAGCGCTGTTTGAGACAAACTCCCTGGGCCGTCTGCGGCTGCAGGGCTGGCTCATTGACAATGCTGTTTTTCTTCAGGAGGGCAAGGCGGTAATCTGCGCATTACCCCTTTCTCAGGAAAAAGCTATGGGACTAACCGAGGATGACATGGAAAACATCTCCGGTTTTCCCCGTTCCATTGCCGGCGTAAAGCTGGCTGCCACCCTGCGCCAGGAACAAAGCGGCTTGATTAAACTCTCTGTCCGCGCCGTTCCCGGCTATGACGCAGCGGCTATTTGCGCTATGTTCGGCGGCGGCGGTCACAAGGGCGCTGCCGGCGCTTCCATGAACACGACCATGGATGAGGCGGTTTTAGCAGTAAAAACCGCCTTTGAAGCCATTTCCATGTAATTTCAGGTGCTTTTTATGAATGGAATCGTAATTGTGGATAAACCCTCCGGCTGGACCAGCCAGGATGTCACCGCCCGTCTGCGCCGTGTTTTCAACACCCGGCGAATCGGTCACGGCGGCACTCTGGACCCCATGGCAACCGGCGTGCTGCCTGTTTTCGTGGGCCGTGCCACCCGGGGCGTAGAGTTCTTTGAACACGCAGAAAAAACCTACGAAGCCGTACTGCGATTGGGCATTACCACGGACACCGAAGACATTTCCGGTACCGTTCTGTCCCGGGAGGATGTGTCCCTTACCTGGGAGGAATTTCTTTCCGTGCTGCCCCGCTTCCGTGGGGAAATTTTGCAGATTCCTCCCATGTATTCCGCCTTAAAGGTGGATGGGCAAAAGCTTTGTAACCTTGCCCGAAAAGGAAAAGAGGTGGAGCGGCAACCCCGCCCCATTACCATTCATGCTCTGGAATGTGTGGAATTTACCGGACAAACCGCCCGGCTGCAGATTCATTGCTCCAAAGGTACTTATATCCGCACCCTGTGCAAGGATATTGGACAGGCTCTGGGCTGTGGCGGCTGTATGGAAAGTCTGCGCAGAACCTCCGCAGGAAGCTATCATCTGGCAGATGCCGTGCCGCTGGAACAGCTTTTGGAAACGGACAACCCCGCCCAACACCTGCAGCCCGTGGACAGTCTGTTTTCTCTTCACCCGGCCATTACCTTAACCGCCAACCAGGAAAAGCGCTGCCGTAACGGCAATTCCTTCTCCCTATGCGCAGAAGACGGCACTTACCGCGCCTACAGCGCAGCAGGAGAATTCCTCATGCTGGCAAAGGTAAAATCCGGCGTTATGTCAACCATAAAGAGTTTTTGGGAAGTTTGATTTTTAATCCATGAAAGATAAAGTAATTTATGCCCTGGGTTTTTTTGACGGGGTACATCTGGGTCATCAGGCATTATTGACCGCCTGCGCCCACATTGCAAAGCGCATGGGCTGCAAGGCCGGTGTGGTGACCTTCACCTCCCATCCGGATGCATTGGTCACAAGAAAAGCCCCCCTGCTGATCAACACTCTGTCAGATCGGGATCGCTTGATTCTGGGCCATGGTATGTTTGACCTTCTGGAATTGCCCTTTGATCAAAACAGAATGTCCATGCCCTGGCAGGATTTTCTGAATGAACTGCTGCAAAAAGGCGCTGCCGGATTTGTCTGCGGTGATGATTTCCGTTTTGGCTGCAAGGGAGAAGGCACTGCCGAAAAACTGGCAGCCTTTTGCCGGGAGAGAAATCTTCCCTGGACAGTCGTTCCCACCCAACAGATAGACGGCATCCGTATTTCCTCCACCCATATTCGCAGCTTGCTGGAAGCCGGAGATATGGAAAACGCCAACCGCTTTCTCGGTCATCCCCATGTGCTTTCCGGGCAAGTGGTGTCCGGGCGGCAGTTAGGCCGCACCATCGGCATACCCACCGCCAATCTGTTGATTTCTGAAGGGGTTATCTGCCCTAAACACGGTGTGTATGCCTGCAAAGCCGTTACAGGCGGCAAGGAATATCTGGCCGTCACCAATGTGGGCAATCGTCCCACTGTGAACGGACACGGCATAACCGTAGAGTCCTGGCTTCTGGATTTTGACGGCAATCTGTACGGTCAAACCCTTAGCCTTCACTTTTATCACTTCCTGCGCCCGGAGCAAAAATTTGATTCTCTGGAGCAATTGCAGGAAGAAATTCGTAAAAATGCCCTGCAAGTACGGAAAATATTTGAAAAAAGTTGAAATTTTTTCTTTACATTTGGAAAAACTTATGCTAAGATAGTCGGGCTGGCTATGGCCAGACGATATTTCTATGCCCGCCGCTCAGTTTTGGGACAACACCGACCCTTTACTTGGCGCGAGGTAAATTTAAAAAAAGGTGGAAACAACAATGATTCTCAAGGACAAGAAGACCCAGGTCATCCTGGAAAACGCAACCCATGAAGGCGACACCGGTTCTCCCGAGGTGCAGATCGCTATTCTGACTGCCCGCATCAACGAGCTGACCGATCACCTGCGTGTGCACAAGCACGACAACCACTCCCGCCGTGGTCTGCTGATGATGGTTGGTAAGCGCCGCAACTTGCTGGACTATCTGGCTCGCAAGGACATCAACCGTTACCGTGCAATTATCGCCAAGCTGGGTATCCGTAAGTAAGAACAAAAAGTAAGGCGACGGAACCCCCCGTCGCCTTCTTTTTTCCGGCGGATCTTTTGCTCCAGTCCGGGCTTATAAAAGCCTCGAAATATACAAAGTATGTCGTCGCCTTTTAACGCCCAATCTGAAGCAAAATCTCTCGCCGGTCACAAATATCCGTAAACTCCGGGAGATCTTTAGCAGTTGAAAGTGGTGCCGGGTCTCGGCATTAGTTTCAAGTGCTAAACCTCCCGATACAAAAGAAAATTACAGGAGGTAAAACTATGATTACTCGCAAGCAGTATCCCAATCATCGGGTATACGAAACCGAAATCGGCGGCCGCCCCTTCACCGTAGAAGTTGGTAAGGTTGCTGAGCTGGCCAACGCCGAGTGCATCTGCCGTTACGGCGACACCGTGGTGCTGACCACCATTACCTGCTCCCCCCTGCCCAAGTCCGGCATCGACTACTTCCCTCTGACCATCGAGTTTGAAGAGAGAATGTACTCCGTGGGCCGCATCCCCGGCTCCTTCAACCGCCGTGAGGGCAAGCCCTCCGAGCGTGGCATTCTGAACAGCCGTATTATTGACCGCCCCATGCGCCCCCTCTTCGACGAGGAGCTGCGTAACGACGTGGTTGTCACCTGCACCGTCATGGCAAACGACCATGAGAACCCCGTGGAAGTTGTTGCTTCCCTGGGCGCTTCCATCGCCATTGCCACTTCTGATGTGCCCTGGAACGGCCCTGTTGCCACCACTAACGTTGCCCATGTGGGTGACCGTTATATCATCAACCCCTCCTCCGAGGAGCGGGCTGCCTGCGACTGCTTTGTTTGCATCAGCTCCACCTTCGAGAAGGTCGTTATGATTGAGACCGAGGCCAACGAAGCCCCCGAGTCCGTGGTGTACGAAGCAATCCGTGTTGCCCACGAAGCCAACATGGAGATTGTCAAGTTTATCAACACCATTGTTGCTGAAATCGGCAAGCCCAAGTTCACCTTCGAAAAGGCTGCTGTTAACCACGACCTGCTGGATGACCTGGTTGCATACGGTCTGGACCAGATCGAGTACGCTCTGGACACCGACGACAAGAACATCCGTGAGGAGCGTCTGACCGCTGCCCGTGTGGACTTCCAGGAGAAGTGCGGCGAGAAATATGAGGACTTCGAAACCCACATTGAAGTCTGCCTGTACAAGATGCAGAAGAAGGTTGTCAAGAAGTGGCTGCTGGCCGGCAAGCGTGTTGACGGCCGTGGCATGGATGACATCCGTCCTCTGGACGCCGA
>JAZRBJ010000013.1:0-35393 GCA_045635065.1 Faecousia sp. | reverse complement strand
ATGTGGCCGTAGGAGATGGCACCGTGGTTGGCACCCCAGTTCATCATAACCTCGTAAGCGGTCTTGAAGGGAGAGCCTTCCTTGCCATCGCAGCGAGGTGCAAACCATGTGCAGGGCCAGGTGGGGTTGGTACGCTCCATCAGGGTATCAGAAACTTGATCGGGCAGGTTGACGGTCCAGCCTTCTGCAATCTGAAGCACAGGGCCCAAACCCTTCACCAGATTCATACGGATCATGGTGCAAGGCATTTCAGCCTTGGTGGTGTAGTGGCTGGAGAATCCTCCGCCGCGGAAGTTGTCCTGACCAGCCTCGCACCAGACGGTGGCATCGGTCATCTTCTTGATGTCTTCTTCAGTGACTTCCCACCAGCGCTTCATGGTTGCATTGCCGTTTTCATCGGTGCAGACACCGGAAGCATCCAGGCAGGCAGCACCGGAGTTCAGCAGATGGATGATACCGTTGGATTCAGCGGCCTTGCCTTCAAGTTTATAGCCGGTGACACGCTCGGTTGCTTCGCCGGACCAGTAAGTACGAACGTCAGCAAAAATCTGCGCGCGATGGGTCAGCAGACGCATCATCAGCATGCTCATGCCATTGAGAATATCGTTCTCAGTAGCCAGGGTGTAGGGCTCACGGGCGCCTTCGTAGTCGAAGGTGGAACTGAGCAACGCCTCAGGATAGTCACAGTTGGGCCAATGGTCGGTCCACTGACGCTGACCCTGGAAGCCACCGGCGATGGCATTGTGACCAACCTTCTCTTCCTCGAACTTATCGGACAAATTGGGATTGCCTGCCATCAAGTCCTTGATAATGCAGTACATCTTAACAGTGAACTCCCACTGCTTTTCCTTCTCTTCGGGGGTGAACTTAATGCGAACCTTCTCGCCCAGGAATTCAACCTCATCTACATTGTCGTCACGGCCTTCCTTGCAATGCTCCTTGGTCCATGCCAGAGCCTTCTGGAATTCCTCTTCGTTATAAATGCCTTCTTCCATACGGCGCAGGATCTCGACCTCATCTACGGACTCAACGCGCATGCCGAAGTACTCTTCCAGCACGCTCTGATCCATGATGGAACCGGCGATGCCCATGCACTGAGAACCAATCTGCAGGTAGGACTTGCCACGCATGGTAGCAAAACCAACAGCGGCGCGGCGAAAGCGCAGCAGCTTATCCTTCACATCCTCGGGCATCTGAGTGACCTGATCCCGATCCTGAACCTCATGACCGTAAATACCAAAAGCAGGCAGACCCTTCTGTGCATGACCGGCCAAAACAGCAGCCAGATACACAGCGCCGGGACGCTCGGTGCCATTGAAGCCCCAAACACCCTTAATGGTATGAGGATCCATATCCATAGTCTCAGAACCGTAGCACCAGCAAGGAGTGACGGACAGAGTAATGGAAACGCCTTCCTTCTTAAACTTATTGGCGCAGGCAGCTGCTTCAGGCACACGACCAATGCAGGTGTCGGCCATAACGACCTTTACGGGCTCGCCGTTGGAGTAGAACAGGTTCTCCTCGAACAACTTCTTAGCGGACTCAGCCATCGCCCACACCAGGGGTTCCAGAGACTCACGCATCATCTGGGGACCACGGCGGCCGTCAACGATGGGGCGAATGCCGATTACGGGATAATCGCCAACATATCTGTTTTTTGCCATTTTAGATTCCTCCTAATTCTTGCCGCAGCATGCTGCGGTCTTATTTACTATACAATTATTATAAAAACGCAGTTAGACGCTTCTATACAATTTTATTCCGGTGTGAGCCGACATTTCAGCCGGGTGACCCGGGGTTCGCCGGAGTAACCGTCCAGCCGATCCAATAAATACTGGGCTGCGATCTGCCCGATCTCCTGCTCCGGCTGATGCACAACCGGTAATGGCGGACGCATCATAGTGCAGATTTCCACGCAGTCAAATCCAAATATATCCAATTCCTCGGGAATCCGGATTCCACGCTCTCTGGCAGCAGTCACCAGGCCGATGGTAATATCGTGATTTGTGGCGATTACCGCTGTGGGAGGCTCCGGCAACTGCAGCAAAGTATCAATGCCCCGATAGCCTGTGGCAAAATCGTTTTCTCCACTAATAAACAATGCATCGTCATAAAGCAATCCCTGCTCGGACAATGCTTTCAGATAACCAATCTGACGTTCTTTGGCAGTAAGTACAGATTTCGGGCCGGTAATCGCTGCAATCCTGCTGTGACCTTTTTTGATTAACTGCTCTACAGCTTGACAAACCGCCTCTGTATTGTTGACCAATACAGCGTCCGTGGCCACACCCTGAATCATCCGGTCTACTTGAACAGTAGGAATACTAAAACTCTCTGTCAGTTCATAATATTCTTCAGCAGATACATCTTCGGGAACATAAACCAGCGCATCAATGCCATTGGTCATAAGGAATTTCAGGTTGTCCCGTTCCAAGCCATGGTTTGCTCCATAACAGGATATTAGTGTATGGTAGCCATATTCCCGCAATGCCTTTTCCAACGCAGTAACAACAGCCCCATAAAATGGCGCAGTCATGCCGGGAAGCAAAATACCTATGGAGCGGCTGCGTTGGATTTTCAAACTCCGGGCAAAGGGATTCACCCGATAATCCAACTGGGCAATGGCTTGCCGAATAGGCTCCACATTCTCCTGCCGCACATGCCCGCCATTCATATATTTGGATACGGTAGACACCGACACACCTGCCAGCCGTGCCACATCCTTAATGGTTGCCATAGCTTCCCTCCAGACTATTGTCCAGCGCGAAACGATTCGCGATAAATGTCACTTTTTTCACATTTCCTACATTAATAATATAAAATCAACTTTCTAATGTCAATAAAAATTTTTAAAAAAATATCTTGATTTTTTCGCCAAAGTTAGTTATATTATAAAAGAAGATAGAAACTAACGCCTATGTTTTAGTGCATTTTCACAATAAAACTTGTATCATTTGATTGTTTGCAATATTACTCATGTGCAAGATGTACACGCGAAACGATTCGCGTTTGTGTATATCCACTAAACCATATGTTTCCCCCTCCCTTTACAAGGGAGACACATACTATTGAGAAAGGTGATGTTGGAATGGGCGAAACGATTCTAACAATGCAAGGCATCCAAAAGTACTTTTCCGGTGTGCATGCGCTGAAGGGCGTAGACTTTGAGCTGAAGGCCGGCGAGGTACATGCGCTTATGGGCGAAAATGGTGCTGGTAAGTCCACGCTGATCAAGGTCCTCTGCGGCATTCATAAGCGGGACGGCGGTACAGTGCAATATTTTGGTAAGGAGGTTAACTTCCATAATATTGCCGAATCCCAGGACGCCGGTATCAGTGTTATTCACCAGGAACTAAACATGATGGGCCACTTGACCGTTGCCCAAAACATGTTTATTGGCCGTGAACCCCGCAAGGGCATCATGATTGATGATCGAAAGATGATCGCAGATGCCAAAGCAATGTTCCAAAAAATCGGCGTGAATATCGATCCTACCATAAATCTGGGCGAACTGACTGTGGGTAAACAGCAGATGGTGGAAATCACCAAAGCAATCTCCCGGGATTGCAAACTGCTGGTTCTGGACGAACCCACCGCAGCCCTAACTCAGCCCGAAGTGGAAGAGCTCTTCAAGATCATGCGGGAGCTGAAAGAAAAGGGCATCGGTATGATTTACATATCCCACCGTATGGATGAAATCAACCGGATTTCCGACCGAGTCACGGTTATGCGTGACGGCGAGTATGTAGGCACAGTAAACACCGCAGATGTTACCAAGGACGACATTGTGAAAATGATGGTCGGCCGTGTAATCATGGGTGACAAAAAAGAAGCCTCCTCTGTACCTGCCGACGCTCCTGTGGTTCTGGAGGTTAAGAATCTGAATGCCGGCAAGGAAGTCAAGAATGTCAGCTTCCAGCTTCGAAAGGGCGAGATTCTTGGTTTTGCAGGTCTGATGGGTGCCGGACGTACCGAAGTTGCCCGCGCTCTATACGGCGCTGATCCTCGACAGACCGGCGATATTTATATCAACGGCAAAAAAGTTAAGCTCAACACCCCTGCCCAGGCAGTTAAGCACGGCATCTGCTACTTGTCCGAAGACCGTAAGCGCTTTGGCTTAATGCTTGCCAAATCTGTGGCAGACAACTCTGCCATCGCTTCTATCGACAACTTTATTAACGGCGGCTGGATCAACGACAAGAAAATTGCCAAAATCTCTGCCGAGACCAACGCTTTGCTGCGTACGAAAACACCTTCCATGGAGCAGCTGCTGAAGAATCTGTCCGGTGGCAACCAGCAAAAAGTCATCATTGCCCGTTGGCTGATGAAAGACTCCGACATTTTCATATTCGACGAACCCACTCGTGGTATTGACGTGGGCGCCAAGAGTGAAATGTATGCGCTAATGGAAGAATTAGCCTCCAAAGGCAAGTCCGTAATTATGATCTCCTCTGAGTTGGCAGAGATTCAGCGTCTAAGCGACCGGGTCATCGTCATGTGCGAAGGCCGGATCACCGGAGAGCTGGACATCGCCGATGCCACCCAGGAAGAAATCATGAAATACGCCACCATGCGTGACTGATAGAATAAGGAAGGGAAAAGTAATATGACAACAAATACCGCTCGCAAGCCCTTTAAGCTTCAGCAGAATATCATCATGCTTATTGCCACGGTGGTGCTGCTGGGCCTGTTCAGCTTGGTCAATCCTAACTTGATCAAGGATAAATACATGATTCTGAGTATGGTTCAGAATTTTGCTCCCTACGCCATTATGGGTCTGGGTGTCACCTTCGTTATCGCCACCGGCGGTATCGACCTCTCCCTGGGTACTGTATGTATCGCTTCTGCCGTTCTGGCCGGTAAGCTGTACACCACCCAAGTCATCCCCCTGTGGGCAACCATTCCTGTGATGATGGTCATCGGCACTGTGTGCGGCCTCATCAATGGCTTGATGGTAGCAAAGCTGAAGATCCCCGCCTTCATTGCCACTCTGGGTACTATGATGGTCTCCCGCGGTCTGTCTGCAATCATTGCAGCCGTGCCTAACATTTTCTTCCCCACCGGTACCTGGTACAACAAGACCTTCTCCAGCCTTTCCATTGCTGGTTTCAGCGCCATTCCCGTAGGCTTCTTCTGGGTTCTTGGTCTGATGCTGATTTGCATGTATCTGATGTATAAGAACAAGATCGGTCGTTATATCCTGGCTATCGGCTCCAATGAAGAAGCTACACGCCTGTCCGGTATCAATACCGATAACTACAAGATTTTTGCCTACACCTTTGCCGGTCTGTGCTGCGGTATTGCTGCCATTTTCTGGTCTGCCGCATTCCCCACAGTGCAGTGTGCTTCCGGCAACGGCATGGAACTGGATGCCATCGCCGGTGTTTACATTGGCGGTACCTCTTCCGCAGGCGGCGTTGCCTCTGTTTCCGGTTCCGTCATCGGTGCCATTCTGCTGGTTGTAATCCGCAGCGGCTTGAATATGGTTCTGGCTAAGCTGGGTCTGAATCTGAACTCTACTTATGTGACCTATGTGCTTACCGGTCTGATCGTTGTTGTGGCCATTCTCATGGACATCATCAAGACCAAAAATCAGAATAAGGTCAAGATCGAAAAAATTACAGAACCCAAAAAGGCAGATGCTCCCAAGGCATAACATTTTCTTTGAATAAGCGCGAGCCCATGGGCCCGCTTAGAATAACAAACAACAAATTTTAGGAGGAAACATCATGAAGAAACTCATCGCATTGCTTCTTTCCCTGGTTCTGGTTGTCTCTCTCGCTGCTTGCGGCGGTACCGCTAGCACCGACGGCACCAAGGCTCCCGCTGCTGATTCCACCGAAACCAAGGGCACCATCGCTGTAGTTGCTAAGGGCGAGTCCCACGCTTTCTGGCAGGCTGTTAAGGCCGGCGCAGAGGCTGCAGGCGCTGAAAAGGGTTACAAGGTAACCTTCCAGGGCCCCGCTTCCGAGACTGCTGCTGACGTTCCCAATCAGATCACCATGGTTCAGACCGCTCTGTCCAACAATGTGGACGGCCTGGTTCTGGCTACCATCGGCACTGGCTTCACCGATCTGCTGACTCAGGCTTACGACAAGAAGATCCCCGTTGTGAGCTTTGACTCCGGCACCTGGGCTGACGACGTTGCTGCTCTGGACAATGCTGGCAAGAACCCCATCCTGGCTAATGTTGCTACTTCCAACCTGGCTGCTGCTGCTGTTGCTGCTGACAACCTGTTTGCTGCTATCAAGGAAGACATCGCTGCTTCTGACAAGTACGTTGTTGGTGTTATCCAGCACGACCAGACCCAG
The DNA here is from genome assembly GCA_045635065.1 of Faecousia sp. GTDB lineage: Bacteria > Bacillota > Clostridia > Oscillospirales > Oscillospiraceae > Faecousia. Next base: position 29,082 of record JAZRBJ010000013.1, on the reverse strand, counting down.
ACCGGCGTTGACCGCGCAAAGGGCTTCATTGATCAGTTCAAGAAGCTGGCTGACGCTGACGCCACCACCAAGGGCAAGTACGAAATCGCTCACGAGATCAAGGACGGCGACGCTAACAATGCTTACGTAGCTGCTCTGGAAGCTCTGTACGAAAAGGGTGCAAACGCTGTCTTTATGTGCAACGAAGGCGTTGTTAAGCAGGTTTATGATGCTACTGCTGCCGCTCCCGGCAAGTACGATGCTATCAAGTTCTGCGGCTTCGACGCTGGCACCAAGCAGATCAACTGGATCAAGGCTACTTCCGGCCCCAAGCTGATCGGCTCCGTTGCTCAGGACTCCTTCAACATCGGCTACAACGCTGTTATGGAGTGCATCAAGGCTGTTGAAGGCGGCACCGCTGAAAAGGTCGACATCGCCGGCGCATGGTACGATGCTACCAACATCGACGAGATGATCACCAAGAATCTGGTTTACGAAGGCTAATTTAGTTTGTTCCGTAAACAATAACAACGGCTAAAACCGACCGGCACCACTTCGGTGGTGCCGGTTTTCTTTCCCGGTTGAAAAGTGCAGCCTGTAGCTGCAGCTTTGAGCTTGGAAATATTACCATAAAACACGGAAATTCAGTTGACCCGCAAGCATTTTTACAGTATAATACAAGGTGGTACAGGAGGTGCTTACATGAAAAAAGTGAGAAACCTAATTGCGTTCGATTTAGGTGCCAGCAACGGCAGAGCGATCCTTGGCCAATTTGATGGCCAACGCATCACCATGCACGAGCTGCACCGGTTTGAAAACAATTATGTGGAAATGAACGGCGTGTACTATTGGGACACCCCCTATCTGTACAATCAGCTGAAGCAGGGCCTGCTGGCTTTCAAGCAGGGCGGCTACGGCGAGTTGGACAGTTTTGGCATCGACACCTGGGGCGTGGACTACGGTCTGCTGGATAAAAACGGTCAGCTGGCCGGTGTTCCCCGATCTTACCGACTGGGCACTCAGGAAGATATTGATGCCGTAAAAGAACAAATTGATGCCAACACCCTGTACAGCCGCACCGGCATTGACACATCCCTGTCCTTTAACACCTTATATCAGCTTTACCGCAGAAAGCGGGAGGGTGACCCTGCATTGCAGATCGCAGACACCCTGCTGCTGACCCCCGACCTTTTGGGCTATTTCCTCACCGGCGCCAAGGGTACGGAATATACCATTGCCACCACCACCCAGCTGTACAACCCCACCACCAAGGATTGGGATTGGCAGACCATTGAGGAGCTGGGACTTCCCAAACATATTTTTACCAAGATCGACAAAACCGGCACCATTCGCGGTTATCTCCGCAAAGAACTGTGCGAAGAGTTAGGTCTGAACCCCGCCGCCTTTGTGGCCGTGGGCGGACATGACACCGCCTCCGCTGTGGCAGCCATTCCCGGCACCGGCAGCTTTGCCTTCTGCTCTTCCGGCACCTGGTCACTGTTTGGCGCAGAAATGGAAAAAGCAGACCTCAGCCCGGAGGCAGCCGCCGCCGGTTTCTCCAACGAGGGCACTATCCAAGGCGGTTACCGCCCTCTTCGTACCATTATTGGCATGTGGATCATTCAGGAATGTCGCAGAGATTGGCTGCGAAACGGCATGGATATCAGCTGGGACGATGTGGTCAATCTGGCAAAAGAAGCGCAGCCCCTGCGCAGCATCATTGACCCCGATTCCCCGGAATTCTACGCTGGCGGCAACATGGAGCATAAAATCAAGGATTTCTGTAAACGCACCGCCCAGCCCATTCCCGAAACCCCCGGTCAAGTGGCTCGCTGCATCTACGAATCCCTGGCGTTGAAATACCGCCATGCGCTGGAGGGCCTGGAAGCCATGAAGGGACAGCGCATTGACTCGCTGAATATTGTAGGCGGCCCCATTAAAAACAAATTCCTGAACCAGCTGATTGCTGACTCCCTGGATCGTCAGGTAATTACCGGCCCTGTAGAGGGCGCAGCCATGGGTAACCTGCTGACCCAGGCCATGGCGTTGGGCGACATTGCTGATCTGGATGAACTTCGTCAATTGGTTCGCAATTCCGAAACCGTGGAAACCTGGAAACCCCATCACACCCAGGCTTGGGAGAACGCCTATAACAAGCTGTTAAGTTTTTTAAAATAAAGGAGAGTTACATATGAGCGTAGATATGACAAAGTGGCAGGCACTTGCCAAGGAAAACATGGGTAAGCGCCCCGCAGGCACCGGTCGTCTGGCAGGTAAAATCACCATCGTCACCGGCGCAGCACAGGGCTTCGGCAAGGGCATTGCTGAAGAGCTGTATGCAGAGGGTGCAACCATCATCATTGCCGACATGAATCTGCCTCTGGCCGAGCAGGTGGCAAAGGAAATGGGCGAACGGGCCTGCGCCATGACTGTGAATGTTTCCGACGAGGAAAGCGTTGCCAATATGGTTGCCCAAACTGTAGAACAGTTTGGTGGTCTGGACATTATGATAGCCAACGCCGGCGTGGTTCGTTCCGGTCCTGTGGCAACCTTCGAAAAGAAGGATTTTGAATTCGTTACCGCCATTAACTACACAGGTCTGTTCCTGTGTGCCAAGTACGCCGCTATCATCATGCAGGCGCAGCATGAAGCTGACCCCGAGGCCATGTTCGACATCATTGCCATGTCCTCCAAGTCCGGTCTGGAAGGCTCCAACAAGAACTTCGCCTACGCAGGCTCCAAGTTCGGCGCCATCGGTCTGGTGCAAAGCTTTGCTCTGGAGCTCACCGCTTACAACATCAAGGTGAATGCTATCTGCCCCGGCAACTATCTGGACGGTCCTCTGTGGAGCGATCCCGAGCGGGGTCTGTTTGTACAGTACCTGCAGGCCGGCAAGGTGCCCGGCGCCAAGACCGTAGAAGATGTTCGCCGTTTCTACGAGTCCAAGGTTCCCATGAATCGTGGCTGTCTGCCCATTGATGTAGCCCGTGCTGTTATGTACTGCGTAGAGCAGAAGTACGAGACCGGTCAGGCCATTCCCGTAACCGGCGGTCAGGTCATGCTCAACTGAGGATTCTGCCATGATTGATATTAACATTCTAAACGCTCTTAACGCCCCCACCAAGCAGGAACGGCTTGCCAACCTGTCCAAGGTTCTGGAAACCGCCGTTTTCCCGCCCATGGTGCCCCAATACATCAACAACCACATTCACACCACCTACTCCTTCTCCCCCTACTCCCCCACCGCTGCGGTGTATGCCGCCCGTATGGAGGGTCTGTGTACCGCCGGTATCATTGACCATGATTCCATTTCCGGTGCTGAGGAATTCCTGGAGGCTGCCAAGCTGGTGGATATGCCGGTAACCATCGGCATGGAGTGTCGTGTGTCCATGGATGGTACCCGGTTAGAAGGTCGCCGCACCAATAACCCCGACCAGGTGGGTGTGAGCTATATGACCATCCAGTCCGTTCCCCACGACCAAATCGATACTCTCACCGCATTTTTCCGTCCCTACCGGGAGGCAAGAGGCCGCCGCAACCGGGCCATGGTAGAAAAAATCAATGCCCTGTTGCCCCAGGTTGCTCTAGATTATGACAAGGATGTGCTTCCCCTTTCCATGGCCGCAGAAGAAGGCGGTGTTACCGAGCGTCATCTCATGTATGCTCTGGCTCTGAAGCTGACTTCCCAGGTTGGCAAGGGTGATGCTATGGTTAAACAGCTGCAGGCGTTGGGTCTGACCCTGTCTGAAAAGCAAACTGCGCAAATGATGGATACCGAATATCCCTTCTACGAATACGATCTTCTGGGCATTCTCAAGAGTGCCTTTGTTCCCAAGATCTTTATTGACGCCACCGACGAATGTCCCAAGCTGGCAGATGTGGTAGCCCTGTGCAAGCAGGTGGATGCCTATCTGTGCTATGCTTATTTGGGCGATGTGGGCGACAGCGTCACCGGTGACAAGAAGGCTCAGAAATTTGAAGATGACTATCTGGACGATGTGTTTGAGTGCCTGAAGGAAGAAGGTGTCACCGCCGTCACCTACATGCCCACCCGTAACACCCCCACCCAGTTGGAGCGGCTGAGAGGTCTGTGCGACAGCTACGGCATGTTCCAGATTTCCGGTGAGGATATCAACTCTCCCCGGCAGAGCTTTGTGATTAAGGCAATGGAAAATCCCCTGTTCCAAAATTTGATTGATGCTACCTGGAAGCTCATCCAGCACGAAAATAAATAACATTCACTTAGGAGGAATTTTTATGATTACAAAAGGAGTTAGAATTTACGGCAAGCAGGACCTGCGTCTGGACGAGGTGCAGTTGCCCGATGTTGGCCCCGATGATGTTCGTATCCGTGTGGTGTCTGACAGCATCTGCATGTCCAGCTATAAGGCAGCCATTGAGGGCGGCGATCACAAGCGCGTACCCAGTAACTGCCATGAAAACCCCACCATCGTAGGTCACGAGTTCTGTGGCGATATTGTGGAGGTTGGTGAGAACTGGAAGCATAAGTATAAGCCCGGCGACAAGTTTGTTATTCAGCCCGCACACTACTACAAGGGTTCCCAGGAGGCTCCCGGCTACTCCTACAACTATTGCGGTGGCAACGCGCAGTACGGCAATGTTCCCATTGAAACCCTGCTGATGAACTGCCTGTTGCCCTACAATGCCGACACCTACTACTACGGTTCTCTGGCCGAGCCTCTGAGTTGCGTTATCGGCACTTTCCACGCTATGTACCATACCAAGGCCGGCTCCTATGTCCATGAAATGGGCATTAAGGAAGGTGGCAAGATGGCTCTGCTGGCATCCGTTGGCCCCATGGGTCTGGCTGCTATTGACTATGCCATCCACTGCGACCGCCGTCCCAGCCTGCTGGTCGTTACCGACATTGACGATGCCCGTCTGACCCGCGCCGCTTCCATCTACACTGTAGAAGAGGCTGCCAAATACGGTATCGAGCTGCACTATGTGAACACCCGCATGGAGAACGCCACCGCTTATCTGCGCGAGCTCACCGGCGGCACCGGCTATGACGATGTGGTCTGCTTTGCCCCCGTTAAGCCTCTGATTGAGCAGGCTGACGATATTCTGGGCTTCGACGGCTGCCTGAACTTCTTCGCAGGTCCCACCGATTCCCAGTTCAAGGCACCCTTCAACTGGTACAATGTCCACTATCTGTACACCCATGTGGTAGGCACCTCCGGCGGCAACACCAACGATATGCAGGAAGCCATCGAAATGATGAATGCCGGCAAGCTGAATCCCTCCGCCCTGGTTACCCACATTGGCGGTCTGAACGCTGTAATCGACACCACTCTGAATCTGCCCCAGATTCCCGGTGGCAAGAAGCTGATCTACAACCACATTGATCTGCCTCTGACCGCCATCACCGAATTTGAAGAAAAGGGCAAGACCGATCCCATGTTCGCCGAGCTGGACAGACTCTGCAAGGCCAACAACGGTCTGTGGAATCCCGAAGCCGAAAAGTACCTGCTGGCAAACGCCAAGGCCATCTAATATAAAAAGCCTCCCTTCCCGGGAGGCTTTTCCCGAAGGAAATACTTTATGAATTTGGAAAAAGCAGTTCTAGGCATTGAATTTGGCTCCACCCGAATCAAAGCCATACTTATCGACGAAGCCCACAACCCCATTGCTACCGGCTCCTACAGCTGGCAAAACCGGCTGGAGGACGGTGCCTGGGTATATCATATGGAAGACGCCATCACCGGTCTTCGCGCCTGCTACACGCAGTTGCGAGAAGATGTGATGAAAAAATACGGTCAGCCTCTGACCAGGATTGCTGCCCTGGGTATTTCCGGCATGATGCACGGCTACCTCGCCTTCGACAAGGACGGCAACCAGCTTGCGCCCTTCCGCACATGGCGCAACACCATTACCGGCCAGGCTGCAGAAGAACTGAGCAATCTTTTTTGCTTTAACATTCCTCAGCGCTGGAGCATTGCCCATCTTTACCAGGCTATTTTGAATGGAGAATCCCATGTAAAAAACATCACCCGGCTGACCACCCTCAGCGGTCATATTCACTTTCTGCTCACCGCTCAGCATGTAATGGGCATTGGTGAGGCCTCCGGTATGTTCCCCTATGACGATTCCATCAAAAATTATGATGCCGCCGATCTGGAAAAGTTTAACGCGCTGATTGCAAAATACAACTTTCCCTGGCAGGTGCAGAATCTGCTTCCCAAGGTCTTATCTGCCGGTGAAAATGCCGGTATGCTGACCCCGGAAGGCGCAGCGCTTTTAGATGAAAGCGGCACCCTGGAAGCTGGAATCCCCCTGTGTCCGCCCGAAGGCGATGCGGGTACCGGCATGGTAGCCACCGGCGCCGTCCGTCCCCGCACCGGCAGCATTTCCGCCGGCACCTCAGCCTTCTCCCTGCAGGTTCTGGAAAAGCCCATGAAGGGCTACTATCCTGAAATCGATGTAGTAGCCACCCCCGCCGGTAAAACCGTTGCTATGGCTCATACCAACACCTGTTCCTCCGAAATCGATGCATGGGTAAATCTCATTGCCGATGCCGGCCGCGCTATGGATTGGGATGTGGATATGGACACCCTCTACCCCGCCCTGTTCCGCAAAGCCCTGGAGGGCGACGCAGATTGTGACGGCATCATTGCCTTTAACTATTTTGCCAGCGAGCCTCTTACCGATACTCCCGTGGGCAGACCCATGTTGGTTCGTCTGCCGGAAAGCAAGCTGACCATCGCCAACCTTATGCGCAGCCAGCTCAACGGTGCCATTGCTACACTAAAAATCGGCATGGAAATGCTTGCCGATAAAGAGCAGGTAGAATCCGATACCCTTCTGGGACACGGCGGTTTCTTTAAAACCCCCGGTGTGGGTCAGCAGCTGCTAGCAAATGCCCTGAATGTACCCATTACCACTATGGAAACTGCCGGTGAAGGCGGTCCTTGGGGCATGGCTCTGCTGGCAGCCTATATGCTCAATAAAACCACCGACGAAGCTCTGGAAGATTACCTCTCCAACAAGGTCTTCACAGACGCTAAATGCAGCTGTGTCCATCCGGATGCGGCAGGTGTTGCGGGTTTCCGTTCCTATTTAACCCGCTACAAAGCCTGCCTTGCAGCCCAGAAAGCTGCAGCCAATATGCAATAATCAATTTAAGCGGGTTGCCAATGGCAACCCGCTTAAATATCTTATATCATTTCCTCTATAACACCCAAATCCCAACACAACCGGGACAATACATACTTATCCCGTATATCCTTGGTTGCCCGGAAAATCGTCGGAAGCATCTCCTCAGAAGCGCCGATCTCAGTCAAACTCTTAGGCATATCGATCGCATCCAGCAATTGCTCCAATTCTTGGGACATGGGCAGCTCCCGGCGGATAATCTGAATAATAGCATCCCAATTTTGCAGGATAATCTCCAACCGCTTTTCGTGCAGCTGCACATCGTATTTTTTCTCCTTGGTCTCCAGGGCAATCATGCTCTCCGCGCCCTTGCCTAACAGCTCTCCCAGGGTATTCGCCCAAACACCATAATCAAACTGCTTGGCATAGTTTAAAGCCTTTTCCCGATCAGGCGTAATTCTTGCCAGCTTTTCGTACAGCTTCACCGCAATCAGTGTACCCACAGCGCATTGAATACCATGGAACTCTACGGGAATATGATACTCCACCCCCCGCATATCCAGGACATGGGAAATATAATGCTCCACACCGGAGGCAGGCCGGGAAACACCGGCATAATTCATGGCAATGCCGCCAATGACCAAGCCCTCAAATACTGCCTGCACCGCCACCGGATCTCTTTTCAGCAAACCGCTTGCATTATAAACACAGGTTTTCACCGCCCCACGAATCAGTTGCGCAACTTCCTCGCAGTAGTATTCCCCGGTGATTAGATGTGCAATCCTCCACTCACAAATACTCACATATTTCGCGATCATATCACCCAGGCCGGCCTTCATCATTTTCAAAGGGGCCTGACATAAAATCTCTGTATCGCCAACAATGGCATCGGGATTTCGGCTGGGCAGAGAAATCTTTAGCCCATCCCGGGTCATGGAGGAGGATGCGGAGGCATAGCCATCCATGGACGGCGCTGTTGCCACGATCACATAAGGCTTGCCCGTAATATTGCTAACAATCTTACCGATATCATTAATTACACCGGAGCCAACGCCCACAATAATGTCGCAGTTTTTATCAAAGTGCATCACCGCAGAGCCCACATTTTTCTCATCGGGCTCCAGCACTTCCTCATCACAATAGCAATGGCACAGAACTGTGATACCTGCCTGCCGTAGCAGTTTCTCAGCTTGCATACCTGCAGCTGCATAGGTATTTTTATCACACAGCATAAATACCTGCGTACCACTCAAATCACGCACAATTTCCGGCAATTTTTGAATTGCTCCCCTACCGGTTTCGATGCGAATGTCATAATTATGTACCCTGCCACAAGCACATTCCCGGGCTTTCATAGCATTCATCTTAATCAAGCTCATATCACATTCTCCTTATAGATACCGTATTAATCGACTCGAGTAATACCTTCAAATAGACATCCATTTTTATTCATTATACACCCATAACCAAAATTAGCAATATCTTCACAAAAACTTGACAGCTTAATTCTGGGTTAATTATAATGACACTATTATTTCTCCGGTTTTATCACCCACAAGGAGGCACTTTTATGGATTTTTTTAATTTGATTCAAATTCGGCAATCCTGCCGCTGCTATGATGAGACTAAGCCTGTAGAGCAGGAAAAGCTGAATGCGATTCTGGAGGCCGCCCAGCTTGCTCCCTCCGCCTGTAACGGGCAACCTTATCACCTTACTGTATGCAAAGGCGAAAAAGCCAAGGAGGCGGCAAAATTAACCCAGAGCATGGGCATGAACAAGTTTTCCACCCAAGCCCCGGTTCTGATTGTGATCTCTGAAGAAGACTATGTAAAAACCGCAGCTTTGGGCGCCAAACTGAAGGGCAACGACTACCGCTCCATCGATATTGGCCTTACCGCCGCATATCTCACCGCAGCCGCCACAGAGCTGGGCCTTTCCACCTGCATTTTAGGCTGGCTGGATGACAAAAAATTACGGCAGCTTTGCGGTTTAAATCACCCCGTTCGCTTAGTGATTACCCTGGGCTATGCCAAGGATGATACGATTCGCAAGAAAATCCGCAAAGACAAGGACCAAATGGTAACCTATTTATAAAACGAACCCGGTTTCAAAAGAAACCGGGTTCTTCTTACCATTGTACTTCCAAAACGACGGGCTCAACGCCCAGATCATCCACAGGAATATTGCGAATATGCAAATAGGCATGCTCCGCCACGCCGGTCTTGCCGTTAAAATATTCCGGCAACACCTGAACTGCAAACGGAAGTTCTGCCCCGGTATTCATCAACCGCACAGCCTTAGGCAGATTGGGATAGTTCTTAACAGACACAGCCGAGGACTGCAGACCATTATAAAAGTGGAAATAGGTTTTACCGGTCTTTTGCGTCGTAATCCAACTGCCGCTTTTATGCACCTGGTAATCGAAATCATCTGCCTCATGTTCCTCCAGGCAGCCGCCCATACGGTTATACCAATCGCCAATGTAGCGAATCCTTTCGGCATGGGCAGGGTCCAAACTACCGTCTGCTTTCGGCCCGATGTTCAGCAAATAGCTGCCGCCACGGGCCATAATTTTGGAAATGGAGGACATGAGATAGCGGTAAGAGTAGAAATCCTCCTCCTTACGGTAGCCCCAGCTTTGAGATCCAATGGAATTGCAAGCCTCCACCATGGATGGAAATCGCACCAGGTTATCGTCACGCTGATATTCCCGCTCCGGCGTAGAGAAATCACCCTGATCAAAACCACGGTTGTTAATGTAGATCCCCGGCTGCAGAGAACGAACCAGCTCATTGAAACTGCGGTCCTCTACCTTTGGCGGAATATCCCAAAACAGGGTGTAAATCCTGCCGTAATTGGTCATCAGCTCTGTAATTTGATTTTTAATGTAGGTCTTGTAAACTTCAAAATCCGGCTTGTTTACATTCTTCGCCCGCCATTGATGGGTGGACTTAGGGTTAAAGCCTTGGGGATGATGCCAGTCCGGAATGGAATAATATAACGACAGCAGCATCCCATGCTTTTCGCATGCCTGCGCCAGCAGCTTTAACACATCCTTACCGTAAGGCGTGTTCATAATGTTGTAAGAAGAGTATTTTGTATCCCACATACAGAAGCCGTCATGGTGCTTGGTAGTGAAGCAGATATACTTCATGCCCGCTTCCTTGGCAAGCAGAACCCATTTCTCCGGGTCATAATTCACAGGATTAAATTGTAGCGCCAGGGCTTCATATTCCTCCCGGGGCATATTGTAACGCACAAAAGCCTGATCCTGCAGCTCCGTCAAGGCATAAATGCCCCAATGGACGAACATACCCAATTTGTTCTTATATGTCATAATCCGCCCCTCATTCCTATATCTCCTGCCGAGGGTATTCAGTCATCATCTGAATAATTTCCTGTCTGCTGCGCATACCGTCCACCGCATTTTCGCTGAACAGGTTGCATGCTGCCGCAGCAGAAGCATATTCCAGCATTTGATTATCTGAGAAACCCTGATAGATACTGTACAAACAGCCTGCGCAGAAGGCATCTCCCGCGCCAACGCTGCCCTTGATCTGCTTGGGGTCCAATTTTAAAGAAGCAATCACCGTAAACTCACCGCAGCAATCCAGGCAGAAACCGGCTTCCTTGCAATGAACCACCACTTTCTCCTTAACGCCACAAGACATAGTGCGCTCCATAGCATCCCGGATCACATCGTGATTCAGCGAGCCGTCTTCATTTCTGGGGTTCAGTTCCCAGATACTGCAGCACTCAATTTCATTAATGATCACATAATCGCAATATTTTAATGCCGGTATGATCTTTTCAGAAAATGCGCCGCTGCTGTCGCTGACCACATCCACGGAAGTCTTGATGCCGGTTTCCTGTACCCGATGCAAAAATCTTGCCATAACCGTACCGAATTCCGGGTCTTCCTTATCAAACATATCCAGCAAAAGGATATATCCAATATGCAAAATGCTGCAATTGAGTTTAGAAAGAGAGATGTCCTCCGGTGCAAATAGAGCATTTGCGCCACGGGCATGGAAGAATGTCCGTTCTCCGGTAGGCAGACTAATCACATCGCTAAAGCTGGTAGGCGCTGCCTCCGTAACCCGCACGCTGCCGGTGTCGATATTGTAGCGCTGCAGCTGAGAGATCATATATCTGCCGTATTCATCGTCTCCCACACAGCCAACCACGCTCAAGGGGATTGTTCCATCCATTTTCGCCAGATCTACAGCCACATTGCAGGCGCAGCCACCTACAGCCTTTGTTACTGTAGAAATATTGGAAAGCATACCAATCTTAGGATAACAATCCACATCCTTCACAATATCCACAATCAAATTGCCCGCAAGGGTAATACCTCTGCGCTCGCTGGTAATCAAATAATCCACCGTAACACCGAACACCTCCGCAATTTTAGGCAGCAAGGTGATCTCCGGAAAACCGAGACCGGTTTCCCATTTACTCACCGCCTTATCGCTTACCTGCAATTTTTTTGCAAGCGCCGTCTGTGTCATCCCGTTTTTCTTGCGCAAAGTAGCAATTGTAGCCCCAAAAATCTTAGAATTCATGTTTCCTTCCCCCTTTTCTTTGATTATACCTTAACCAAAGTAAAAGATAAACCTACGATTTAGATATTCTAAAAAAAGATTTTTTATATTTTTTAATATAAATTCCACTTTCGGTAGATTTATCCTCCAACTCAGCCCATTCTCGGTGATTGACAAAATCTAACCCGAAGATTACAATAACAGTGTTGATTTTTACGCGAGGTGACCATCATGGAACAAAAACTTCACATTGAGACCCAGTGCATCCAGGCCGGCTACAGCCCTGCCAGCGGCGAACCCCGGCAAATCCCCATTATTCAAAGCACCACCTTTAAATATGCTACTTCCGAGGACATGGGCAAGCTCTTTGACCTGGAGGCCTCCGGTTATTTCTATTCCCGTCTGCAGAATCCAACCTGTGATATGGTGGCTGCCAGAATCGCAGCGCTGGAGGGCGGCACCGCCGCTATGCTCACCGGCTCCGGACAGGCTGCCAACTTCTACGCCCTGTTTAACATTGCCTCCTGCGGCGATCACATTGTTGCCTCCACCGCCATCTACGGCGGCACCTTTAACCTGCTGAGCGTTACCATGAAGCGCATGGGCATTGAGGTAACTTTTGTAGACCCCGACTGTTCTGAGGAAGAACTGCAGGCAGCCTTCCGCCCCAATACCAAGGCTCTGTTTGGCGAAACCATTGCCAATCCTGCGCTGACAGTATTGGATATTGAAAAATTTGCCCGGGTTGCTCATGCCAACGGCGTGCCCCTGATTGTAGACAACACCTTCCCCACCCCTGTTAATTGCCGACCTATCGAATGGGGCGCAGACATTGTTACCCATTCCACCACAAAATACATGGACGGACACGGTGTTGCTGTGGGCGGCTGTATCGTAGACAGCGGCAAGTTTGATTGGACCAAGTATCCGGAGAAGTTTGCCGGTCTCTGCACACCCGATGACAGCTACCATGGTGTTACCTACACCGAGCGTTTCGGTCTTGCCGGTGCTTTTATTACCAAATGTACCGCCCAGCTAATGCGTGATCTTGGCTCGATTCAATCTCCCCAGAGTGCCTTCTACCTGAACCTGGGGCTGGAAAGCCTGCCTTTCCGTATGCGTCAGCATTGCTCCAACGCAGAAAAGATTGCCCGCTTCCTGCAAGATAACGACAAGGTTGCCTGGGTCAAATATTGCGGTCTGGAAAGTGACAAATATTATGGTCTGGCTCAAAAATATATGCCTAATGGCTCCTGCGGTGTTATCTCCTTTGGTTTAAAGGGTGGTCGCAAAGCTGCTGAGGTATTCATGAAGCACCTGAAGCTGGGCTCTATCGAAACCCATGTAGCAGACTCCCGCACCTGCTGTCTGCATCCCGCATCTGCTACCCACCGGCAAATGACCGATGAGCAGCTGGATGCTGCGGGTGTCGGCGCAGATCTGATTCGTCTCAGCTGCGGTCTGGAAAACGCAGAAGATCTCATTGCAGATATCGCACAGGCCATTGAAAAAGCATAACAACCGCCCCTTGGGGAAATCCCCAAGGGGCTTGTTTTTAATATTCCAGCACCACGCTGGCGTGGCAGTCCAGTTTAGGAACAATAACCGTGTTATCCTTCACCGCCAATTCTTCCCCCGTCACACCCAACCATGCTTTCTTGATGGTTTGAGGAATGTTAAGTGTCAACTCCACATTGTAAACCGGCACAATATCCTCCACAATATATGCCTCGCCCCGCTTGGAAGGACTGACATACACCATATTCACGCAGTAACGGTTTTGTTTCTTCTGGTGAATCATGGTGATTCTTCCCTCGGAGCCCAGACCCTTTACCTTGAATGCGCCACCCTTGTAAAGCAGCTGCAAGGCTGCAATAAAGTAACGCTTGTGGAAAAGGCTGCCTTCCTTGGCATACAGCTCCGGCATGGAGTGGGCCATATACACCACATTACCCTTGCGAACAATGGCAGGCAAAACCTCTCCGTTTTTGTTATGGGGTGTATTTCTGTGACCGCAGAAATGTGCGCCGGTACGGCTGAAATAGGGCTGCAAGGTTTGCGCCAGCACCTGTCCATCCGTTGCTCGTATACGCTGGGCAGGAAGCATACAAAGGGTTGGCGCTTTAGGCAGTTCCTGCTGCGCCTGCATATCTGTAAAGATGTAATCACAGTCAAACTTAGGCTCTGCCAGATATTCTGCTCCGCAGTCAATTTGGAACTTACCGTCCTTTACCAGCGCAGTTCCATAGAACAGCACCTTACCGCCACGGGCAAGGTAATCCCGCAACCTCTGCAGGTTTTCTGCATCCAGGTCCTCATCCTCGGGAACAATAATGGTATCAAACCGGTCAAAATCTTCAAAGGCAATGTCGTAATCAATTTGATTCTCCAAAAGAAGTTTGGAAAGATGTTCCATAACGCTCTTCTGTTTAGACATAACCAAACCCAGATTGGCTGTGGATTCGCCGCCATAGCAGAAGGGAACGATTTTCTCCAGATAATCATAAGCATAACCGATATTCTCATAGGTCTGCATTTCCATCTCGCCGTCGGGATGCATGTGATCGCCAATGGAGCAGCCTGCGCCGTACATGGCCATAGCAGCCACTTCATAACGAAGGGCTTCCTTGCACTTGAAACCGCCAAATTCGCCCCAATTCAGGTGAAATTTCCCGGTCATGCCCAGATAGGGCTTACCCTTACGGCTAAAGAATTTGGCACGCACAGGCATGGCATCATAGCCACCCCAGGCGGTGGGCAGATCCTCCATCTCAAAATGAGTCTGATACTTGTGATAGGCACCCTTATCAACATTGGCACCGCCGGAATTAAAAAAGATGGTTGCGCCGGGATGATGCTTGTTCATGATATCGCTGCATTTCTCCATGAACAGTTTCCGCTTCATTGCAAAATAGGCCTTGGCATCTTCTTCCTTTTCAGGATCCATGCCCATCGCCTTCATGCCGGCTACACATTCATTACAGTAGCAACGGTCGCCTATAATACAAATATCATAAAATAAGCCGTCTACCTCTTTATAGCGCTTGCAAACTTCTTCGGTAATGTCATAGATATGCTGACAGTAACCGCCGTCATTGAGGCACAGATGATCCCAGGAGCAAGTACCCATGGGGGCATCCATACCCTCTTGGTACATTTTCGTTCTGGGCGTCGTGCCGGAAATGCTGCCGTCAACCTTGCGAACAATCCATTCCGGATGGGTCTTGGCATCCAGCTCACACCAACCGGCAGTAATATAGATGGGCGCACGAACACCGATTTCATGAGCTGCCTCCACCATAGCGCCGGTAAGGTCAAAATCCAGACTGGGGTGCATAGTGCCTACTTCAGTGGGATAATAGCAATAGCCATGATGACACTTGGCAAATACCGTAATGCTCTCAACACGGCCCTTTTTCAGCGCCTCCTGAAATTGCTTTTTATCAAAGCGGCTGCCGATGCCGGGAATCTCCGGCGAGGTATGAAAATCCAAATGAACCTGCCGTCTGGGAAAGTTTTTCACGGTATGTACTCCCTTCCAAAATCTGTATTCAGTATATCATATAATTGCCGCATTGCAAGCCCTTATCTCTGGTGAAAACCGCAATATTCCTCCATACCAATCAAACAAACTCCCAGAAATCTTAAAAG
Source organism: Faecousia sp. (assembly GCA_045635065.1). GTDB lineage: Bacteria > Bacillota > Clostridia > Oscillospirales > Oscillospiraceae > Faecousia. The sequence continues at coordinate 13,791 of JAZRBJ010000013.1, read as the reverse complement.
AGCTTACCTCTTGTAGGAAAGCCCCAGTTATGTTATGATAGATTCATAAACATAGAGGAGGCCCCTTTTATGGCAAGGATTCGACAACTTCTTCCCCTGTTTCTTGTGACAGCCCTACTTGCAGGCTGCGCCGGACAGGCAATATCCACAACTGCACCCACAACAACAGCGCCTGCGGAAACAACCCAAGTCACCACCGTACCCACAGAGCCTCCCGTAGAAAAAGCAGCCACCGCTACCATCTCCTCCACCGGTGACCTGTTATATCACAACCGGGTGATCGAAAGCGGTTACATAGAAGAAACCGGTGAATACAACTACGACAGTATTTATGCCTACATTAACAGCTATGTGCAACAAGCGGATTATGCGGTTGCCAACTGTGAGGGTACACTTTGCGGTTTAGACAATGGTTTTAAATACTCCGGTTACCCCGGTTTTAACACTCCAGATGCTTCCATCGATGCCGCCAAAGCCGCAGGCTTTGATATGCTTTTAACTGCAAATAACCACACCTACGATACCGGCACCAAGGGTTTCCACCGCACCCAGGAAGTCATTGCAGACCGGGGGTTGGATTACATCGGCACACGCCCCAATGAAGAAGCAAAAACCTATGTAGTCAAAGATATCAACGGAATCAAGATAGGTATGGTATGCTATACCTATGAGACGGAAAAAATCAGCGACAACCGCAAATCCCTGAATGGCATTCCCCTAACCAGCAAAGATTCCTCCTTGGTCAGCACCTTCCATCACCGCCATCTGGAGGAATTCTATGCCCAACTGTACGACGAACTACAAGCCATGAAAACAGAAGGCACTGACATTACCGTAGTCTATATCCATTGGGGAACGGAGTATGTGACGAAACCCAATGCTACCCAAAAGAAAATTGCTCAGCAGCTATGCGACATGGGTGTGGATATTATTGTAGGCGGTCACCCCCATGTGATTCAGCCCATTGAGCTGCTTACCAGCCAGGCAGACCCCAATCATGCTACGGTATGCCTGTACTCCATGGGCAACGCCGTTTCCAATATCCGCAAGTCCACCAGCAAGCCCTATGAAGTAGAAGACGGCATGCTTTTCAGCTTTACGCTGGCCAAGTATTCCGACGGTTCCGTCATCGTAGAGGGTATCAATGTATTGCCCACCTGGGTGGACCGCCGGGAAAACCCCGACAGCTTCCCCATCATTCCTCTGGACACTAATGTAGAAGATTGGTCCGTATTTGGATTAACTGAAGCCACCCTTCCCCTGGCGCAAAAATCCCTGGCGCGCTCAGAAGCCATTTATCGGGAGGGTCTGGATATTGCCAATGCCTATTACAGTCAAATGCAGGCAGAGCATGAAGTTGCTATCGGTATGCAGAAATAAATAGATTCAGGGCGATGCTTCTAAAGAAGCATCGCCCTGTTACTTATTTAATTACCCGAACCCGGAGAACGCCATCCAGCTTCTCCAGATGCTCCACCACTTGAGGCGGTGTGGGATGATCAATATCCAGCATGGTATAGGCATACTCGCCTTTACTGCGATTGACCATATCAGAAATATTGATATTCTCCTCTGCCATGGCAGCGGTATAACGACTCAAACAGTTGGGAATATTGCGGTGCATAATGGTGATTCTGCCCGCCTTGGTACACACACCCATATCGCAGGTGGGGAAATTCACGGAGTTGACAATATTGCCGTTTTCCAGATAATTCATTACCTGGCGTACCGCCATCTTTGCGCAGTTGTCCTCGGATTCCTCCGTGGATGCGCCCAGGTGCGGAATGGCAATCACGCCCTCCATGTTGGCGGTTTTTTCATTGGGGAAATCGGTAACATAGCGCTTAACCTTTCCGGACTTCAGAGCCTCAGCCATGGCATCATCGTCCACCAGAAGATCTCTGGCAAAGTTCAAAATAATAGCGCCTTCCTTCATCTGCGCCAGGGACTGGGCATTGATCATATGCTTGGTGCTGTCCAGCAGAGGCACATGAAGGGTGATAATATCGCATTGCGAATAAATATCCTCCCGGTTATTCACCCGGATAATGTGGCTGTCCAGATGCCATGCCGCATCAATGGAAATGTAGGGGTCACAACCGTAGACCTCCATGCCCAGCCTTCTGGCAGCATTGGCAAGAGGGCCGCCGATGGCACCCAGACCAATCACGCCCAGCTTCTTGCCCAAAAGCTCCTGACCGGCAAATTTGGACTTGCCCTTTTCCACCAGCTTGCCGATGCCCTGCTCATTTTGTATTTCCTTCACCCAGTTGATGCCGCCTACAACATCACGGCTTGCCAGCAGCATGCCGCAAATTGCCAGCTCCATAACGCTGCGGGCATTGGCGCCGGGGGTATTGAACACCACGATACCCTCCTCCGCGCAACGCTCCAGAGGGATATTATTCACACCTGCACCGGCTCTTGCCACAGCCAGAAGATTTTTAGGCAATTCCATATCGTGCATCGCAGCGCTGCGCACCATGATTGCCTGGGCATCCTCCAGCTTCTGATTGATTTGATACTTTTCCGTCCACAGGGCTGTACCCTTGGGAGAAATGTTATTGAGATAGTGTACCTGATACATAAGGATTCCTCCTCAGCTGTTTTCCTTTTCAAATTTTTCCATGAAGGCAACCAGCTTTTCCACACCCTCAATAGGCATGGCATTGTAAATGCTGGCCCGCATACCGCCCACGGAGCGGTGACCCTTCAGATTCACAAAGCCTGCAGCATCCGCTGCTTTCACAAATTTTGCATCCATATCCGGATCGCCGGTAACAAAGGGGACATTCATCAAGGAACGGTCCTTCTTCTCCACAGTACCCTTGAACAGCTTGCTGCGATCCAGGAAGTCATAGAGAATCTTAGCCTTCTTCTCGTTATGCGCCTTCATTGCCTCCAGACCGCCCATTTTCTTCAGCCACTTAAACACCTTGCCGCAGATATAAATGCCGTAAGCGGGAGGTGTGTTGTACATAGAGCCGTTATCCGCATGAATCTTGTAAGAGAGCATGGTGGGCGTTCCGGGAAGCACATCCTCCCGAATCAAATCCTCCCGAATAATGGCAATAACCACGCCCGCAGGACCGATATTTTTCTGCACACCGCCGTAAATCAGCGCATACTTGCTCACATCCACCGGCTCAGACAGGAAGCAGGAGGACACATCCGCCACCAAATCCTTACCCTTGGTGTTGGGCAGTTCCTTAAACACTGTGCCGTAAATGGTATTGTTCTGACAGATGTAAACATAGTCAGCATCCTCACTGATGGGCAGGTCGGAGCAATCGGGAATATAGGTAAAGGTCTTATCCTCAGAGCTGGCGATGGCATTGGCCTTGCCGTACTTCTGGGCTTCCTTCCAGGCTTTCTTTGCCCATACACCGGTGATGATATAATCGGCAACGCCGTTTTTCAGCAGATTCATAGGAATCATGGAGAACTGCAAATGAGCGCCGCCCTGCAAAAACAAGACCCTATAATTATCCGGAATTCCCATCAGCTCCCGCAGATCGGCTTCCGCCTCGTCAATGATCTGCTGATAAGCCTTGGAACGGTGGCTCATTTCCATGACGCCGATACCGGTACCCTTGTAATCCAGCATTTCTGCTGCAGCTTCCTTCAATACCTCTTCGGGCAAAACCGCCGGACCGGCGGAAAAATTAAAAACTCTAGCCATAATCTTTTATTCTCCTTGCAAAAATATTTCCATCAGACGATAACCTTCCGGCTGATGATTTCCGGTTGCCGCAGCCTCCGCTTCTGTATAGCGGGCAATCTTTTTTTGCTGCCGGGTACTGTCATACAAAACATAAGGTACCGCATTGGAAGTATGGGTACGCAGACGAATGGGGGTGGGATGATCCGGCAGAATCAGCATACGGAAATCCTCTCCGGCCTCTTCCATAGCCGCCACCACAGGCGCTACAATACGGCTATCCAGATATTCAATGGATTTTACCTTGTTATCCATATTTCCCTGGTGTCCCATTTCATCGGGAGCCTCCACATGGATATATACGAAATCCCGATTGTCTTTCAGCAAAGTCTTTACTGCCGCCTCTACCTTGCCTTCATAATTGGTATGCAGGCCACCGTTGGCACCGGGAATATTGGGAGCGTCCATACCTGCTCCCACCGCAATTCCTTTCAACAGGTCGACCGCAGAAATCACGGTACCCTTCAGCCCCGTCTTTTCGTAGAAATTACCCAAACTGGGCTTGGTGCCTGCACCCCAGAACCACAGGGAATTGGCTTTATTCTTTCCCTCTTTTGCTCGCTGCAGGTTCAGAGGATGGTTGTTAAGAATATCAAAGCTGCGCTTCATCATATCCCGGAACAGTTCATTCCCGGGAAGGTACTGCCCGATCACCTGACCCAAATGGTCATGGGGGGGATTCATCTTCTCCACCTTTCCATCGTGCCACACCGTAATATGGCGGTAGCTGGTGCCGGTATAGAAGCGAATCTCATCGCTGTCAAAGGCCCGGCGAATGGCATCCATCAGAATGTCTGCATCCTCCGTGGAAATCTCTCCGGAGCTGTGATCCAGAATGGTCTTTTCTTCGTAGGGTTCATCCTCTGTCAAAGTCACAATGTTGCAGCGAAAAATCACATCCGTGGGTTCCATCTGTACACCCACACTCAAGGCCTCCAAGGGAGATCGTCCGGAGTAATTTTTTGCGGGGTCATAACCCATCACCGCCAAATTGGCCACATCGCTGCCCGGTGACATACCGGCAGGAACGGTGCTTACCGTACCCAGAGTGCCTTTGCCTGCCAAATCATCCATACAAGGAGTAACAGCATAGTCCAGCGGGGTTTTCCCCCCCAGGGCTTCCAAAGGCTCATCCGCCATACCATCGCCTAAAACCACAATATACTTCATAGGTGTACTCCATTTCTCTTTTTGTCCACCAGCGGAAGACAAATGTTCTTGTGGTATTATATTATCATTTTTACGACATTTTTACAATATGCGAAATGAACGATTCTTGCCCCTGAAAACCGGGGTTTCTTCTTCATTTTGCCATGGCTCTCTATCATAGCAATACGGACAGCACTACAGTGCGGTTTTTTCAGCGAATTCCAAAATTTTCGATAATGTAATCCATGTCCTTATCGCCTCTGCCGGACAGATTGATCAACACACTGCCTTTACCCATTTCCTTGGCAAGACGAATGCCGTAAGCCACAGCATGGGCGCTTTCAATGGCGGGAATAATACCCTCCAGCCGCGCCAGCTGATAAAAAGCGTCCACCGTTTCTTCATCGTCTACCACATCGTATTTTACTCTGCCAAGGTCATGCAGGAATGCATGCTCCGGACCGGAGGAAGGATAGTCCAAACCGCTAGCCACGGAATAAACCGGCGCAGGCTCTCCGTTTTCGTCCTTCAGCATCAGGCTGTTGAAGCCATGCATAATACCTTCGGTGCCGTATTTCAAACTGGCAGCATGATCGCCCAGCTTGGGGCCTCTGCCCAGGGGCTCAACGCCGTAGATTTCCACAGGGTCGTTCAGGAAACCGGAGAAGAAGCCGGCCGCATTGGAACCGCCGCCCACACAGGCCACGATGGCATCCGGCAATTCGCCGGTCATCTGGGTAAACTGTTCTCTTGCTTCAATGCCCACCACACTCTGGAAATCCCGAACCATCATGGGGAAGGGATGGGGGCCAAGCACAGAGCCGATACAGTAAATACTGTCCTTGTAATCCCGGGCATAGGCAGCAAAGGCGGCATCCACCGCTTCCTTCAGGGTTGCCAAGCCCTCGGTGACCTCAATCACATTGGCGCCCAGAATTTTCATTCTCGCCACATTGGGCGCTTGTTTCTTAATATCCACAGCGCCCATATAAATATCACATTCCAGACCGAAGTAGGCAGCAGCGGTAGCCAAAGCCACGCCGTGCTGACCGGCACCGGTTTCTGCGATAACCTTTTTCTTACCCATGTACTTGGCAAGCAGCGCCTCGCCCATGCAATGATTCAGCTTGTGGGCGCCGGTATGGTTCAAATCCTCCCGCTTGGCATACAACTGCACATTACCCAGCTTGCCGCTGAGCCGCTCCAAATGGGTAATGGGGGTAGGACGGCCCTGGAATTCCTTGCGAATCCGGCGCAGCTCAGCAATGAACTTCCGGGATTTGCAAATAGTAAAATAGGCCTCGGTAATCTCCGCCATAGCGGCCTTCAGCTCATCGGACACAAAGGCGCCGCCGTACTTCCCAAAAAATCCGTTTTCATCAGGATAGTGCTTAAAATAAGTATCAAAATCGATTCCGTTAAACTGCATGGTTCTTTCCTCCCATTTCTTGATACCGCCGGGAAACAAAAAATCGCCCCGGACAGACTGCTTCCATCTGTCAAGGACGAATAAAATCTTATCCGCGTTGCCACCTTGATTCGCAAGTAACTTGCGCACTTTGCGGGATACCAGCATATCCCCGGCAACTGACGCATGCCCACGCGTTGCAGAATACTCAGACAAGCCTTTCCCTGCACCCTCAGCGGTCCATTTGACGGCTGCATCCTGCCCGGATCCCAGCACCCCGGACTCTCTGTAAGAGCTTTTCCGCCTTTATCTCCGCCTCATCGGTTTCTCTTGTTATACCACCGCTGAGAGGATTTGTCAACCACAAATTAACCGGAGCAGCTGCTTGCTGCTCCGGTAATCTTTTATCGGTTGGAATACATTTTGTCGTAATAATTCCGGTAGTCACCGGAGATAATCTCCTCCCACCAGGGCTTATTGTCCAGATACCACTGAATGGTCTTTTGGATTCCGTCTGCGAACTTGGTTTCCGGCAGCCAGCCAAGCTCTCTGTGAATCTTGGTAGGGTCAATGGCATAGCGCATATCGTGACCCTTGCGATCCGCCACATAGGTGATGAGGCTCTCGGGCTTACCTAAAGCCTTGCAAATAATCTTCACAATATCAATGTTGCGCATCTCATTGTGTCCGCCAATGTTGTAAACCTCTCCTCCCCTGCCTTTGTGAATAATCAGATCAATAGCCTTGCAATGATCCTCCACATACAGCCAGTCACGGACATTCAAGCCCTCACCGTACACGGGCAGGGGTTTATCGTTCAGCGCATTGGCAATCATCAGGGGAATCAGCTTTTCCGGGAAATGATAGGGGCCGTAATTATTGGAGCAGCGGCTGATGGTCACCGGCAGACCATAGGTGCGGTGATATGCCATAACCAACAAATCAGCGCCGGCCTTGGAGGAAGAATAGGGAGAGGAGGTATGAATAGGTGTCTCCTCCGTAAAGAACAAATCCGGACGATCCAGAGGCAGGTCACCGTACACCTCATCGGTGGATACCTGATGATAGCGCTCAATGCCGTATTTACGGCAGGCATCCATCAGCACCTGGGTGCCCAGAATATTGGTCCGCAGGAACACCTCGGGATTTTCAATGGAGCGGTCCACATGACTTTCTGCAGCAAAATTCACCACCACATGGGGCTTCTCTTCCTCAAAGAGCTTGTACACACCCTCCCGATCACAAATGTCCAGCTTCACAAAACGGAAGTTGGGATGGTCCATAACATTCTTAAGGGTGCTTAAATTGCCGGCATAGGTCAGCTTATCCAGACAAATAATTCGATAGTCGGGATACTTGTCCAGCATATGGAACACAAAATTTGAACCGATAAAACCGGCGCCGCCGGTAACGATAACGGTCTTTTTCATTTTTCCAGTTCCTCCAGTCGCTTCTTATCCCGGATCACATCCACATACTTGCCGTCCAGCACATCCTGCAAATAGCGGCCGTACTGGTTTTTGTAAACCTTAATCACAGCCTCTACCTGCTCACGGCTAATCCAGCCGTTGACATAGGCAATGTCTTCCAGGCAGCCAATCTTGCGATTCTGATGTTCTTCCACTGTCTTCACAAAGTTGCTGGCTTCCATCAAACTTTCGTGGGTGCCAGTGTCCAGCCAGGTAAAGCCCTGACCCAACAGCTCCACATTCAATTCACCCTGATCCAGATAAATCCGGTTCAAATCCGTAATTTCCAGTTCTCCCCGGGCAGAGGGCTTCAAGCCCTTGGCATACGCCACCACCCGGTTATCGTAAAAATACAGGCCGGTGACACAGTAATTGCTCTTGGGCTCCTTCGGCTTTTCCTCAATGGAAATCGCCTTTCCGTCCTTATCAAATTCCACAATGCCAAAACGGTGGGGGTCATCCACATAGTAGCCAAACACCGTAGCACCGTTACCCCGCTGGGCGTTGCGAACCGCTGCCCGCAGGCGCTTTCTCAGACCGTGACCGGAGAAGATATTGTCGCCCAAAACCATAGCTACGCAATCATCGCCAATAAATTCTTCACCAATAATAAAGGCCTGAGCCAAACCGTCGGGGGACGGCTGCTGGGCATAGCTCAGCTTCAAACCGAACTGGCTTCCGTCACCCAGCAAGGCTTCAAACCGGGGCAAATCCTGGGGTGTGGAAATAATTAAAATTTCCCGAATGCCTGCGCCCATAAGCACGGACAAAGGATAGTAAATCATGGGCTTATCGTAAATAGGAAGCAGCTGCTTGGAGGTAACCTTAGTCAAGGGATATAAACGAGTGCCGGAACCACCGGCAAGAACAATTCCTTTCATAGCATCCTCCTGAGTTTATTTTTATATAGTATACCGCAAAACTCCGGGAAAGTCAACGAACCCCCACCATATTGATCAGCCGTTTTGCTGCAACGAAACCTATCAGCCAGGTATGTACTCTATAAAAAGACGGGGCTTCCTGCATAACAGAAAGCTCCGTCTACTTTATTACCAGTTGATCTGCCAGCGTTGGCTATATTTGGTATTCATATTTTGCTCAGATATCTGGGAGCCCACAGCAGAATGACTTTGCTTTTTCGCCAACATAGCATCGTATTCCTGCTCATCCAGAGGCAGCTGCACCGGCACACTTCCCTTCCATGCAGAAAGGTATGCCGCATTCTGGAGCGTCAGCTCCCGAATGCCTTCGTAGCCCGGAGCCACCAAGGACTCTTCCTTCAAAATAGCATTGGCAAAATTCTGCAGAATCATCATATGCCCGGAGACTTCTTTTTCCTGGGTATACTCCTGATATGTAAAGGGAATCCGGCAAAAATTTTCGGTGGATTCACCACACACCTGCCGTTCATCCTGCTCCAAAATCCAATGCTTCAGCACGCCGTCTTCCAATACCAGCTTGCCCTTTGTTCCGGAAATCTCCAATCGGTTCGTACCGGGATATTCACCGGTAGAGGTGATAAACACACCCTCAGCGCCACCGGGGAAACGCACATGCAAGGTAGCATCATCCTCTACCTCAATATCATGATACTTACCCTCGGAGCAAAATGCCGTTACAGTTTCCGGCATGCCGCAAATCCATTGCCACAAATCCAGCTGATGGGGGGCTTGATTCATCAGCACGCCGCCGCCCTCACCGGCCCAGGTAGCCCGCCAGCTTCCGGAATCATAATAATGCTGAGTACGGTACCAGTTGGTGATGATCCACACGGAGCGCTTCAGCTGACCCAGCTGCCCGGACTGCATAATTTCCTTCGCCTTTTGGAACAGCCCTCCAGTCCGCTGATTGAACATAATCGCAAACTGCTTTCCGCTCTTTGCTGCTGCTTCGTTCAGCTGCCTTGCCTTGGAAACCGTAATGTCCACAGGTTTCTCTACCAACACATGCTTGCCGGCGGCAAAGGCCGCCATAGCCACATCACTGTGGCTGGGGTGGGGCACAGCAACAATCACCGCATCCACTTCCGCCTGCTGCAGCAGTACATCTACACTGCTGTAAAAAGGCACGCCGGGAAACTCCCGGGCCGCAATTTCCCGCCGTTTGGGATCGATATCACAAATAGCTGCCAATTGCATACCGGGAATCTTTCCCGCAAAAATACTGGACGCATGAACGAAACCGATATTGCCGATTCCGATCACTGCTGCTGCCACATTTTTCATGTTATTTCACTCCACCAAAGGTCTCTTCTGTATCCGCCACAACCGCTTTTACGCCTTCCTTGCGGCGGGAAGTAGCTACGCGCTTCATCAGTTCCTCATAGAACAGGTCTTCATCAAAGGGGAATTCCACCGTCTTACCCGTCCAGGAAGACAAGTGCATGGCATTGGAAAGCGCCAGACCGTTAATACCCTCTTCGCCGCCGGCTACCAGGGGTGTACCATGAAGGATTCGGGCAGCAAAGGCATCAATCACGCCTCTGTGCTGAGGATTCTTGCCGTCGGTTTCCACCTCCAGCTCTGTTGCCTTGGGAGCGCCAAAGGGCTTTTCGTTCACACGACTGAACTCCGGCTCGCTCATCTCAAATTCCCAAACCTGAAGCTTGTCACCCTCTGCCACTAATTTAGCCTTATCCATCTGGATCTCGAAGCGGTTGGAACCGTAAGCATCACCGGTGGTAGTGATAAACACACCGGTAGCGCCGTTTTCGTATTCCACATATGCGGTAACATCATCTTCTACCTCAACATCATGCCACTTGCCGTACTTCATGTGAGCATGAACAGTCTTGGGCATACCGCAGATCCATTGCCACAAATCCAGCTGATGGGGGCACTGATTCAGCAGCACACCGCCACCCTCGCCGGACCAGGTTGCCCGCCAGTCACCGGAATCGTAGTAAGCCTGAGGACGGTACCAGTTGGTAATCAGCCAGTTGGTACGGCGGATATTGCCGTATTTACCGGACTGCACCAGCTCCCGCATTTTGCGGTAGATATGGTTGGTGCGTTGATTGAACATCATGGCAAACACCACATCGTGCTTCTTAGCAACCTCATTCATCTCCCGCACCTGCTTGGTGTACACACCGGCGGGTTTCTCCACCAGCACATGAATACCCCGCTCCATGCAGGCAATGGCATACTTGGGATGCTCATAATGGGGTACTGCCACAATGCAGGAGTCGATAAGACCGCTGTCCAGCATAGCTTCAGCATTGTCAAAATAAGCAATGCCCTCACCGTATTTCCCTTTCGCAAAATCAATACGGCTTTGATTGCGGTCGCAAATGGCAACCAATTCCACCTCGGCGCAATCCCCCCGGAAAATTACATCGCTGTACTTTGTTCCCTGGTTACCAATTCCCAGGATACCCAGTTTGATTTTTTCCATCTTCATTTCCTCCTTATTTCAGACCCATGGCGCGCAGATTATCATAGCTGCGCTTTAAGCACTTAAAAGGATTTTCACCATTGCAGTTATCCTGCTCCACCAATAAGTATTCTGTACCGGCATCCTCAGCAGCACTAATCACTGCATCAAAGTTGATGTTACCTTCACCAATTACAGCCATCTTTGCACCGTAAGCATAGTCCTTCAGATGAATACAGGGCAAACGGCCAGCCAGCTTCCGGATGTACTCCGCGGGATTGGCACCACCCTTTTGCACCCAATATGTATCCAGCACAAAGCCCAGCTCATCAGGCGCAAAGTCCTGAGCCATGCGTTCAATCAGCATCTGTCCCTCATAACGGCGGAACTCACCATCATGATTGTGATACATGAAGTACAAACCGTTTTCCTTAATGGTCTTCGCCACAGGCTTGTACTGCTCCAGGAAACTGGGATAGGTCTCCTCCAGAGGGCCTTCCTGGAAATTAAAATAGCCCAGACCAATGTTCTTGCAGCCGAAGATCTTATGATCATCACAAACCTGTTGAGTCTGTTCCAGCAATTTCTTTTCTGCGGTGTGGGTAACCACGCACTCCAGGCCGTTGGCATCCAGCTGTTCCTTCAGCCACTGGGGCTCGAAATCGCAGGTTCCGGAAATCTGAACAGTGGTATAGCCAATGTCTGCCACCTTTTTCAAGCACAAAGCAAAGAAATCTAAATCCTTACAATATTCGCGTACTGTGTAAAATTGAGCGCCAAGTTTCATGATTATCCCTCCAAAATTTGTTTCAGACTCTTTACTGCAAAGTCAAAAGCTTCCTCATTGGAAGCAAAATTCAAGTCGCCAACAACGCTTTCTTCGCCCTCCTGCTCCAGGGAGCTTAAACCAACAAACTGAGTCAGATGGGGCTCAAGAGACAATACCCTTCCGCCCTGTGCGGCATAGCGCTTCAACAGCTGCGCAACATTACCCTCGCCGGTTCCGGGAGGCACGACTCTGCCATCGGACACAGCATCCTTGATATGCATATAGCTAATGTAGCTGTGAAGCATCTCCCATGCCTGCAGAGTGTCCTGACCGCACTGCACAAAATTGGCAGGGTCAAAAACGCCGCCCAACTCCGGCACAGCCTGGTGAATTTCCAGACAGCGGCTGGCCACATCGCCGTAAATGCCCTTTTCGTTCTCATGGCAAGCAATCACACCGAAGGGCTTTGCCATATCTGCAAAAATTGCCATGCGCTCCAGCACCAGCTCCTTAAACTGCCCGGGGTCCTGATCCTTGGGCATGAAGAAGCTAAACAACCGGATGCGATCCGCTCCGAACTCTCCTGCCAGATCTAAGGTGTGCTTGTACAGATCCAGATGCTTCTCAAAATCCCCATCAACAGGAATCTTGCCGATGGGAGAACCAATGGACCATACTGACAGCCCCTCATCCCGCAAACGGGCATTCATTTCCCGAGCCTGTTCCAAAGTCAGCTTTGTAACATTTACCCCGTCAACATTGCGAATCTCCAGAAATTGAAAATCATTACGCTTCAGCGCATCAATTTGACCGGCAAAGGCATTGCTGCTTTCATCGGCAAAGGCAGAAAACTGAAAATTCATATATGGTCTCCTCCTATTTTTAAAAGTTTTTCTTTTATTTTATCCCAAAACAAATTGCAATTACATTGCTTTTCTTTTCCAAAAATATTGCAAATATTGTCATTCCGTGTTATTCTTGATTTGAGGTGATAGCTTTGACATATTTATACCAATATCGAGATCAAGATCTGGAAATGGCCCGCACACTGGATGTTGCCCCCAATCCTTCCCGTTTTAGAATGCACACCCACACCACAGTGGAATTATACATTTTTTTACAGGGCAACGGCGTTTTTCACATTGAGGGCAGCGCCTATCCTCTGAAACCCGGTGATCTGCTGGTCATGGCGCCTGCGGAATCTCATTGTATTGCTGTTGATGTGGCTCATCCCTACGAGCGATTGGTACTGAATTTTAGTCCGGATTTTTTTCACAGCATTGACCCCCAGAATATATTAATGCAGGCAATTCTGAACCGCAAACCGGGTAAATTTAACTGTTATCACAGCTCTGAGTTGCCGGATTGCCACAAGCATATCCAAGCAATGATCAATCCCGACGGAGATCCCCGCATGAATCTTCTTTCAGGACTGTTGCCCTTGTTAACGCAGCTAAACCGGGTATATATGGATCGAAACGACACGCCGGAGCCGGATACAGCAGAATATAAAATTATCCGCTACATCAACAAAAACCTTGCCAAGCCGATCACGCTGGACTTGCTTTGCGATCAGTTTTTTATCAGCAAATCCCAGCTATGCCGCCTCTTTAAGCGCTCCACCGGTACCACAGTGGGTCATTACATTACCGTTAAACGGCTGATGAAGGCCAAGCAGCTTTTGGAAAGCGGAGAGCGGCCTACGCATGTATTCAGCCGCTGCGGTTTTAATGATTACTCCGTTTTTTATCGCGCCTATGTAAAGCATTTTGGGCATGCTCCCGCCGATGAACCCCATACATAGTAATCGCGACAAAAAACAAAAGTTGTTTTTGGGGGTTATTAATGTATTTCGGGAGAGGGGGGGGGAAACACCTTTTTAATAAAATCTTACGACGCT
>JAZRBJ010000012.1:0-11698 GCA_045635065.1 Faecousia sp. | reverse complement strand
ATGCTTTCTTGTAGGGACCGGCGCTCTCGACGGTCCGCAGCGTCGAAAAGCCGAAAAAGGCTTGCTGCGCAAGGTGTTCTGACTTACTGCGTAACGCTTCCCTCTCGAGTATCTTTATACACTTCGGGGTCGCGTTGCTTGTCTTGACGACTTTAGTGACCTCTGCCAGTCTGTCAAAAAGTGTTTTTTGACAGACTCAAGCGCCACCGGGAAGCCGGTGGCGCTTTTTATGGGATTTACAGTTCTGCCAATGCCTTTCCCGCTTCTTTGCCGATGATGGCCTGACCTTTGTTGTTGTAATGGCCGTCAGCACCTACGGTAATATATTGCTTGTCCAGGCTCAGTTCCTTGCAGATCTGGGTCAGCAGCACAAAATCCGGGTCGTGCTTGGGGGCGTTCTCATGGGCGCGCATGATGGTCTCGTCACAGGCTTTCATTTCTTCATAGGGTTTATGCTTCAGCCAGCCCACCATGCAGTTAAAATAGCCGATCTCAATGATGCCGAATTTGTCAATGCCCACATCCTGTTTCAGATCGTTTTTGTATTGGGTGAGCATGTGGATATATTCTTCCTCCGTGGTGCGGTAATAGGCGTCGGATTCTCCCTGCAGCCACAGGTAGTAGATTTTACCTAAGGTGCCAAGCTTTTTCGCATGGGCGATGCCCTGGGCGAATTTTTTGCGGGCGCATTCGTAACGGTCCGTGCCCTTGAGCCACTCTTTCAGCATGGTAGCGCCACGGGCTGCATGAATTGCAACTACGGTGTGACCGGTTTTCTCGGTGTATACCCGGCAGCAATCCGGCACCATGGTACCGCCGCCATCGGATTGCAGCAGCAGGTCGTTTTCAATGGTTTCTCCGCAGGGGTGCTGCAGGGGAACCAGCCGGTCGGTAAGAAAGCGGTATTCGTATGCATTTTCCACAATGGGATTGGTTTCCGGGAATGCTCGGGTAGTGCCTTGCATATTGCTTTGGCCGGCGAAAATTAATACATCAACAATCATGGTGTTTTCTCCTTTATTCATGGTTTGGATAGGCCACATATACAGTGGAAAAGGTGGTGTAGCCGAAGCGCTCATAGCTGCTTAATATGTGAGATTGGTCCGTAATTTCCGTCATGACCGCATCTCCGTCAAAGCCCTGGGACCAGTAGGTGTCCGTAAGTACAATATATAAAACGCCGTTGGTGCAATCCACCTGCTTCAGAACGGAGTCCATGGATTCCATATCTCGGTAGTCCGCCATATACAGCTGATCACTTTCCAGCAGCACATGGAGCAGGGTCGTTGGCTGATAGGTGGTGCCGTTGTTGAGGATCACCAGAGGGCGGTCCCGGAACTGTTGAACCAGGATATTATCCTGCACCGCCCGGTCACGAAACAGATAGGTGCAGCGGTTTTCCCGGGCAACGGTAAGGCCGCCCATCAGCCAGATGGCGATCATGCCAAAGGCAAGCACCTGCTTATTCAGCTTCAAGCTGCTGGCAACCAGCCAAAGCGCCAACGACAGAGCCAAAGCCGCCAGGGGGAACAGGCTGTACAGATACCGCACATTAACGAATTTGCTGCTGATGTGAGAAATGGCCACAAAGGAAAGGGCTGTCACAGCGGTTAAAAGCAAGGTGAAGATCAGGGGCAGCTTCCAGGGATCTCCGGCGGAGTGCTTCCGGCACCGGAGCAGCCCCAAAACGGCTGCAATTCCAAGGGTAATACCGGTTAAAGTCCATGCCAGGGTCTTATGCTGTCGCAGACCGTCCAGTATGCCGGTGCGCAGCAGTTTCAGCATGGCGCGAAGGGAATTGCCCAGCCGGGAGAAGTTCAGAATGTTGGCAGCCACTTCCTTGCCCACATTGTTGGTTTCCGAGCCGGTGATCTGGGTGATGCCTGCGGGATATATCACAAATACCAATATAACGCCCAGCAGCATGGCGCCGGCATAGGCAAAAAGGTATTTCCATTTTCTGCTTGCCAGCAGATAGAAACAGCCTGCCGCTGCCATAAAGAAGGCGGGAATGGCGAAGTAGTAATGGGTGAACACTCCCAGGAAGGTCAGTGCTCCGCAGAAAAGAATGGGCGAAAGCTTTTTCTCCCGGGTGAGAAGATGATAATGCTGCGACAAAAGAAGTACTGTCAGCAGGGTCATTAACGGGTACATACGAATAAAAATAGCGGTGTCGGTAAAGGCTTGCATACCGCCGTAAACCGCCACCGGCACAACCGCCCACAGGGCGCTGCCGGTAAGCTTCCGGGCCAGACAGTAAAGGGCAACCTGGGCAAGCAGGATCAGCAGGAAATTCATACCCATGCCCATCCAGGCAGACCATCTGCCGGGAAACAGGGAGCATACCGTATGCAGAAGAAAATAGAACAGGGGTGGATGGGCATCGGTGGAGTTGTTTTTGTACACATTGCCGTAGGCAAATTGTTCGCCCTTTTCCACCGTAAGGAATTCCCGAAAATCATCGCCGCTGACCCATTGATTCCAAACCGGAGGGTAGTTGCCAATGCGGTCTGCGTCAAAGCTGTTGCTGAGGATGAAGCTGTAATGCTCGTCAATATGCAGGCCGTCTTTCTGGGTGCCGGTGTAAATCAAAGCAAGCAGCTGAATCAAAAGCACAAGAATCAGCAAAAAGATTCCGCCGCGGTTTTTAACCTGCCGGAGCAAAGAACGGTTTTTCAAAGACAACACCTCTTTTCCCTTGCTTGTTTTCATTATACCATGGCAGATGGAAAAGTAAATAACAATATCATGGCGCAGACGGCAGAGAAATTTAAAAATAAACGGGGAAAATCTTGCAATTCCCCGGGCAGGATTGTAATATTGAAATATACCGTAAAGAAAAGAGGCAGAGGAAATGGCTAAAAAACTGTGTGACCTGTGTAACAAACAATTTGCAGACGATTCGCGCTTTGGTGTGCATCTGTGTCGGGATTGCAGCGATGGATATGATAAGGCAATGTTGGGAGATCCTGCCTGCCAGGCACGGTTTTCTGACCCGGCAAATTTTCCCAATGCCACCGTGGCGGCGAGAAAGGACATTATCGCTATTGTTGCCAGGAAGATGGGAAAGGATGTCGTGATCCGGGAGCAGAAGGAAAAGCAAGCAGTGCCGGTGAAAGTACAGGGGATGAAAACACAGGCAACGGAAGTCTCCCGGTCTGCACCGCAAAAAAGGACGGAATCCCCGGATGCTATGGATGCCCTGTACTCCGACATTGGCAACAAGATCAAGGGCTGGGCCAAGTGGATCTTCCTTGTGGAAGCTGTCAGCCTTGGATGCGCCGCAGTTGGATGGTTGTTTTTCATTGAAAATGCATGGGAGTTTTTTGTCATTCCTCTGGCGTTGGCTGTGGGTCTTGGGGCGGCGCTGGTGTCTACCTGGCTGTTGTATGCTTTCGGTGACCTGGTGGATAAAACCGCCGCCAATGAGAGAAATACCCGGAACATTCTTCAGCTGCTGCAGCAAAAGGAGAAATGAAAAAGCAAAACCGCCTCCGAGGGCGGACGCACATAGGGATTGATACGGTTTTGAGGCAATCCTTATGTGAGGCCGCCCGTAGAGGCGGTTTTGTTATTCACAAATGACTCGATATACGGCGGTTGCGCCAACCCGGGTCGTTATCAAAATGTAAGTCGTACCGGGGGAAATGCCCTTTACCGTAAGGCCTTCGCCGATGGCAATGGCGGTGTTCTGGGAAAGGATGGTGGAATCCGTCCACACAATGCATGCCGGCGGGGTGGCGTAGCTGCCAACCTTGACATAGATGGTGGCGTTGCGCAGGGCAAGCTCGTCAGAATGCATCAGGGCTGTGATTTTGTCCTCATATTCTGCGGGAATTTCGTTGATACCCGTGGAAACCGCAGGCTGGGTGGTTTCCGTGGAGGGCGCCGGGGTGTCTTCCTGTACCGGAGAAGTCTGGGCCTGCTGCGCCGTATCGGATAGGTTGTTGGGAATACCCTGGGTATTCAGCTGACTGTCCGGGCGGTCCCTGTGAAGTACATTGGACAGGACAAAAACAAAAAGCAGAGAAAAAAGCAGGAGAACCGTGCAGCCGCCGGCAATGAACAGGGGAATGAATTTCTTTGCCTTACTGCCGGAGGAGGCAGACACAGGCGGGGCAGCCGGGGCTACGGGTCTGGGTGCCGGGGTGACAGGGATGGGAATCGGTGCAGCATTTCCTTCGTGAATGATTTCCTGTTCCAGATCTGCCTTGGTATAGGCACTGGCGCGTGTACGGGCGCCGGCGGTGGAAATCAGCCGGCGCAGATCCGGGGATTCGTCCTCAAAGGAGGAAATGGAAAGCCGTTGGTCGGTACTGATGTACAGTTCAAACTCATCGGTTAGAACAATGTCCTCCAGCTTGATGGAAACGATCAGCCGATTATAATGTATAGCCCGCTCAATCTCCTTGGACACCCATTGGGATTCCAGGGAAGCCTGGGTAAGCAGAAGAATCACGCAGGAGGCATGCTTAATGGCCCGGTTAATTACCTGGGCGTACTTGCTTCCGGGAGGAATGTCGTCAGGCGCGATCCAGGTGTCAATATTGTTGCGATGCAGTATATTGCGAAGTTGCTCCACCGCCTCACGGTTGAGCGAGCTGTAGCTGATAAAGGCGTATCCCACAAAAAAGCCCCCTAAATCTGTCGTTTTCTATATTTTACCAAAAAATGTAAAATATAAATCAAAAGCGGATGCTGATGTCAGTTTTGATCAATCGTTTCCTACCGGGGCTTCCCTATCCTCCTGGGGATAGTGAAGCAGGCGCAGAATCTGCTCAGCCCACTGGGGACGGGTTTTCAGCACACGGTTTTTGCCCTGCTTTTTGGCAAGGTACAGGGTCTGATCAGCCAAACCGAAAAATGCCTCGTCGGTAAGCCCGGGGGTATAGGCTGCCACACCGGCGGAAAAGGTGATGGAAGAATCGGTAAAGGAGAAGGTTTGCTCCCGGAAATTTTCCAGCAGACGGTGAATGAGGCAGCAGACCTCGTCCGGGTCTTTCCCCAGGGAAATAAGGGCAAATTCCTCACCGCCGTAACGGTAAGGGGTATGGGTCTGGGAGGAGATCTGCTCCAGCTGCTGGGCAAGGAAGAGAAGAACTTCATCACCGCAATCATGACCGAACTGATCGTTGATGTGCTTGAAATCGTCAATATCCATCATGGTAAGGCAGAAGGATGCTTCGGGGGTATACTCCCTGATGAGCTGTTCCAGACGGTCTGTGAAAGCCTTGTGGTTGTAAAGGCCGGTCATTTGATCCCGCAGAACATCGTCCTGCAGCTTGTCATTGCGTTCGGCCTGGGCCTGAATGGTGGCATAGCTTTCCCGGGAGAAATTAATGGAGATGGCGCTGCAGAAATAAGAAACGATGGCAAAACCAAACAGCACGAATATATTCAACCGGGACACCAGATTGGCGGTGTTGTCCACCTCAAAGGCAACAGCAACACAGGCAAGAATAAATAAGGAAACGATAAAGCTGGCAGTCAGCAGCTTCCGTTCATTAAACATGGCGCAGAGGATCATGGGGAAAACAAAGGCACAGCTGGTGATAATATACTCCTTATGAAGCACAGCCACCACAAGAGAGGTGATCCAGGTGGCCATGAGGACAAGGAGGGCTTTTGTTTTGCGGGAGATCCCCGGGCAGTTACTTAGAATACGCACAATGGTATGGGTGAGAATGTTGACGGCAATGGGCAGAACAACACACAGCCACAAATAGCGGCTATGGCGGGAGAATTCTTCCATTCCCGAACGGATCAGCACAAGAAAAACGATGATCTCAAACAGGGATACCGTAAGCGCGGTCAGGGCGTGTACATTGGCAAGCTGTTTCCGGAAAGTATCGTATAGAACAGTATGGTTATCCATGCCATAGCCTCCTTTCTAAACCCACAATCAGTATATCATTGATGCAAAAGGAATGCAATAGGCATAAACGGCAGGGGGATTGTAAAGAAAAAAGCGGCAGAAGCCACCAAATGGTATGGCTTCCGCCGCATATTATATTTAAAGGAATAAGCCCCACACAAAGGACAACACAAGAGATGTGACTACGGGAATCAGGCAGGAGGTCACAAAAATATCCAGATAGGACTCCTTGTGTTTGCAGTTGGATACCGCCAGAAGCGTCAGCACGGCGCCGTTGTGGGGAAGGGTGTCCAAACCGCCAGAGGCGATGGAGGCAATGCGGTGCAGGTATTCCGGATTCAGATCCATTTGAGCGGCCTTTTCCAGATATTGGCTGCCCAGCGCTTCCAATGCGATGGACATACCGCCGGAGGCGGAGCCGGTGGCGCCGGAAAGAACATTTACGGCAACCGCCTCAGAAAAGAGAATGGAGCCGGGCATATTGACCATGGCGTTTTTCAGCAGCGCAAAGCCGGGTACAATTTTTACAACAGAGCCAAAGCCCACGGCGCAGGCGGTGTTCATAATGGCGGAAAGGGAACCGGTGGCACCTTCGTTGATTGCCGGAGGCAGGGTTTTTATCTGGTGCAGATTCATCAGACAAACCACCACGATGCCGCCCAACAGCGCAACAACAATGGACTGGCTGGCATTCCAATCAGCAATGCCATGATTTCTAAGTACATTGGGCAGGACATTCAGCATAAGAATGACCACAACCAGGGGCAGCAGACCGCAAAGCCAATGCCATTTCGGCTGCTTTGTTTCGGTGGCGAGCTCCTTGTGCTTGGGGTCTTCCACAAAATGCAGGCCGCTTTTGCGAACCTTTGCCGCCCGCCATTCCAGATAGACATATCCCGAACCGCCAATCAAAAGAGCGGCTACCAGACCCATGACCGGGGCAGCGCCGGCGGTGGTGCCGTAATATTGGGTGGGAATGATGTTTTGAATCTGGGGCGTGCCGGGGATGCAGGTCATGGTGATGCCGAAAGCGCCAAAAGCAATGGCGCCGGGCAGCAGCGTGCGGGGGAGGTTCGCCTCACGGTAAATGGCATAGCCCATGGGATAGACCACAAAAACAACCACAAACAAAGAAATGCCGCCATAGGTCATGAGAAGGCAGGGGAGTACCACTGCAAGGATGGCGTATTTGGAACCGATAATGGAAACCAGCTTGTTGGCAAGAGAACGGGCAGAACCAGTCAAGTCCATGATTTTTCCGTATACAGCGCCCAGGAAAAATGCAGGGAACCAGGAGGCGATGTATGCGGCGGTGCCGCCAATGTATTCCTCCAAATAGGCTTGAAGAACATTCAGGCCGCCAAAAACGGCAACTAAGGCTGCGCAGACCGGTGCGACCCAAATAATAGAGTGGCCCTTGTAAGCTAAAACAATGAGCAAGACAAGGCCAAGAAGAATTCCAATTAAAGAGATAGTAGATATCATGGTGTTGTTCCTCCTCTTTTTGCCTTCATTATATTGTAAGCAACTGGAAAGCGCAACTATTTTTTAAAAGTGATTCCTTACGCATCATAGCAACGCCAATGGGCGGCTTTTCCGGACGCATTATGAATTGTTAAATGCAGAAATAAGAATTGCTTGTAAAAAAGCCTTTTCTGCGGTATTATTGAAAAGAATTACTACCGCCTAGGTGGAACATAATGTGGATAGTGTTAGAAGAAAGGTCTATTGAAGTATGAATAGTTACCATGTCATTATAGGCAATGTTTGTAGTCTTTTGGCCATGGGAACCGATGCTGTCAGCTCCGTGCAAAAGACGGCTAAGCGTGTACTTTGGATTCAAACCCTTAGTCAGCTGATTTATTTTGTTGGTACCATTGTTTTGAAAGGTTATAGTGGAGCGGTGCAAAATGCAGTCAGCATTGCCCGTAATCTGGTAGCAATTAAAAAAATAAGCAGTAAGATCATTGAATGGACTTTGGTTGTTTTGGGTGTTGCTTTGGGCCTTTTCTTTAACAATCTTGGTTGGCTGGGTTTGTTGCCCGTGGTTGCGAATTTGCAGTATACCCTTTGCGTTTTTCGGTTTAAGGATAAGGAGCGGATGCTGAAATTATCATTCCTTATCAGCGTAGTGCTGTTTGGCATTTTTAATTTGGCGATCCATAATGTGGTTGGTTTCTGTACAAATATGGCAGTGGCGCTTACCACTGCAGGCTATCTCTTGAAGAAACAAACTAAAAAGGTATAAATGCAGTATAGTATAAATTCTTTGGTTTTACCCATGTTAACAGTGTAATTTGATAAATTATTGTAGGGGTGATCGGTGATCACCCCTACATGCATGTATCGGGCTGACAGCATTGACACTAATCGACCGACATTGTGTGATAAATAGATATAAAAAAGCGGAGTGGATTTCCACTCCGCCTGGCCGTTATACGATTCCCAATGCAATTTCAACCGCAAGGGCTACAATAACAACAAGTGCCGATATGATAAAACCATGGATCATAGGTTTGATGCCTGATTTTTTCATATCCTTAAATGATGTATTGAGGCCGATTGCAGCAAGAGCGCAAACCATTAAGAATTTACTTGCCCGTTTTGTTGTAGCAATAATTTCGGTAGGGATGGAAAAGATGCTTGCTACGATGGACATGGCTAAAAAGCCTAAAATGAACCAGGGGAAAATTTTAGTAAAACGAAAGTTGGCTTTAATTTCTTTTTTGTTTTTCCCGCTTTTGATTGCCTCTTTTCTTTTTAGGCGCATCTGAATTAAAGCAAAGGTCAAAACAGTGGGAATAATGGAAAGTGTGCGAGTGAGTTTAACCATAGTCGCAAAATCGCCGGCTTCTTCAGAAAAGGCATAGCCTGTAGCAACAACAGAGGATGTATCATTCACCGCTGTTCCTGCCCAAATACCAAAGGCCTCTGCGTTCATACCGATGGCGCGTCCCATAATTGGAAACAACACGATCATCGCCATATCGAAAAGAAATGTAGCAGACATAGCATACGCAACGTCGCTGTCTTCTGCGTCGATGGTGGGTGCAATGGCGGCGATAGCCGAACCACCACATATTCCTGTTCCTGCAGAAATAAGGTTAGAGAGTTTCCAGTTTAGTCCTAAAGACTTGCCAATAAAGTAACCACCACCGAAACAGGTAGCAAGTGTAAATATCATAACCACAAGGGACATTTTGCCAACATACAAAATTGTGTTGATATTAAGAGAAAGACCTAGCAAGATAATAGCAAATTTCAGTATTTTCTTTGATGTAAATTTAACACCTGATGCAATAAAACTGTTTTTTCCGATAAAATGATTTATTATCATACCTATAAACATTGCAATTACGGCACCACCAATTAAATGAATGGGCAAAAGATTTTCTATGAAAGTTGCAATAGCGGCGATTGCAACCGATAAAGCAATTCCCGACACAAATTTTATTGTTTTCATAATAAACTCCTAAAATGTAATTTTATATAATTATATCACAACCAGCACAAAAAGTAAATGTGGCGGTATAATCTGCGCTGCTTTACAGATACTAACAGCGTAATTTGTAAAATTATTGTAGAGACACCCGTCCTCGGGTGTCCGCGGACACCGCAGGAGCGGTGTCCCTACGAGAAAAGGAGAAAGATATATGAAAGCAACAGGAATTGTTCGTCGGGTGGACGATTTAGGTCGTATCGTGATTCCCAAAGAAATCAGAAGAACCCTCAAAATCCGTGAGGGCGATCCGTTGGAGATTTACACCGAGAAGGACGGGGGCGTGATTTTCCGGAAGTATTCTCCCATGGGGGATTTGCAGGAGTTTGCGGTGCAGATGTGTGAGGCCATTGGCACAAATACCGGGTGTATTGCTGCGGTATCTGACCGGGATTCCATTATTGCCCTCCATGGCGCGCCCAAGCGGGAATTGATGGACAAGCCCAATTCTCAGGAGCTGGAAAAGCTTATGGAGCAGCGGAAGAATTACCGCTTTCAGCCGGGAGATATGCCTATTCGGGCAACGGAAAGCTCTGACAAGTATCATCTGGGTGTGGCAGCGCCCATTCTCAGCCAGGGTGATTTAATGGGCTGCGTTATGCTGCTTATGGGAGAAAATGCCCAGCCCTTGCAGGAGGCAGATCAGAAGCTGGCTCAGACGGTGGCAAATTTCCTGGGTAAGCAGATGGAGCAATAAGAAAAAAAGACCGGTCTGAAGCCGGTCTTTTTACATGGTGTAAGTGTTGAGATATTCGGTGGGGCCTTCCAGGTAGAGAGAAGAACCCTCCAGGGTGATTTTTAGGTCGCCGCCGGGGTTGTGGCAGAGCAGTTGCTTGCCGGAAAGCTGATTCCGGGCGGCCAATACCACTGCCAGAGAGGCGCAGCCTGTGCCGCAGGCCAGGGTATAGTCCTCAACGCCCCGCTCATAGGTCAGCACCCGCACTTCTCCCGGGGATAGATGGGTGAAGAAGGTGATGTTTACGCCTTTGGGAAAACGGGCATCGTAACGAAGCGCCTTAGCCCGGGGGAGCAACGCCGCTGTCATATCATGGGTCAGGCCGGGCAGCTCCACAATGGCGTGGGGGATGCCGGGATTACCCAACTCCACATAGGCGGCTTCCTCGGTGCGGTGTAAATCCAAAATATCGGGTTCGTTCAGCTGCACACGATATGTATTTTCGTTCAGCCGCCAGCCGTAAACAAGACCGGCATCGGTATGCACGGTCATGGTGTCGCCGGCAATACCTTGGTCATGGGCAAAACGGCAGATACAGCGGGCGCCGTTGCCACACATTTCTCCACGGGAGCCGTCGGGGTTATAAAAGTGCAGAGTGAAGTCTGCGTCGGCGGCACAGTCCACCGCCATGAAGCCGTCAGCCCCGGTTTGGGCGCACAGCTGTTTTGCCAGGGCGGAGAAATCCAAAGTAAGACCCCGGGCATCGATGACGGCAAAATCGTTGCCCGCGCCGCTCATGTGGTATACCTGCATTATTTGTCCTCAAGGAGCTGCGCCATGGTATAAAGGCCGGGGGCTTTGCCGCAAATGAATCTTGCGGCATCCACGCCACCCTCTGCCAGCATGGAGCGGGTGACTGCCTCATGGCGCAGGGTCAGGCTCTGGGAGCCGGTATGGATATGTACCTCGTGTACGCCTACCACGCTGCCCATGCGCAGGGAGCTGATACCGATGTCCTCCGGCTGCCGTTTTCCCTCGCCGGCGCGGCCGCAATGGGCCTTGGCATGGGGACGGACGGAACGAATGGCGTCAAACAGCATTAGGGCGGTGCCGCTGGGGGCGTCCACCTTGCGGTTGTGGTGGGTTTCTACGATTTCAATATCTGCATCGGGGAAGAATGTGGCGGCTTCCTTGGCAAGCTTCATCAGCACCGCAATGCCTAAACTCATATTGCCGGAGTAAAATACGGGGGAGAAGGCGGCAGCCTTTTCGATTAGCGCCTTTTCTTCCGGGGTGTGACCAGTGGTGCCGATGACGGCAGCGCAGTCGTTGGTACGGGCATAGTTCAGCACATCGGAAACGGCGCTGTGATGGGAGAAGTCGATGACCACATCGGCATTTACTGCGCCTAATTCACCAAAGGTTTTGGGAACGCCGTTCTCGCCGTCCAGGCTCACCTTGCCCACCACATCGTCGCCCAAAAGCTGACACAGCAGCTTACCCATGGCGCCGTTGGCGCCGCAAATCACAGCCTTCATACATTGATCCCCAGCTTTCTCATTTCTTCATAGAGCTTTGCCCGGGTGGCATCCTCCATGGGGGTCAGCGGCAGACGCAGGTGTTCCTGGCCGAAGCCCATGGCGGAAAC
>JAZRBJ010000011.1:0-12555 GCA_045635065.1 Faecousia sp. | reverse complement strand
GTCCAAGCGGCTGCAACGGCAGATTGCGGAATAAGAAAAGAAAACCAAATAGTGCGGGCCGCATTTGTCAGCTGACAAATGCGGCCCGCACTATTTGGTTTTCTTTTCTTATTCCGCAATCTGCCGTTGCAGCCGCTTGGACACGATGCGCATACCGCACACTGCACAGAAAAGGGCCCGCCCGTAACCTGCAAAAACGCAACAATAATTTACAAGAATACTTACATAAGAATTGGCAGCCCCATACATGTCTCCTTTGTAGATGTTCAACAGGGCACTCTGCGCTGCAGACAAAACGGAGGTAATTGCGGGAAGCGCCACCACCATACACAGAAACAAGATGATCTCCAGCACAATTCCACCTTTTTTGCTTCCGGTAAGCGCCAATGGCACCATACAGCCCAGCTGCAGCAAGCAACCGATAATGGGCACCCAGGGAATGATGGGCAACGCACGTTTGATATCACCAATTGCCGGCACCAAAAGCCTTTGGAAGGGTGTGGTGATCAGCAGCAAGCACAGACTCAGCGCCACCAATGCCACCGCCACCAACGCGCAAATACGGATAAATCTCTGCATTCTGTTTCTCCTTATGTAAAACCGTTATGCCGGGGCGTTTGCCCGTTCCTTAGCCCGCACGGGCAATATTGGTAAACAAAGAGGTAGCAGAAACACCCAGAAGCATCATAACAATCACAATGATCACCGCTACCAGCAGACCGCACCAGTAAGATCTGGCAAAATTTCTGCGGTTGATATTGGCATTGCTGAAGCTGAATACAAGCAAAAAGATAAAGCCGACCACAGGAATAGCAAACAGGATCTGCAAACCGAAATACCCCCATGCGCTCACGGGGCGGTTTTGCTCGGGCAGGGCGGTTTCCTGGTTAACGACAGGCGTATAGGTAACAACCGGTGCCTGTGTGTTGACCTGCGCGCCGCAATTGGTACATACCTGTGCATTCTCGCTCATTTCTATGCCACAATTTTTGCAAAACATTTTTCACATTCCTCTCAAAATAAAGTTTTGGGAAATAACCACTGATATTTTAGCAGAAAGTCAGATATATTGTCAATTACAGATTGCAATTTTCTGCCTTGCTTTTACCCACACAAGGACGTATAATTTAAAAAACCACCCGGGAGGCTTGTAATATGATCAATTAGGCTTATGATAAGAAAATCTGCAACTGGCTGCAGGAAAAATGCGCCGATGACAACGCTTACGAACTGAAAGTAGATGCAGACGACACCATTCATCTGGGCGTCAACGGCATTGCCAAACACGCCGCCTACCCCGAGGGCGGTATCAACGCCACCTGGCTCACCGCCAAACTGCTGGCTTCCTGTGAAAATCTGCTTGCAGAGGACCGGAAAATCCTCAGCACTGTGGAAACCCACCTGACCTCCTTCTACGGAGAGGGTATGGACATTGCCCACACCGACACCCATTTCGGCCTGCTTACCGCCGCTAACGGCATGACCGCCATGGAAGACGGTCATTTAAAAGTTGCGCTGGACATTCGTTATGGTTCCCAGTTCGAACCGCAGGCTCTGGAAAATGCCCTGCACAAAAAGTGGCAGGAGGCCGGTTGGCGCATCGTGCATATCCACAACCGCCCCGGCTTCAGCGTAGAGGACGACAGTCCCATTCCCCACATTCTCAAAGATGTGTGTGACACTTTGATAGGGCGGGAAACCAAATTCTACTACATGGCAGGCGGCACCTACAGCCGGCATCTGCGCAACGCCTTTACCGTCGGCTCAGCGGCATTACACGCCAGCCGGGAAGTCCCCGGCAGCTTCCTGCCCACTGGTCACGGCGGCGCCCATCAGCGGGACGAAGCCATTGACATCGAGTCCTTCTTCCTGGGCGTGCGAATCCTGGCCCACTATGTTCTGGCCTGCGATGCGCACTTAAATCCCTAATAAAAGACCCGGGTGTGTTGCAATACTGCAACACGCCCGGGTAATCACTTATTTCGGAAGCCATAAATTAATGTCCACATTGCCGTCGATTCCCGGCACTACGCCTTCTTCCGTATACTGCCACATTGCCACCTGATAAGGGTAGGTCATTTGGTCAGAATACAACGCCAGCCAAACAGGATAGGCGGTCAGCTCCTCCAAATAAAGAAAGTCCATGGCATGATGGCGGTTGAAATATACCATGGGCGCATAGCCCGCCGCTTCCACCGCATCGCAAAAGCTTCGGGTGCAGTCCGTTACCATGCGGGCATCTGCCTGGCCGGTACGGGCTTCCTCGCTTATGTATTCCCAATCGTACACCGCAGGCATATCAAGCTGCCATTGCCGGATGATCCGCAGGAAAAACAAAGCCTCTTCCCGGGCCTCCGCAACGGTTGTCGCCTGGGAGAAGAAATAGGCTCCCACCTGCAGCCCTGCCTGTTTGGCGCCCAGATAATTGCTTTGCGCAAATTCATCCTCATGAAGCTTTCCGCTTTCATAGCCGCGATAGCCCGCCCGGATCATCACAAAGCGAATCCCCGCAGCTGCCACCGCCTGCCAGTCGATCTGCCCCTGATGGGAAGACACATCGATACCCAGCACACTGGGCCCCGCTATGCAGGTCAGATAATTGCCGTCATACTGAAAATCCGCGGGTCCGTACGGGTTTTCCTCCGGGGACGCCAGGGACGGCTTCGGAAGGGTGGCAGTAACCGCAGGCGACTTCGGCTTTTTCGGCAGTAACGCCACAATCAGCAATGCCGTGAGCATGACAGACAGAGCAATTATCACCCATTTTGTGTGTTGGGGTTTCCACCGCACAGCCCCCACCTCCTTTTTGACCGATTATACCATATTTCGACCTGCGTGCCAATAAAAATTTCCCCAAGGGTGGCCTCACATAGAGATTGCTTCAAAGCCGTATCAATCTCTATATGAGTCCGCCCAACCGGGGGAATTTTTAATAGATAGCCAAAATCAAAGTATGATACAGCTTATGCCACAGGGACTTTTTCTGCAGCTGCTTTCTGGACTGAGTCAGATAGGCTGTAAAGACATGCAGCTCCTGGCGGGTAAGGGTATGCTGGGAGAACCGGGCTTTTTGCGCCAACTCCAGCAATTCCTCCGGCATTTCTCCATGCAGCCTTGCATGGAGCCGCACCTCCTTCCACCGGGCCAGGGCCTGAGCATTGGTTGTGCCGGTATGCTGCTTTTTCCGCCGCAGCCACAGCCGCAGCTGCCACTGGGCAATTATCATCAGCAAAATCGCCACCGCCAGCAAGCACCACAGCCAGCCTTTGCCGCCGGTTTCCTCCGGCATCAAATTGCTGGGATCCGTTGGCCCATCTGCGCCGCCAATGGGGGCGATCACAGGAAGGGTTTCCTCCGGCTCTGTGGCAGCCGTGATTTCCTCCGTGGTTTCCAGAATTGTCTCGGTGGTTTCCACGGTCTGGGTTTCCACGGTTGTTTCCTCAAACTGCTCCACGCCTTCCGTCTGCTCTGTTACAGGAGAGTTGTTCCCGCCGGGAGTCGCCTCCAGAACCACCCAGCCCACATTGGCAAGATAAATTTCCACCCAGGCATGGGCATCCCGCAAGCGGACAGACACATTCTCATGGGATTGGGCATTGACCAAATAACCGGTCACATACCGGGCTGGAATTCCTGCGCTGCGCAACAGAACGGTTGTAGCGGTTGCGAAGTGAACACAATAGCCGGTGTCGCTGTCTTCCAAAAACCACCGGGCAAAATCCGTTCCCCCCTCCGGCATACTTTTTGTTTGCAGGTCATAGCTTGCGCTGCTTTCCACGATCTGAGCAATGTTACTGGCATATCTCCAGATAGCACCTGCAGAGTTACCCACCTGGGTGCTTCCCACATTTTGGGCAAGCCAGTTCTTTGCCCAAAGGGCGGTTTCCTCCGGCAGCTGCAGATACTGGGCTGCCGTATTGGCGCTTACGCTGCCCCCTTCGTCCTCCCAGATCGGTTCATAGCGGGGCAGATCCGTACACACATACTGATAGCGGGTTCCCCCATTTGCATTTTCCACTCTGCCCCGGTTCATGTTTTTCAGCATCTGAGGAACAACCTGGGGCATATATTTCACATCATGGGGTTGCATGGTGATAACATTGACCGCAAAGCCGGTACCGATAACCGCATATTCTCCGTCCATGGCCCAAGGACCCTCTGACCGGCTCCAGTTGGTTCCGTCGTAGGTATCGTAAGCACAGCCCCGCAAATACACAGCTCCGCTCTTGGCGCTGCGAAGGGTAATTACCTTATGGTTCTGATTTTTTCTCGGACCTGCCGCAGAAAGACTGATAGTGTTCGAGGTATTGTTGCCAAGAACAGAGGTGCTCTCCGCCAGCTCCTCCAACCCAAACAGGTTCATAACAAAATCTTCGATTCTGTCCGCGCCCTTTTGACCATGATAAGCTTTTTGCGGGCATAAAAGCAGCAAAAACACCACAGCTGCCGCCACCGGCACCGCAATCATGGCAGTGAGGGTATTTCCGCTTTTCGGGGAAGTGCGGCGGATAGGTTGCGTCATAAGCAGCAGACAAAGAGAAACCATAAACAAACCCAGATATCCAACCGCCGGCACCGTATTGGTCAGCACCAGGCAAGAACCAAAGGGAAGAACAGCGGCCAAAATACCTGCCCAAACGGTGTGCCTGCCGGACACCGTCCACGCCACCGCTGCCGCCACCAAAATACCGAGAATACACAGGGCAAGGGTGGGGTCTGCCTGAATCGGCTCCGGCTGGGACCAGGAAACCGTTCCCCAGCCATATCCCAGATCATACAAACAGGAAATATGATAAACCAATCCCTCTACAGCCTTTTCCAGCGGCCCTTTGTGCCATAAATGGCCACTCAACAGGGTCAATATGCCCAGAGGAATCCAGCCCCTGGGATAAATAAGGCTGAATACCACCGCGCCCAGGGCACAGGCAAATGCCACCCAACCCACGGAAACCGCTTCCAGATTAAAGGCGGTAATGACACAGCCCATACTGCCGAAGGCCGCTGTAAAAGCCAGCAATGTCGCCCAAAAGGCGCCGATCCATTTTTCATTCTTCACCGCTGCCACCTCCTATATGGTAGCACCAGGAGGCAGTGCCGAAATCCGGGTGGCTGTCAAATAGGGCAGCCGGCATGGCCAGCAGGGCATCCACCGCCTTGTCTGCGGTGTCATGATCTTTCACGGAAAGCACTTCCATCCCCTGCCCGGTCAGACAGCGGATCTCATGGGGCGCACCCTTATCCACCAGATAATGGCTCATGTACAAAAGTCGGCCCAATGTGTCATCCAGCTGCGCAGGTGTTCCCCGCAGCACCAGCGTCAAAATTGCTTTCCCCCGCAAAGCCTCCATAGGCTCCCGGTAGATCAGCTTTCCTATCTTGGCGGAAAGCTTCCAATGCATCTGCCGCAGACTGTCACCGGGTCGGTACAGCCGCAATTCATGGTTCTCTGAAAAACCGCCGCCGGGCTTGGGCCGCCAGGCATTGGCCAGATACCGGCTCATATCCGGCGGATTTTCCGCCGCCACCGGTTTGGGTCTTACCAACACATTCAACGGCTTCCTTCTTCCAAGAGGCAACCGCAGCAAGCCCAAATAATCACACACCCACACCTGGGCAGGAGTCAATTTCAGCAGACCGCAATGGGCCGTTGGCAGCTGCCTGCCGTTTTTCAGCTTCCATCTGCCACCGGTCAACCGGTTTTCCACCCGGATATTGCCTCGGATCTCACCCAGGGGCAGGGTGCTGTCGCCCTTGCAGATCACCCGGGCAACCTGCCCCACAGCAACGGAGGCGGAGCTCTGTACCCGTATTTGACATGTGAGCATGGCAGGCAGGCTCAGCAGTAATGAAAACCAGGGCAGAAACACCACCGCCATAACAATCAGCCAGCTGAGCCACTCCCGATATGCCCAATAAAATACCACACTGCCCACAAAGCATGTGAGCCAAACAAGTCGCCGCCGAACCATATCAACGCAGCTTGGGGTCGGGTACTTTTTCCAATATTTCTTCCAGCACCTGTTCTGCGCTTGCGCCCTGTGCCTTGGAAGAAAGCAGCAGCCGGTGGGCAACGGTATGGGTAAATACTTCCCGCACATCCTTGGGAACCACATAATCCCTGCCCCGCAGCTGGGCCACAGCCTTTGCCATAGCCGTCACCGCCAGGGTAGCCCGGGGACTGACGCCCTGCAAAATATTTTCATTATTTCTGGTGGCGCAGGACAGCGCAACAATATACTTTACCACATCCTGGCTCACATGGGTCTGGGCCACCAGCTCCTGCAAAGCTTCCAGTTCCCGAGGCTGTAACAGCTGCTGCAGCTGCTGCATAGGTTCCCGGCCCTGACGGTCCATAACCATAGCAATCTCATCCTTCGCGCTGGGATAACCCAGGCTCAAGCGCACCATAAACCGGTCCATCTGGCTGTCCGGCAAAAGCTGGGTGCCGGCGGCGCCGGTGGGATTCTGGGTAGCAATCACCACAAAGGGCTTGGGCAAGAGGTGGCTGACACCATCCACAGTAACCTGGCCCTCCTCCATAGCCTCCAAAAGGGCGGACTGGGTACGGGAGGTGGCACGATTCAGCTCATCTGCCAAAAACAGGTTGCACAGCACCGCGCCGGGCTGATAGGTCATTTTGCCGGACGCTTGATCCATAACACTGTAGCCGGTCACATCCGAGGGCAGCACATCCGGGGTAAACTGCACCCGGTTATACTTTAATCCCAGTGTCTTGGATATCGCAACTGCCATGGTAGTCTTTCCCACGCCGGGAATATCCTCCAGCAATATATGTCCCTTAGCCAAAATAGCCGCCAGCGACCACAGCAGCACGGCATCCTTACCCACCACCACAGTCCGCAGCTTGGCAATGATTTTTTGCGCCTGTTGCATCACAGGTTTTTCCATCTGTTCCATCTTTTTTCCTCCCAGAGATTTCTTTTTAGAGTATAGCACAATCCCGCTTTTTTAGCAACCGTCCGAAAAAGGAGTTTTCTGTTGCATAATCCCGACTTTTCCGTTATGATAAGAAAAAAGTGAAAGGAGTGGTGGCATGCGCAGTCAGGATGCGCTGGAATTCTACCGCAGCGCTTTAAAGCAGGGTCACAGAGAGGCAAAAGAACGCGCAGCAGCCGGTCTTTCGGAATATCCGGCTATTCTGGAATCGGTTCTGCCCGACGACACCAGGGACAATTATCAGGATCTGGGTGTCATTGAAATCCCCGCGCACCGCATTGTAGGTGTGCGCAACGCCGGCCGCACCACCGCCTTTACCGCCGGTTTTCTGCCCCTTCTGGATGAAGATTCCGAATTCGCCTCCAAATGGATGACCCTTTGCGATGCCCACCTTTCCCAGGAAGGCATTCGCGACCCCATTCTTTGTTATGAATATCTGGGAAAATTCTATGTGCAAGAGGGCAACAAACGGGTCAGCGTACTGCGCTATTTTGATGCGCCCACCATCCCCGGCACCGTACGGCGAATCCTCCCCCCGGAAAGCAACGACCCTCAGATCCTGGCATATCGGGAGTTTCTGGATTTTTACCGGGATGCAGGCATCTACGATGTGCAATATCACACACCGGGCTGCTATGCCAAGCTGCTTTCCCATTTGGGTAAAGAGCCCGGTCAGCGGTGGAGCCAGCGGGAGCAACGCACCTTCCGGGCGTATTTCCAGTATTTTAAAGACGCCTTGGCAACCAAGAAGGGTTTGACTCTGTCCCCGGAGGAAGCCCTGCTGGAATGGCTGGAGGTCTATCCCTTCCGGGAGTTGGGAAAGCTTTCCGCCACAGAGCTAAAAAAAACCGTAAGCCGCCTTTGGCAGGATTTAACCGTTCTTTCCTCCGATGAACCCGTACATGTGGAAACAGAGCCCACGGAAGCCAAAACCGGTTTGTTAAATAAACTCATCTCCTTTGTTGAACCGGAGCATTTACAGATCGCTTTTGTTCACCAAATGGACCCGGAAACCAGCACCTGGGCCAAGGGCCATGACGAGGGCAGAAAGCATCTGGAGCAGGTGTTTGGGAACAAAATCACCGTGCGCAGTTATTTCCACGCCGACTCCCCCGAGGAAACGGAGGCACTGCTTACCCGGGCGGTAGAGGACGGGGCGCAGCTTATATTTACCACCACCCCCCGGCTCAGCCGCGCAACCCGTAAGGCTGCCCTGCATTATCCAAAGGTGCGTTTTCTTAACTGCTCTGTGAATGTACCTTATTCCAGCGTTCATTCCTACTACTGCCGTATCTACGAAGCTAAATTCATTACCGGTGCCATTGCCGGCGCCATGGCAAACAACGACCGCATCGGCTATATCGCCTCCTATCCCATCTACGGCGTGATTGCCTCCATCAACGCCTTTGCCCTGGGCGCGCAAATGACCAACCCAAGGGCAAAAATAGACCTGCGCTGGTCCTGCCTGCCGGGAGACCCGGTGCAGGATTTCATACAAGCAGGCTATCAGGTGATCTCCAACCGGGATGTACCCACTCTGGACAGAAAATATTTACAATTTGGAGAATACGGCACCTATTTCGTAGGCGAAAACGGAAGCCTTACGCCCCTTGCTTCTCCCTGCTGGCTGTGGGGCACCTTCTATGAACGGGTGGTGCGTTCCATTTTCAACGGCACCTGGGAACAAGGAAAAGATGCCCAAAAAGCCATGAATTACTGGTGGGGGCTTGCCAGCGGCGTGATTGATGTGGAAATGTCTGACAAGCTTCCGGACAGTATGCAATATCTGGCCCAGGTGCTGCGCAAAGGCTTGCAGCTGGGCGCTCTGGACCCCTTCCACCGCCGGATACGCACCCAAAGCGGCAAAGTCGTAAACGACGGCAATCTCCGTTTCACCCCGGATGCCCTGCTGCACATGGATTGGCTGTGCGAAAATGTAGTTGGCGCTATCCCCGATTTTGAGCAGGTTCTGCCCTTTGCCCAACCCATGCTGCGGGAGCTGGGTGTTTACAAGGATTCCATTCCCCCGGAAAAGGAGGAAGAAGGTCTATGAAGATTTTAGCTGTTTCTGATGAAGAATGTCCCGCCCTGTGGGATTATTATGTGCCCGGCAGACTCAGCGAATATGACCTCATTTTATCCAGCGGTGATCTGAAAGCCTCCTATCTTTCTTTTCTGGTCACCATGGCCCGCTGTCCGGTTTTGTATGTTCACGGCAATCATGACACAAACTATCACCGTCAGCCCCCAGAAGGCTGTGACTGTATTGATGACCGGCTGGTAATCTATAACGGCGTGCGGATTCTGGGTCTTGGGGGCTGTCCCTGGTACCGTCCGGGTGAATATCAGTACACCGAAAAGGAAATGCGCCGCCGAATCCGCAAGCTGCGGTTTCTCCTGTGGCGGCATAAGGGTGTGGATATTGTGGTGACCCATGCGCCCCCAAAAGGCGTGGGTGATCTGGAGGATCGCGCCCACCGTGGTTTTGAAGCGCTGTTGGAGCTGATGGACAAATATCACCCCCAGTATCTGCTTCACGGTCATGTGCATCTGCGCTACAGCGCTGACCGCACCCGGGAGCGCAGCTATGGCGACACCAAAGTGATCAATGTATGCGAGCGGTATGTGCTGGAGCTGCCCGACCGGGAGGTTGATCCCAAAAAGCGCAACCAACTGATCTGGACCCGGCCCGTCCGGGATTACGACTAGGAGGAACACCTATGTTTGAAGGCTACACCCCGGAAACCATAGATTTTCTCTGGGGCATTCGCATGAATAACAACCGGGATTGGTTCATGGAACATAAAAGCCAGTATATACAAACCCTGTATGAGCCAACCAAAGCTCTGGGCAAACATCTGTTTCAGCCCTTTCTGGACAAGCCCGGCAACCTTCTGAAGGTCAGCCGTATTTATCGGGATGCCCGGATGCATCACCCGGAGCCCTACAAGGAAAGCTTGTGGATTTGTATTCGCAGGGATGTGGAATGGTGGGGCGAGAACCCCTGTCTTTACTTTGACATCTGCCCCGACGGCATCAGCTACGGCTTCTTCTTATGGCAGCCCCGGGTTTCCACCATGGAGGATTTCCGTCACCGCATTGCCGCCCGACCGGACGAATTTTTGCAGCTGATTGCCCAAACGGAAAAAGCCACGGGCATTCCTGTTACCGCCCAATGCTACAAGCGGCCAAAGCCTGCAGAGGACCCCAGACTCACCCCCTACTTTGCCTGGCGCAAGGCCATTGGCTGTGTCCGGGAGGAAGCCGTAACGGAAGATATTTTCGGCCCTGCCTTAGGTGAGAGGGTGCTGACCCTGTTTGAACAGCTGATTCCCCTGTATGATTTCTTCAACCAATTTCAAGTATGATAATAAGCGGCGGTGTTTAAAATACACCGCCGCTTGTTATGTAGATGGGGATTTTATCAAGAAACATTCTTGTACCCCCACCTGTGATCTTCAGATCTTATTTCGCATTCAGCCGCTGCGCTTTGCGGGAACACCCTTGACAAAAAATATACCGTTTCTTTTCTGTCCGTCGTCACAGGCATAAAAGGGGCGGTTCTTTTCTGTCCAAGGTCAGTATACCCCGGTTTCCGGGGTTTATTCCTTGCCTTTTTTATCCAGATGAACATTTAAATGAGGATAGGTCATGGATACACCCATTTCTTCAAAGCATTCTTTTATTCTCTTGTTGACGGCAAACAAGGTTGTCCAGTAATTTTCTGCAGATGTCCAGACAAGCAATACATAACCGATGGCGCTTTCTCCATAGGTCTGCACCCCCGCAAAAACCGGAGGAGTATCCAGCGCCGTGGGAACTGCTGCTGCCCGGCGCAGCGCCTCCAACACTCCCTCCACCGGGCTGTGATAAGCCGCCCACACCGTAACCTCCACCCGTCTTGTGCCCAAGGTGGTAAAATTTACAATCTGCGCCGCGGTCACCGCCCCGTTGGGAATGGAAATGCTCTTGTTGTCCGGCGCTGCCAGCTTGGTGTAGGTCAGTCCCACTTCCCGCACCACACCGCTCTGCCCCGCAATCTCTACCAAATCCCCGGACACAAAGGGTCTGGTGTACAACAATGTAAACCCACTAATGAGATTGGTCAAAGCATTTTGCACCGACAGGGAAATTGCCAGGGTCAGTACACCTGCCAGGGTGACAATGCCCGTAATGTCCACGCCCAGGGCAGAAGCCACCGTCAGACCCAGCAAGCCGAACAGCGCGCCCTTTGCCACCCGTTTTACCAGATTGCAGGCAACCGGCTCCAAATGAGAACGGCCTAACAGCTTCTCCAAAAGCCGTATTACACCCCGCACAGCTGGAATCCCCACCGCCAGCAAGGTTGCCGCCGGCAGCAGGTTTGACAAAAACATTTTTAGTCCCGCTTTTAAAATTTCCTGTGCCTCCTCCATGGTTTCCTCCTGCATTTTTCTATTTTTCATAGTTTTCCCTGGAAAACCTGCATTTAAAACCAAACTCCCCCTTTCTTATTGGCTGCAAGGGTGCTATAATATAGCCAGAATCAGAAAAGAGGCATTGCTTATGTATCATGTACTTATTTGTGATGACCAACCGGATATTGTCAACGCCCTGAAAATTTATCTTAAGCCGGAGGGCTACAAGCTGTTTGCCGCCTCCACAGGCCTTCAAGCGCTGGAGCTGGTGCGCACACAGGATATTCATCTGGTGCTGCTGGATATTATGATGCCGGAAATGGACGGCATCACCGCCACCAAGCGGATGCGGGAAATTTCCAATGTTCCCATTGTTCTGCTCACCGCCAAAAGTGAATCCGAGGATGTGGTTCTGGGCTTAAATGCCGGTGCCGACGATTACATCACCAAGCCCTTTGTACCTGCGGAAGTGCTGGCGAGGGTTCGCTCCCAGCTTCGGCGCTATGCCTCTCTTGGCAGCCGCGTAGATAACAATTCTCACATTCTTACCGTTGGTACCATTGTCCTGGATGACAGCACAAAATCTGTTACCGTTGACGGTGAACCTGTGTTTTTAACACCCATTGAGCTTAGCATTCTGCGTCTGCTTATGAGCAACCCGGGCAAAGTGTATTCCACCAAAGCCCTATATGAAGCCGTTTGGCGGGAAGCCGCGCTGGGCAGTGAAGGTGCGGTGGCCGTACATATCCGCCACCTGCGGGAAAAAATCGAAATTAACCCCTCCGACCCCCGGTATTTAAAAGTTGTCTGGGGTCAGGGCTATAAAATGGAAGGAGGCAGGAAATTGTGAGATACAACATCGTTATTAAATTTCTGGCTGTATTTCTCTGCGCCTGCTCTCTGCTGGTAGGTCTGGGCGGCGTTTCCGCCGTGTTTGTATTGGCCAACGAAGGTCTTTACAGCTATACCGTGGACGAGCTACGGGAGCAAAAGCTCCACAGCAATATGCAGCTTCTGGCAGAAAATATTTCCCTGCGTTACGCCATGGAAAATCGCAGCAACTGCCCCGAAAACTTCATTGAAGCCTATGCCCGGAATCATTATCTGGATCAGCTTCTGGAAGAAAACCGGTGGTTTTATACCCTGGAAGATGGCAACGGCACCGTCTTACAATCCACCTTTACGGAAATCACCGGCAATG
>JAZRBJ010000010.1:0-13110 GCA_045635065.1 Faecousia sp. | reverse complement strand
AATGTCTAAGTTGTTGGTGGGCTCGTCCAGCATAACGATGTCGGGATTGCCAAACAGCGCCTGAGCCAGCAGTACCTTCACTTTCAGCCGGGGGTCGGTAGCGCCCATGTTGTCATAGTGCAGCTCTGTGCCAATGCCCAGACCCTGCAGGATTCGGGAGGCATCGGATTCGGCTTCCCAGCCGCCCATTTCCGCAAACTCTGCTTCCAGCTCAGAAGCACGCATGCCGTCTTCGTCGGAGAAATCCTCCTTTTCGTAGATGGCATCTTTTTCTTTCATCACTTCATACAGATGAGCGTTGCCCATGATAACGGTATCCATGATGGAATATTCGTCATAGGCGTTTTGGTTCTGCTTCAGTACAGAAACCCGCTTGTCGGGATCTACCACAACAGCGCCGGAGGTGGAGTCCAGCTCACCGGTGAGAATCCGCAGGAAGGTGGATTTACCGGCGCCGTTGGCACCGATAATGCCGTAGCAGTTGCCCGGCAAAAATTGAAGATCCACATGCTGGAACAGCCATTGGCCGCCGAACTGCATGCCTAAATTACTTACTGTGATCATATCGATTCTACTCCTTAACATTGCCGAGAAACAGAATAGGGGAATCCGTTCGTCGGCGCATAATCATACAGGATAATCATAACACAAAATTATGAATAAAGGAAGAACTTTTTTGGAAACACTTGCTTTTTTTAAAATGTGGGGTATAATGAGATTAGCACTCTTGCTCGATGAGTGCTAACAACGAAGGAGTGTATGCGTTATGAAGAAAAAACAGTTTAAAGCAGAGTCCCAGCGGTTGCTGGATCTGATGATCAATTCTATTTACACCCACCGGGAAATCTTCCTGCGGGAAATTATTTCCAACGCCAGCGACGCTATGGACAAGCTGGCTTACACCGCCTTGACCGATGACAAGGTTGGCATTTCCCGGGAGGATTTACAGATTACTGTGACTCGGGATGAAAAGAGCCGCACCATTACCGTTTCCGATAACGGCATCGGCATGAACCGGGAAGAGATGGAAGAAAACTTAGGTACGATTTGCAAATCCGGTTCTCTTGGCTTTAAGCAGACCGTGGAGAAAAATGAGGACATTGATATTATCGGCCAGTTTGGCGTGGGCTTTTATTCTGCCTTTATGGTAGCGTCTTCCGTTACGGTGATCTCCCGCAAATATGGGGAGGAAACTGCCTGGAAATGGGTTTCTGACGGCACAGATGGCTACACTTTGGAGGAAGCCTCCCGGGACAGCGTGGGCACCGACGTGATTATGCTTCTTAAGGAGGACAGCGAGGAGGAGAATTACTCCCGTTTCCTCCAGGAATATGAGCTGCGGGAGCTGATTCGCAAGTATTCCGATTATATCCGTTATCCCATTCGCATGGAAATCAGCAAGTCCCGAAAAAAGGAGGATTCTGACGAGTACGAATCCTACAAGGAAATGGAAACGCTGAACTCTATGGTGCCTCTGTGGCAGCGCAGCAAAAAGGATGTCACCGAGGAAGAATATAGCGTCTTTTACCGGGAGAAATTTTTTGACTACAACAAGCCTGCCCGTACTATCCATTTCAGCGCAGAGGGCGCGGTGTCTTTCAAGGCGCTACTGTATATTCCCGGGAAAGCGCCCTTTGATTATTATTCCAATGCGTATAAGCGGGGCTTGCAGCTGTATTCCTCCGGTGTCATGATTATGGAGAATTGTGAGGATTTGCTGCCTGAGCATTTCCGCTTCGTACGGGGCGTGGTGGACAGCCAGGATCTGAGCCTGAACATCAGCCGTGAAATGCTGCAGCATGACCGGCAGTTGGCGGTGATTGCCAAGAATATTGCCAAGAAAATCAAATCCGAGCTGACAGCTATGCTGGAAAATGACCGGGATGGATATGAGGCATTTTACGGCGTGTTTGGCCGCCAGCTGAAGTATGGCGCTGTGGCGGATTACGGCGCCCATAAGGAGGCGGTGCAGGATCTGCTGCTGTTCTTCTCTCATAAGCAGGATAAGCTTGTGACCTTTAAGGAATATGTGGATGCCATGACAGAGGGCCAGGAGAAGATTTACTTTGCACCCGGCGAAAGCAGGGAGCGACTTTCCAAGCTGCCCCGGGTGGATGTGCTGAAGGCAAAGGGCTACGATGTGCTGTTGCTCACCGATGAGGTGGACGGCTTCATTCCCCAAAGCTTGATGACCTATATGGAAAAGTCGTTCTGCAATGTTACCACAGAGGATCTGGGCCTGCAAACCGAAGAGGAAAAGAAGGAACTGGATGTCAAAGCGGAGGAGCTGAAGGGCTTCCTTGCCTTTGTGAAGGAAGCTTTGGGTGACCGGGTGAAGGAAGTTCGCCTCTCCGGCAATCTGGGCGTCCATCCCGTAGCCATGGTTTCCGATGGCATGAGCTTTGAAATGGAGAAATATATGAAACGGATAAATCCGGAATTTGCCTTCCCCGTGGGTCGCATTCTGGAGCTGAATCCGGAGCATGATGCGGTAAAGGCAATGCAAAAAGCCGTGGCAGAGGACATTTTAAAGGCTAAGGACTATGCCCAGCTGCTGTGCAGCCAGGCGCAGTTGATGGCAGAGCTGCCTTTGGAGGATCCTGCGGAATATACCCGTCTGGTGTGCAAGCTGATGCAGTAAATAAAAAATAACCACCGGTCACCGGTGGTTATTTTTGGAGCCTGTTAAAAAACACTTTTAACAGGCTTACAGAGGTCATTAAAGTCGCCAAGACAAGCAACGCGACCCCGAAGTGTATAAAGATACTCGAGAGGGAAGCGTTGCGCAGTAAGTCAGAACATTTTGTGTAGCAAGCCTTTTGCGGCTTTTCGACGCTGCGGACCGTCGAGAGTGCTGGTCCCTACAAGAAAGCATAATGCCAATCATCAAAACTTTGTGTTCTGACGATTGGCGGCTTTTTTGACACTCTGAAAAAATAACCACCGGTGACCGGTGGTTATTTTTGCTTTTATAGGCCGAAATAACGGGCTGCATTGTAGTAGCTGATGCCTTCCACAATACGCTTCAGAGAAGCATCAAGGTTGGGATATTCGCCGTTTTCCACCCATTTGCCAATGAGGTTGCACAAAATACGGCGGAAGTAATCGTGGCGGGTGTAGCTCAGGAAGGAGCGGGAGTCGGTGAGCATACCGATGAAGTTGCCCAGAATACCTAAGTTGGCCAGGGAGATCATCTGCTCTTCCATGCCGGTCTTGGTGTCGTTGAACCACCAGGCGGAGCCGTGCTGGATCTTGCCGGGGATGGAGCTGTCCTGGAAGCAGCCGATGAGAGAACCCAGTTGGGCATTGTCGGCAGGATTCAGAGAGTAGAGAATGGTCTTGGGACACTGGGCATCGGCATCCAGAGCAGAGAGCAGCTTGGCAATGTTGCCGCCGCAGGTGTTCTGCGCAATGGCATCGAAGCCGGTGTCAGGACCCATCATGGCGAAGCGCCGGGCGTTGTTGTTACGGAGGCAGGAGTAATGCAGCTGCATGGCAATGTCCAGCCGGTGATAAGCCTTACCCAGGCATACCAGAATCACGGTTTGGTAACCCTCAATTTCCTTTGTGGTCAAAGCTTCGCCCCGCAGAGCTTTCTGATATACCGCATCTGCCTGTTCTACGGTGTAGGGCTGGTAGGGAACATAGTCCAGACCGTGGTCGCGGGCTTTGCAGCCATGGGCATGGAAGAATTCCAGCCGGTTCAGCAGGGCGTCCAGCACATCCTGCATGGTGGGAAGGGAATCCTTACCCACACTCCTGGCAAGCTGCGCCATGTAGCCCAGGAAGCCCTCCTTGTGGATATTAACCGCTTTGTCCGGGCGGTAAGAGGGACAGACCTTAAAATCAATGGTGGGGTCAGCAGCCAGCTTTTCGTGCCACTCCAGAGAATCAATGGGATCGTCGGTGGTGCCGATGAAGGCAACGTTGGACTTGCGAATGAGACCACGGACGGTCATGGTGGGGTCGTTGCGCAGCATATCATTGCATTTTTCCCAGATTCGGGGGGCGCTTTCCACCGTCAGAGGTTCTGTAATGCCGAA
Organism: Faecousia sp.; assembly: GCA_045635065.1. Classification (GTDB taxonomy): domain Bacteria; phylum Bacillota; class Clostridia; order Oscillospirales; family Oscillospiraceae; genus Faecousia. The sequence continues at coordinate 9,067 of JAZRBJ010000010.1, read as the reverse complement.
GAAAGTCTGCAGTTCCAGGTTGCTCCAATGATACATGGGGTTGCCAATGGCAAATTCCAGGGATTCTGCAAACTTCAGAAAACGCTCGTATGCGGGCTTGTTGCCGCTGATATAGGCTTCTTCAATGCCGTGGGAGCGCATAACACGCCATTTGTAGTGGTCACCGAAATAGGTGCCGTCGGGATTTTCGCCGCCCAGCCAGACTTCCACCAAATTGTCGAATCGGCGGTCCTCATAGATCTCCTTGGGGGAGATATGGCAATGGTAGTCCACCAGGGGCAGGCTTGCGGCATAGTCGTGATACAGATGCTGTGCGGTGGGAGTTTCCAACAGGAAATCCTTATCCATAAATGCTTTCATAAGTTTTGGCGCAGAAGGCTGCGCATCCTCCTTTATAATAGTTTACCGGTAAGATCTTATATACAATTCATGGCTGGGCGCAGCCGGACGAGCGTGAACGCCTGATACCAGTCCCAGCATGGCGTACAGAGTGAGAATAGAACTGCCACCGTAGCTGACAAAGGGAAGGGTCAGACCGATAACCGGGGTCAGACCGATACACATACCCACATTACTGGTCACCTGGAAGATCAGGGCGGAGGCAGCGCCATAGCAGATCATTTTGCGCAAGTAATCCTGTGTGCGATTACCTACCTGAATACACCGGATAATGATGGCCAGGAGCAGCATAAGGATGGTCACACAGCCAAAGAAGCCCAATTCTTCGCCAATGGCTGAGAAGATATAGTCCGTATGCTGGGCAAACAGCTCGCCGTTTTGGGTACGGGTGCCGTCAAACAGACCTTGGCCTGTCCAGCCGCCGCCGGTGAGAGATTTCAGGCTTCGTACGGTATGGAATCGTTCGTTAATTCCCATGGGATCAACGCTGGAGTCGATCAAAACCAGAATACGGTCTTTCTGATGGTCGCTGAGCACATGGTTCCATGCAAAGGGCCAGGCGGCCACAATGGTACCGATAGCAGCGGCAAACCACAACAGATTTACACCGCCGGAAAAGGTCATGCCGATAAAAATGAATACAAAGATCAGGGAAACGCCGGCATCCTTGGAAAGCACATAGTTCAAACCGACAAGCAGGCCCAGGTGCAGCAGCATATGCCCCACGGCGGGGAAGGAGGAGGGCTTGCTTTGGTGATTGGTCATTACCGAGGCCATAATGAGAATGTAGGTGATCTTACAGATTTCCGCAGGCTGAATATCAAAGGGCAGAATGGGGAAGTCCAGCCAACTTCGGTTACCGGTGTCGTTATCGGTGCCGAAGGGAATCAGCAAAAGCAGCAGCAGAGAATTGAAGATAACAAGGGCAATGCGGTGTTCTGAGAAGAAGGAAGCGTCAATGGAAGACATGATTGCGTATAAGACGACACCGGCAGAGGCGGCAACCAGCTGAATGATGATATAACGGGTGTTGCCCATGTGATTGGTGGCGCTGGCGATCATGACGCAGCCAAAAACGGTGGTTATCAGACAAAGCAAAAGCAACACCATGTCGCCCTTGCGAAAGAAATTTTTAAATTCTTGAATTGCTTGGCGCACAGTATCGCCTCCTTTACCCGTCGATTATACCATCACCTAAAGAAAAAGTAAAGGACAACATCGCGTCCTTTGCCCAATATCCTACTTGTAAAAAGAAAGAAAATGTGGTAGAATAAACCGAATTATTTTTAGGAGCGAAAGCTATGTCTGATTTAGTACAAGAGATCAGCCGCCGTCGGACCTTTGCCATTATTTCCCACCCCGACGCCGGTAAAACCACTTTGACGGAAAAATTCCTGCTGTATGGCGGCGCTATTGCCCAGGCAGGTGTTGTTAAGGGCAAGAAAAATTCCCGGGCTGCCACCTCCGACTGGATGGAGATTGAAAAGCAGCGCGGTATCTCCGTTACCTCTTCCGTTATGCAGTTCCAGTATGGCGGTTTCTGCATTAACATTCTGGATACCCCCGGTCACCAGGACTTCTCTGAGGATACCTACCGCACCCTCATGGCGGCGGATTCTGCGGTGATGGTCATTGATGGCGCTAAGGGTGTTGAGCCTCAGACCCGCAAGCTGTTTAGGGTCTGCGCCATGCGTCATATTCCTATTTTTACCTTCATTAATAAAATGGACCGGGAAACCAAAGATCCCTTTGATTTGCTGGACGAGGTAGAGCGTGAGCTGGGAATTGAAACCTATGCTATGAACTGGCCCATTGGCTCCGGTAAGGATTTTCAGGGTGTTTACGACCGGGAGAAGGGTGAGTTGGTTTTCTTCTCCGGTGTTTCCGGTAAGAACCGGGCAGATAAGCAGAGCGTTGACCTTTATGATTCTCAGGTTGCTCAGCTGCTGGATAGTGAAGCCAAGCATCAACAGCTGATTGATGATGTGGAATTGCTGTCTGCCGGTCGGGAGATGGATTTGGAAGCTGTGCGCAACGGTCAGCTCAGCCCTGTGTTTTTTGGTTCTGCCTTGACCAATTTTGGTATTGAACCTTTCTTGGAGGCCTTTTTAAAGCTGACACCTCCGCCCCTGTCCCGTACTGCGGATTGCGGCACGGTGGATGCTTTCAGCCCCGATTTCTCTGCCTTTGTATTTAAAATTCAGGCAAACATGAATAAGGCTCACCGGGACCGCTTGGCATTTATGCGTATTTGCTCCGGTAAATTCCAGCGGGATACAGAGTATTTCCATGTCCAGGGTGGCAGAAAAATGCGCCTTTCCCAGCCCCAGCAGCTTATGGCCGCTGAGCGGGAAATCGTGGAGGAGGCCTATGCCGGTGACGTGATCGGTGTGTTTGATCCGGGCATTTTTGCCATTGGCGATACCATTACCACTGCAGGAAAGAAGTTCCAATATTCCGGCATTCCCACCTTTGCCCCGGAACATTTCTCCCGGGTGTCTGCCAAGGATTCCATGAAGCGTAAGCAGTTCGTCAAGGGTACGGAGCAGATCGCCCAGGAGGGTGCAATCCAGATTTTTAAAGTGCCTAATTCCGGTATGGAAGAAGTGATTGTGGGCGTTGTGGGCACACTGCAGTTTGATGTGTTCCAGTACCGTATGAAGACGGAATACGGCGTGGACCTGCGTATGGAGGGCCTGCCTTATGAAGAAATTCGTTTAATTGAAAGCTATCCCGGCGACCTTTCCGACTTGAATCTGGGCAGCGATGCCGAACTGTTGGAGGACTATCGGGGCAGAAGCCTGCTGGTGTTCAGCAGCTTTTGGGCTATTGATTTTACCTGCCGCCGCAATCCCGGTCTGGTGCTTCGGGAGATCGTGGTAGAGGAAGGTTAATTCACAAAAATATTTTTGCAGGATATTGCCGCAAGTGGCAATGTCCTGCATTCTTTTTTAGACAAAATTCCCTAAAATAATCTGGAAATTTCCGTCTGTTTCTGTGAAAAACTTAAAATTTTGCCTTGCCTTTCTCTCTGAGCTGTAGTATAATGTTATAGTTAAAAGTATAAGGATTTTTATGCCATTTTAAAGAATGTGAGGGTGTATATGTATAAAGCGGTTATTAAGAGACTGATCGATATGATTCTTTCATTAATTGGATTGTTAGTATGTATTATCCCTATGGCAATTATTGCTGTAGCAATTAAATTGGATTCCCCCGGCCCTGTGATTTTTAAGCAGCGTCGTATTGGCTATAAGGGTCGTGTGTATGAGATTTGGAAATTTCGTTCCATGTGTGTGGGTGCAGAAAGTACAGGCTCCGGTGTATATTCAGACAATGGAGATCCGCGGGTTACCCGTGTTGGAAATATTCTCCGCAAAACAAGCCTGGATGAAATCCCGCAGTTGTTTAACATTTTTGTTGGGCAGATGAGTTTTGTTGGTCCTCGTCCGCCGCTGACTTATCATCCGTGGCCGCTGGAGGCATATTCAAATGAACAGCGCAGGATGTTTGATGTACGACCTGGCATTACCGGCTGGGCGCAGGTCAACGGCCGCAAAAAAGTGGAATGGAATCGGCGGATCGAACTGAATGTATGGTATGTGGACCATGTTTCTTTGTGGTTGGATATTAAGATACTCTGGCTTACCGTTTGGAAAGTGCTGTCCAATGCGGACAACCAAAATACAGAAAAAACCGTGATAAAATCCGATGAAAACCGGGAGAAGGAGACAGTAAACCGATAATGGCATTGAAGCTTATGTACATAACTAACCGCCCGGAAATTGCACAAATTGCGCAAGAAGCTGGGGTGGACAGGATCTTTGTTGATCTTGAATATATTGGAAAAGCAGATCGGCAGGGTGGTATGGATACGGTGCAATCCCGTCACACATTGGAAGATGTGAAACGTATTGCCCAGGTGATCACGAAAGCAGAATTGCTTGTACGGGTAAACCCGATTCACGATGCGACAGAGCAATACGGTTCTTCTGAGGAGGAGATCAAAGCCGCTATTGAAAATGGTGGAGAACTGATCATGCTTCCATTCTTTAAGAAACTGGACGAGGTCAAAAGATTTCTGCATGCGGTGAATAAGAAGGCGAAGACCGTGCTCCTAATAGAAACGCCGGAGGCGGTGGAAATGATTGATGCCTTGCTGGAGCTTGAAGGAATCGATTTTATCCATATTGGGCTGAATGATCTGAGCCTTGGATACGGGAAAACGTTCATGTTTGAACTGCTGACAGACGGTACGGTTGAAAACCTGTGTTCTAGGATTCGCACGAAAAACATACCTTACGGCTTTGGTGGAATTGCAGCACTTGGAAAAGGCGCTGTTCCGGCAGAGATGATTATTCAGGAACATTATCGTCTAAGGTCAACCTGTGCAATTCTGTCCCGAAGCTTTTGTGATACCAATAAGATGACGGATGTTGATGAGGTAAATCTCACCTTTACCTGTGGGCTGCGGGAGATTCGGAAATTTGAAGCAGCGTGTGAAGCAGGTGCATTCAGCTTTGAGGAGAACAGGATGAACCTCATAAACGCGGTGAAAAAGATTTCGGGGTGAGGAGACAGGTATGAATCTACTTGTGACGGGAGCCTTTGCATGGACACCGGCAGAACTGAATAACCTGCAGGCGAATGGACACAGTGTTGTGTTTATGCAGCATGAAAACGCCCAGTTGCCTTGCAGTGCGGATTGGGTAGAGGGTATTGTTGGCAACGGGATTTTTTTGCATCATTCTATTGAACAGTTTTCCGCGTTGCGCTTTATTCAACTAACCAGTGCGGGCTTTGACCGGGTTCCTATGGACTATATCCATGCGCACCGCATAAGGATCTGTAATGCCAGAGGTGTGTACAGCATTCCTATGGCGGAATTTGCCGTGGGCGGCGTTCTTCAGTTGTACAAACACAGCAGTTTTTTTCGACATAATCAAGCGATGCACATCTGGGAAAAGCATCGGAGCCTGTTGGAGCTTTATGAAAAGCAGGTCTGCATTGTCGGTTGCGGAAGTGTGGGCAATGAATGCACCAAGCGGTTTCGAGCATTTGGCTGCCATGTAACAGGAGTGGATGTTAAGCCTTATCAAAGCGAAATGTATGAACGCATGCTTTCCATCGAGCATATTGACGATGCGTTCGCAACCGCGGATATTATTGTTTTAACACTTCCCTATTCAGAACAAACCCACCATTTGATAAATGCCCAGCGTCTTGCTGCCATGAAAACCGGCACCTTGATCGTAAATATAGCACGCGGTGCGATTATAGACACAGGGGCTTTGGTGGATGCATTGCAAGCACACCTGGGCGGTGCGGTGCTGGATGTGTTTGATTGTGAACCGCTCCGGGAAGACAGCCCTCTGTGGGAGATGGAGAATGTGGTAATTTCTCCCCACAACAGCTTTGTGGGAGATGGCAATCACGGGCGCATGCTGGAATTAATCATGGCCAATCTGAGGAATTATGCGCAATAAAGGGGTACATACTATGAAGTTTACTGTATTGATGACGGTGTACGCAAAGGAAACAGCGGCGTGCTTTGACAGCTCTTTAAAGAGCATTCTTGTGGACCAGACTGTGCTGCCGGACCAGTTTGTGCTGGTATATGACGGCCCGGTTACCGACGAGTTGAAGGCGGTCACGGAGAAATATAAGAAGATTTTCTCCAATACCTTTGATGTGTTGGAACTGCCTGAGAATGTGGGGCAGGGTGCGGCATCCAGAGAAGGTGTTCAGCTTTGCAAGCATGAACTTCTTGCACGCATGGATTCTGATGACATTTCTTATCCGGATCGGTTTGAGAAGGAATTGGCGGTGTTTGAAGAAAATCCGGATGTGGATGTGGTTGCAGGCTTTATTACAGAGTTTACCGGGGACCCGGCAAATATTACAAGTGTAAAAACGGTACCTGAGACCCATGAACAGATCGTAAAACGATTTCGGAAACGCAACCCCGTGAACAATGTAACAGTGATGTACAAAAAAGAAGCGCTGGAGCAGGCAGGCGGCTACCTGCCAGTTCGTGCAAATGAGGATTTCAATCTGTACATCCGTTTGCTGCTGGCAGGAAAGAAATTCTATAACATTCAACAGCCTTTGGTAAATGTGCGGGTCGGTTCCAACATGCTGGAGCGCAGGGGTAAGATTGATATTTTCTATGCATGGAAGAGCAATCAGAAGCTTCTGCTCCAAGGTGGCATTATTAACTGGGCGCAGTATGTTATGAACTGTGCCGGTTGCTATTTCTTTGTAAAATGCCCGGTGCCGGTGAAGCGGTTTTTGTATCGGTATGTATTGAGGAAAACGGGGAACAGCCAAGAAAGGTAAGGTAGAAGCAATGACATTTCAAGTGTTGGTTTCTACAATGAATCAAACTGACCATTCTCTACTGGAGAAAATGAATATTCAATCCGATGCGGTGGTAGTCAATCAGTGCGGAAAAAGCAGCTATGAGGAATTCACCTACAACGGCCACCGGATCAAGTGGATCAGCATGTGCCAGAAGGGTGTGGGCAACAGCAGAAATACCACCCTTTCCTATGCGGATGCGGACATCGTGTTGTTTTCCGATGATGATATGCATTACTACGACGGTTATGCCGAAACTGTGTTGGAAACCTTCCGGCAGAAGGCGCAGGCAGATGTATTCTGCTTCAACCTGAGACTGACCAATGATCGGGGAGAAGAGCTGGGCGGCAACTACTGCCAAAAGCCCAAAAAGCTGCACCTGCATAATATGCTGCGCTACGGCGCACCTGCCATTGCCGCAAGACGCAAGGCGCTTTTGAAGAACCGGATCGCCTTTTCCCAGCTGTTTGGTGGCGGCGCACCCTTCAGCAGCGGTGAGGACACCTTGTTTTTGGTGGACTGCCGAAAGAACGGGCTGAAAATGTACGCAGATCCTTATGTGCTTGCAGATGTTGACCAGAGCACATCCACATGGTTCTGCGGTTATACAGAGAAGTTTTTCATAGATAAGGGCCGGATCTATCCCGGTATTTGCCCCAGGGCATACCCACTGCTGTTTGGGTATTACGCCCTGCGCCTGTCACGAAATACCCCGGAATATTCTGTTTGGCAGATCCTGCGCCTCTTCCGGGAAGGAAAGAAGCAAATGAGGAATTACAGATGATCAACCAAAGTACATCCAAAAATGTTGCCAGGTACTATGCGCTGCTGCTGATTTGTGCGTTCTTGCCGCAGATCATTCCCGGCGGTGAGCTTACAAAGCTGTTGCTGAAGGTTGTTGTGGTGCTGGTATTTGCAGCTTTGATTTTAGGAAGGAAAATAAAAACCATCAGTGTTCCGGCGGGAGGATTGATCGCAGCATTAATAATCAGCACACTAATATCCTTCTTTGCCAATGAAGGAAGCCTGCTTTCCACGTTGGTTGGTTTGGGGATCGGCTGTATTACCATCCTTTTCTTCTATGACAGCGCATTGCGCAGTGAAGGACTGTCCCAAAAGGATGTTTTGGCTTTTTACAGAATATTTGCATACTTTGTCCTGGTATCCTGTTTTTACAACATGATCATCAATTGGGATGGATTGATGAATCTATATTCCCTGTCGTTATATGGCGACCGGGACATATGCTCTTTCTTTGACAATAAGAACACCTTCGGTATTATATTGCTCTTCGGTGTCCTGGCAGCCACCATATTGAAGCAGCTAACCGGCGAAAAGCGATGGCTTTTGATTTCCCTGGTGTTTCTGGTGAATGAATTCATGGCCATGTGCCGCACAGCAATTTTGCTGTCGGTGCTGTTGCTGCTGCTGTCCTATTTGTGGGACCCCCAAAAATTTGGGAAAAAGCTCATCTCTGTCGCGGTGTTGGCTGTGGCTGTTTTGGCAGCGACGATTCTGTTCCCTCAGTTGCGTAACTTCTTGGAAAACGCAGTGTTCGGAGATACCCGTTCTATGGATACGCGAAATGAGTACATTAATAATCTGTTGCCCCATATTCAGGGGATCCATGTGCTGCTTGGCTTCGGAGATGCCAACGCGGCAGCTATCGCCTATTTTTACACAGGAAACGCTTATTTCCATAACACCTATCTGGCAGCCTATACTTCCGGTGGCTTAATTCGGTTGGGTTACCTTTTGTGGTGCGTGGGGCTGGCGTTGCGTTACAGCTTCCGCCTGCGAAGGAGAAATTCCAGAGAGGGAATTCTTTGCCTGATTTCTGTTCTGGTATACTGCATTTACTGCTTGTCGGAGTCCGTGGTGCTGTTCGACAGTGAGATGATCGCCATGACAGCAACAGCGTTTGTAGTGGCTATGCCGATATTGCTGTATCAGAACAGCTTTGCTTGGCAGACAAAGCAGATGGAGGCAGAGCATGGAGCATAAGAGATTGCTGGTCTTCAGCCACAACTGCCTTTCCAAGACCGGCTCCAACGGACGGACACTGGCCAATTACCTCCGCGGCTGGCCCAGAGAAAAGCTGGCACAGTTTTATATGCATCCGGAGCAGCCGGACAGGGAAATGTGTGAAAACTATTTCTGCCTGCCGGATACGGTGATTTTGCGCTCTGTTTTAAAAAGACGCCCTGCAAAAGCTGTGGAGTGTCAGGGGGCGGACAAGCCATCCGCAGAAAAGAAAATCAAGGTCAGCAGGAGAAAAAATTCTGCCGTGTTCCTTGTCCGGGATATG
>JAZRBJ010000009.1:0-32195 GCA_045635065.1 Faecousia sp. | reverse complement strand
ACGTTGTAAACGATGGTGGGCAGATCGTTGCCTGCGGGAGCAGAGATAACGACCTTCTTAGCACCGGCATCAACGTGAGCCTGAGCCTTAGCCTTAGAAGTGTAGAAGCCGGTGCACTCCAGCACGACGTCAACACCCAGTTCGCCCCAGGGCAGCTCAGCGGCGTTAGCCTTAGCATAGATGGTAATCTTCTTGCCGTCCACAGTGATGGAATCCTCGCCAGCCTCAACGACATGACCCTGGGCAGCGTAGTTACCCTGAGTGGAGTCGTACTTCAGCAGGTGAGCCAGCATAGCGGGAGAGGTCAGGTCGTTGATAGCAACAACTTCGTAACCCTCAGCACCGAACATCTGACGGAAAGCCAGACGACCGATACGGCCAAAACCATTAATAGCAACTTTTACGGACATGGTATGTTTCCTCCATTTCAATTACTGCAGTGCAGTATGTTTAACATAGGTTTGTGCGAATTCAGAAATCCGCACGGATTTATTATACAATAGGGAAAAGCCCTTGTAAAGTATCATTTTTGGAAAATTCCACATTATTTTCCAAAAATAATTGGTAAAAGTTTACGAAAGCAGGGAAACTGCGTAGGTTTTTATTTCCTCCGGATTTCCGCAAAGCGTTCCCTGGAAAAAGCCGTCCCTTCCGCCGCCCTTGCCGGAAAACCGATCACAAAGCCCTTTTCCTATGACAGAAGCATCTCCACCGGGACAAGCCACACACAGATTCAGCTTATCTCCCGCTTCCGCCAACACCACCGCCGCGCCACCGCAGCTTGCGGCGATCTTTTCTGAAAGCTGTCTGAGTTCTCCGCCGGACAGGCCGCTTTGAACGCAAACCGCATTACCCATACCCGCATAAGTCTGAGCTATGGCATCAAACAACTGCCGCTGCAGCTGTGCGCTACGAAGCTTTTCTTCTGCCAACTGTTCGCCAAGTCGTTTTACCGCCAAAGCCGTCTCCGGCATTTTAGCGGAAAGCATTTGAGAAATTGCCCGGTTCTGCTCCCATGTTTGGTTTACATAACGCAACGCCCGTTGTCCACAAGCCAGCTCCAGCCGCACTCCCTGACGCAATTTCACGCAGGAAAGAATCTTAATTAGGCCCACTTCTCCCGTAAAGGCCGCATGAACGCCGCAACAGGCGCAGCTGTCCACCCCGGGAATTCTCACGATCCGCACAGGCCAGGGCAACTCCCGTTTGGTGCGATAAAAAACATTGGGCAGTTCCGCTTGTGAGGGAACAAAACATTCCACCGGCAAATTGGCCCAAACCGCTTGATTGGCCGCCTGTTCCAGCCGGACTAAATCCTCCGGGGTAATCACGCCGTCAAAATCCACTTCCATGCATTCTGCGCCCACATGGAAGCCCATATTGTGATAGCCCAGCAGACTATGTACCAAGCCGGAAAGAATATGCTCTCCCGTATGCTGCTGCACCAAATCAAACCGGCGGGCATAGTCGATTTTTCCCGTTACTGTCTGCCCCGGCGTCAAAGGGGCAGTACAAATATGCAGGATATGAGAATCCTCTTCCCGCACCGATAACACCTGAACATCGTTCAGCACGCCCACATCACAGGCCTGTCCACCGCCTTCGGGATAGAAGGCCGTGGCATCCAGCTCCACAGCATACCCCTCCGGCAATTCCCGGCAGGCGATAACCATAGCAGAAAACTCTGCCAGATGACAATCTTCATAATATAATTTCCTCGTCTCCATAGGCCGCCTCCTGCTCTTTTTGTTATTGTAGCACAGCCTTTTTGCAGGCACAAGAAAAAAGTTCTTTGCAAAATCTGGCGAATGTTGTAGAATAGTTTTAAGGTTTTCTTAAAAACCGGAAAGAGAGGTCCTCCAATGAACACTAAATTTCGCCTAAGCAAATTAGAAAAGCATTGGGTTCTGTATGACATCGGCAACTCCGCCTTTGTTCTGCTGGTGGCAACCCTGCTTCCCATTTATTTTAACTCTCTGGCGGAATCCGGCGGTCTCAGCGAATCCCTGTATCTGGCTTACTGGGGTTATGCTGCCTCCATTGTCACCGTAATCGTAGCCGTTCTCGGCCCCATTTGTGGCACTCTGGCTGACCAGGGCGGCATCAAAAAAGCGCTGTACCTGAGTACCATGCTTTTGGGCGCAGTGGGCTGCGCAGCCTTAGGCTTTGCCGGCAGCTGGCTTGTATTTCTGGTGATTTTCATCGTGGCTAAGGTAGGCTTCTCCTCCAGCCTGGTATTCTACGATTCCATGCTTCCGGAAATCACCAATGCCCTGCGCATGGATAATGTTTCCTCCATGGGCTACGCCTTTGGCTATATCGGTTCTGTTATTCCCTTTATCCTTTGCCTTGTGCTGGCTCTGGGTTATGAATTCATTGGCATCTCCGTAAATACCGCCATGGTGATCGGTTTTCTGCTGACCGCTGTTTGGTGGATTGCCTGCAGTCTGCCCCTGGCTTTCTCTTATAAGCAGACCGCCATTGCTCCCCGCACAAGGGGCGCTGTGTCCGCCACCTTCCGTCGTCTGTTCAACACCATTAAGGAGGCCCGGAAGGAAAAGCACATTTTCCTGTATCTGCTGGCATTTTTCTTCTTCATTGACGGCGTTTACACCATTATCGACATGGCCACCGCTTACGGCGCCGCTCTGGGGCTGGACTCCACCGGCTTGCTGCTGGCGCTGCTGGTAACCCAAATCGTAGCATTCCCCTGCAGCATTATTTTTGGCAGACTTTCCGCCAAGTACGACACCGCCAAACTGATTAAAGTCTGCATCATCTGCTACACCGCCATTACGGTATTTGCCATGTTCCTGCAGCAGCAATGGCAATTCTGGACACTGGCTATTATGGTGGGTATGTTCCAGGGCGGCATCCAGGCGCTCAGCCGTTCTTATCTGGGTAAAATCATCCCCACCGAGCAAAGCGGCGAATATTACGGCCTTATGGACATTTTCGGCAAAGGCGCTTCTTTTGTTGGCACCACGCTGGTAGCCGCCGTAAGCCAGGCTACCGCCAACTGGGATTTGCGGAAATACGGCCTCCCCATTGAGAATGAGGGTCTGGCCGTTGGCACGCTGGTAATTCTCTTTGCCATTGGTTTCATTCTGTTTTGCAAAGCAGATAAACTGAACAAAGCGCGGCAAGCTGTGTAATCAAAACACAAAATTCCCGGACCAGATTTTGGTCCGGGAATTTTTTATATTTTTTTGTTTGCGGGGTAGAAGTACAGGCTGTTTTATGCTATAATGTTTACAAGTATACCATTCAGCCGGTGCAACATCCCTTGCTCCGGATTAGGAGAGAGATAACTATGCTGGAACTTTTGGCTCCCGCCGGGTCTATGGAGGCTCTGCGCCCTGCGGTACAAAACGGTGCCAACGCCGTATATCTGGGCTGCGGCAGCTTCAATGCCCGCCAAAGCGCCAAGAATTTTACCCCCCAAAGTCTGACCGAAGCAATTAAATACTGCCACATTCGCGGCGTTGCGGTACATTTGACTCTGAACACTCTGGTTTCTGATAAGGAACTGCCCGAATTGTCGGATTTAATTCGTCATGCCGCTGCCAGCGGTGTGGATGCCTTTATCGTGCAGGATCTGGGTGTGATTCAACTGTGTAAGCAAATCGCACCGCAAGTGCCTCTTCACGGCTCTACCCAAATGACCATTCACAATCTGGACGGTGTGAAGCTTTGCGCCGCCTGGGGCTTGCAAAGAGTGGTGCTCAGCCGGGAGCTGAGCAGAGAAGAGATTCGCTACATCTGTCAGCATTCTCCCATTGAGATTGAAGTGTTTGCCCACGGCGCCCTGTGTATGTGCTACTCCGGTCAATGCTACCTTTCCTCTGCCATTGGCGGCCGTTCCGGCAACCGGGGCCGCTGCGCCCAGCCCTGCCGTCAAAGCTACGGCTACGGCCGCTGGGAGGATAAGTACCCCCTTAGCCTGAAGGACAACTGTCTTGTTCCTTATTTGCAGGATTTGGAGGCCATGGGTGTGGCATCCATTAAGCTGGAAGGCCGTATGAAGCGGGCAGAATATGTGGCTACCGTTACCGGTGTCTACCGCCAGGCGCTGAACAGCGGCAATGTGACCCGTCCCATGATGGCTGCCCTGCACACCGCCTTTAACCGCCAGGGCTTTACCGACGGCTATTATTCCGGTAAATTAGGTCGAAATATGTTTGGTGTTCGCCAGGACACCACCGATGACCCCAAATGGATAAAAGACGCCCGGCTTACCTATGAATCCACAGAAAACAGTCTGGTTCCCATACAGTTTCAGGTTTCTGTCACCGGAGACGGTTGCCGTCTTACCGTAACTGACCCGGAGAGTCGCAGCTGCACCGTAATTGGCGCGCCTCCCGAACCCGCTCGTACACAAGAACTAACTGCAGATATGCTCTCCCAGCGGCTAAGCAAAACCGGCGGCACTCCCTATCTTTGCACCGCTGTTCATGCCAGCGTGGAGCGGGGCTTGATGCTCTCCGCCGCTGCCATTAACAGCCTGCGCCGGGATGCTCTGAATCAGCTGACTGCCCTGCGGGCAAGACGGGATGTGATTCAGCTTTCCCGTCCCAAGAAAATTCCCCATTTCCCCGGCAATCGCCATCATCCCGATCTGACCGTGCAAGTCACTACCCGGGAGCAGATTACCGGCAAGCTTTTAAAAATGGCCCCCGCCGCCCTGTATGTTCCCATGCATTTGCTGCTGCAGGACCCCAACTGGTGCCGGGAGCTTTCCAAAAAGGTGCGGCTGTGCGCCGTGCTTCCCCGTATTGTTCACGACGGTGACATGGCTCGGCTTCGCCAGCAGCTGACCCAGCTTTACGGCCTGGGCGTTACCGATGCCCTGGTGGGCAATTTAAGTCTGATAGCCCCTGTTCGGGAGGCAAATCTGCGGGCCAGAGGCGACTTCGGTTTAAATCTTTTCAATTCCGCCGCTGTTAACCTGTGCAAGGATATGCAGCTTGCCTCCGCCACCCTGAGCTTTGAAATGTCCCTGCCCCAGATTCGGGATGTAAGCAAGGCTGTGCCCTGTGAGATTCTGGCGTACGGCCGCCTGCCCCTGATGATTACGGAAAATTGCTTGATTCAAGGCAAAACCGGCAGCTGCACCTGCCATTTGGCGCCTGTTAAGTTAATGGACCGCACCGGCGCAGAATTCCCGGTAATCAAAGACGGTGACACCTGCCGCAGCGTGCTGCTCAACGGCAAAAAGCTGAATCTGCTGGACCGGCAGGATGACCTGGGTCGATTGGGTCTTTGGGCCACCCGGCTATACTTTACCACGGAAAACCCCCGTGAGGTGGATCAGGTTCTTGCCTGTCACCGCACACCCACCGCCTTTGATCCCGGCGCATGCACCCGGGGCTTGTATCTGCGGGGTGTGGAGTAAGGGCGTTTAAGAAAGGAATATCTTTATGCAACTGATTCTTGCATCCCAGTCCCCCCGACGCAGGGAGCTGCTTTCTCTTATGAAGCTGCCCTTTGTTGTTCGTGTGGCAGATATTGACGAGACCATGGACCCTACCGCAGACCCGGCAGCTGAAGTTGCCCGGGTAAGCAGGCTTAAGGCCCTTGCGGTTTCCCGTCACGCAGATGACATCGTCATTGCCGCAGACACCATCGTGGTGTTAAAAGGGGAGGTTCTGGGAAAACCCCGGGATGCAGAACACGCCTGCACCATGCTCACCGCCCTGTCCGGGCGGGATCATCAAGTCATGACCGGTGTAACTGTTTTACGAGGTGACCGGGCTTTAATACATACAGAAATCACGGATATTCATTTCCGTCCCCTTTCCCAAAAAGAAATCATAAACTATGTTTCCACAGGGGAACCCATGGACAAAGCCGGCAGCTACGGGATCCAGGGCGGCGCTGCCCTGTTTGCTCAGCGACTGGAAGGCGACTACTACAATGTAATGGGTCTGCCGGTATGTAAACTTTACGAAATGCTCCGGGAGCTTGCCCCAGAGATCATGGAGGATCAATCATGAGACATTTATTTTCCAATCGGGTGCGGGCCGTTTTGGTCATAGCGCTGGTGCTGGCTATTGGTTTGACCGCATTGAGCACGCTCACCGGGTTCCACCTGCCCGACAAGGTTGTTCAGGGCGTTCTGGCTCCCATTCGCGCCGGTGCCAGCCGGCTAACCGACCAGGCAGAGCAGCTGTATAGCTATATGTTCCGCTATGAGTCCTTGCTGGCAGAAAATGAAGCCTTGAAAGAAAAAATTGCCCAGATGGAAGACGATGCCCGTCTTGCCGACTCCGTTTCCAGAGAAAACGACCGGCTGCGGGCTCTGCTGGAGCTGACCACCTCCCACGAGGATTATCAGCTCACCGATGCCTATGTTATCGCCTGGGGCTCCAACGACTGGTCCCGTACCCTAACCATTAACCGGGGCACCAACTCCGGGGTAGAGGTTGGCATGTGCGCCATCACCGCCAACGGTGAGGTGGTGGGTCTGGTAACCCAGGCCGGCGCCAATTACGCCATCGTCCGTACGGTTCTGGACCCCTCCCTGGGCATCAGCGCCACCATGTCCTCCACCGGTCACAACGGCATGGTGCAGGGCAACTATGTAGAAGGCAGGGAAGACCTGCTGCGCATGAACTATCTGCCCAGCTCCGCCGTTATCCGCAACAACGATCAGGTTGTCACCTCAGGTTCTACCGTGTATCCCCGGGGTCTGATACTAGGTTATGTGGTGGATGCCGGCTTTGATGACACCGGTGTTGCCAAGTTCGCCCTGTTACAGCCCGCCGCAAACATTGAAACGCTGGAACAGGTGTTCATTCTTACCGACTACAACGCAGGGTAATCGCCATGGCAAGACACAAGTATGAATTTCGACCGGATAAACCGGACCACGGCTTGCTGCACAAACTGTATTTAACCAAGAAGCAGCGCCTTTCCCTGCTGAAATGGTCTTTGTTCGGCGTGCTGCTGCTGGCGCTTTCCGTAGCGCAGGATGTTCTCCTGTGCCGGCTGCGCAATGTGGGAATCCACACCGATTTGGTGCCCTGCGCCATTTTTCTTATCAGCATCTATCTGGGCACGGAGAGCGGCTGCATTTTTGCGCTGGTCACCGCCGCTCTGTTTCAGTTTTCCGGGTCTGCCCCCGGTTATTACATCATTGCGGTGATTACCTTTCTGTCTTTATTGGGCGCCATGTTCCGTCAAAGCTACTTGCGCAAGAGCATGAGCGCAGACTTCCTGTGCGCCGGTGTCGCCTTTTCCCTGTATGAGCTGATCACCTTTGGTGTGGCACTGATTTCGGGTATTACTTCCCTTTCCCGCATCGGCAGCAGCGTTGTTACCTTCCTTTTAACCGGCATTGCCATGCCGGCACTTTATCCCCTTGTTTCATTAATTGACAGAATTGGAGGCGAATCATGGAAAGAGTAACCCACCGCCGGGCCCGATTTGTGATCCTGTTCTTTGTGTTGCTGGTTGGTTTTTTCGTTTTCCGCCTGTATGATTTGCAGATCTTTGAAACCGGTGGCAAAGTGGATAACACCACCACCTATACCACCAAAACCAGAGTCAAGGCTGCCCGGGGCGACATTCTGGACCGCAACGGCAATGTGCTGGTAGGAAACCGTGCCAGTTACGATTTAGTAATCAACCACTATGTGCTTACCAGCTCCGCCAATCCCAATGAGTCCATTTTGTCCCTGGTGAACGCCTGTAAGGAACTGGGCATTGAATATACCGACCATTTCCCCATGACCCAGGAGCGTCCCTTCTCCTACACCCTCGATTCCTACAACTCCACCTGGCAGGAGTATTTCCAAACCTTCCTGCGCCAGAGAGGTGAGCTGGACTCCGACATTTCTGCGCCGCTTCTCATACAAATGCTTCGCTCCAGCTACAAAATTCCCGAGCATTGGACCGACGATGAAGCCCGGTTGGTTATCGGTGTACGCTATGAGCTGACTCTGCGCAACCATACCAACCTGCCCAACTACATTTTTATTCCCGATGTCAGCGACCAGGATCTTTCTTCCATTCTGGAACTGAATGTTCCCGGTCTGAATGTGGAAGCCTCCACCGTGCGGGAGTATCACACCAAATATGCCGCCCATATTCTGGGCTTTGTAGGTGCTATGGATAAGGAACAATGGGCTTACTACAAGACTCTGGGCGGCTACGAAATGGATGCCGAGGTAGGCCAGGCCGGTATGGAACTGGCTTTTGAAGAGTATTTACACGGCGTTGACGGCATGCGTGTGGACGAGGTTGCCGCCGACGGCACTGTGATCCGCTCCTGGTATGAAAAAGAACCCAAAGCCGGAAACAATGTGGAGATCACCATCGACATCAATCTGCAGATGGCTGCAGAAGATCAGCTGGCTGCCACCATGGAGGCCCTTCGCAACAACGAAAACGAAAATGCCGACGGCAAAGATGCAGAAGGCGCAGCGGTGATTGCCATAGATAACCGCACAGGTGAGATTCTGGTGTGCGCCAGCTATCCCTCCTATGATTTATCCACCTATTTTGAAAACTACAACGCCATTCTGGAAGACCCCACCAAACCCCTGTTTAACCGGGCATTCCAGGCCACCTATCCACCCGGCTCTACTTACAAGATGAGCATGGTCATCGCTGGCATTAACTCCGGCGTGATCAACAGCGAGACCCCCATTACTGACCAGGGCGTATTTACAAAATACGATGGGTTTAGTCCCAAATGTCTGACCTATACGGACACCGGTGGCACCCACGGCAAGCTGGTTGCCCGGGAAGCTCTGTGCGTTTCCTGTAACTACTTCTTCTACGAACTGGGTGACCGAATTTCCCTGTCTGCCATGGATTCCACCGCCAAAGCCTTAGGCCTGGGTGAAGCCACCGGCATTGAGCTACCGGAGAAAACCGGCTATCGTGCCAATGCGGAAACCAAGAAAAAGCTTCACTCCGATGATAACAGTGGCTGGTACCGAGCCGACCAGGTTCTGGCTGCCATCGGTCAGTCTGACAACCAGTTCACCCCCTTGCAGCTTTGCTCCTATGCTGCCACCCTGGCAAACCGGGGCACCCGTTACCGCGCCACTTTCCTGAACCGTGTGGTATCCACGGATTACCGCAGCCTGGTTCTGGAAAACAAGCCGGAAATCCTCAGCACACTTGAGATTTCCGACGACGCCTATCTTGCTTATACCCAGGGTATGCGCATGGTTGCCTCCTACCGGGATGACCGCCTCCGCGGCACCGCCTCCTCCACTTTTATGAACTACCCCGTGGAGGTTTCCGCCAAAACCGGCACTGCCCAGACCGGTCTGAACACCGGTTCCGACAACGGCGCCTTCATTTGCTTCGCCCCCTCCAGCGCTCCGGAGATCGCCATTTCCGTTTACGGCGAAAAGGTGGGTCACGGCTCCGGCATGGCGGTAGTTGCCAAGGCGATTATGGATATTTACTTTGAGGTTGGAGAGATTGGCAAAGTTCCCGTTCACGAGAACCAGCCCAGCTGAAAGAAATTTGCCATGGATTCCCAATGAGTCCTTGACAAAAAGCCAACTTTTTGTATAATTACACTATGTATACTGCAACCGTAGGGGCATGCCCTTACTTCGATTCGCAAGAAAGAGGGTTACACAATATGAAAAAATTCATCGGTATTTTGGCTATCCTGATGGCCTGCATCATTCTGGTTCAGGTAGCAAGCATGTTCCTGCCGTTCTTTAACCTGACCCCCATTAAGGACCGTATTAACAAGGATCCTCAGCCCACCAACTACTCCATTCAGGAGTATTGCTGGACCCAGACCCGCATTCTGCAAAAGATCTTTGAGGAGCAGTTCGAAAGGGATTACGGCGTTGAGTATTATGGCAACGCCTATCTTATCAATCTGGTTCTGATGTTTATCACCGGCGTTCTGTCCATTGCTTTCCTGATCATCAATGCGCTGAAGAATTTCAGAAAGTCCACCTCCGGCAAGGCAATCACTGTGCTTTGCTACATTGCCAACGGCGCATGGGTCTACTTCGTACTTGTCAACCTGTTGACCAACTTCATTTTGACTCTGGGCTCTTACCTCTGGGTTTTGAATGTTTGGTTCATTGCAGTCATCCCCGTGGCTGTGCTTCTGGTGCTGCGTCTGGTACTGAATATTATCGACGCAATTAAAGACTACCGCGCTGAATATTGCGTGTAAAGTAAGCATATAAAATCCGCATCGGACAAACCGATGCGGATTTTTATTTTTCTTTTACGAACATGGGAGTCATCAACGGCTTTTGGAAATGGCTGACAAATCTGGGACATTTTATCAGAAAGGCATAATAAATATTATAGCCGCAGCCCAGCAGCGTCTCCGTGTTGCCCATGCCCTTGGCAAGGATCACATCGGCGGTATCCATTGCCCGCTTTGCCTCATCGCTCAGCAAGGAAAGCTCTGTGCCGCCCACGCAGTTACCATTGTCGATCACCGGGAAAGGAATTCCCACAACTTGGGCATCCTCCCGGGTGGCATCGTTAGCAATCGGGCCACCCCGAACGCAGAATGTAATTTCTAAATGCGGATACTTTTTGTAAATCTGCTCTGCCAGCAGCCGATCAAATACAATCTCTCCGGCATTATCCGTCAAATACAGCAGCCGTTTACCTTTTGCAAGCTGTTGACACAAGGATTGATAGCAATCCATATCTAACTTCATGTCCATGGCCGCATAGAGCATTTCATCCATTTGCTCATAGCTGACCTTGCCTTGTAACGCCGCAAAATCCAAATAATTGCCTTGAATCGCCAGCTGCAGCGCCGCAAATACCGGATCTTCTGCTTCATGAATCATTGGATAAATGCGATCCAACCGCTCCATTACGAAGGTATTGGAACGCTGTTTTTCCTCCCGAAGACGGTCCTGCTCCAGCCCATAGTGCTTTTGCAGCAACGCCGTTGCGTGAGGACCAAACCAGGGAGAGGATTTACCCTCAGGCGCAGAAGCAATCAGCTGCATCAAATCCCGGGCAAAGGCCATGGTTGCCTTTTCATCCCCCAGGTTTCTGGCGATTTCCAAATATCTGTGCAGCAGACATTGCAGGCAAACACTATCAATAGCGAGACTCATACTTCCAGCTTGATAACCAGCTTCTGATATTCGGTGGGATTATCCAGATGACTTCCGGGCATGTGGGCATCCTCGGGGAACACGACATAGCAATACCCTTCAGAAATGTTCATAAAGTCGCAGTTTCCGCTGTACATACCCTTATCCTTAACCGTATTGAACTCGCCGTCCAAGGTCAGTGTGCTAACCGGGGCCCAGCCCACAACCTCGCTGCCTTTTACAATATACTGAATATCCAGAAACTCCCGATGGGCTTCCAGCAGCTGGCCTGCGGCGGATTTCGTGGTGCCTTGCTGCACCAGAATTTTATTTCTGCCGGACAGGGGAACGGTGCCGGGCTCCATACTCTTAAGCGCCTTGACTGCCTGAACGGCTTCCTCCAAACCGGGAATCACTGCGGCATATCTGCCCAGATCTTCAAAGGGACATACAATCATTTTCGTTACTTCCTTTCATCGTTTCTCATCCAAATGTCTTTGGATGCGGTCTACAATCATATCCAGCGCCACCGCATTCTTGCCGCCTTCCGGCACAACAATATTGGCATATTTCTTACTGGGTTCCACATATTTTTCATGCATAGGTTTCACCGTCTGCTGGTACTGGGTCAGCACGGATTCCAATGTACGACCCCGCTTATTTACATCCCGCTTAATCCGGCGGCACAGGCGTACATCCGCATCGGTGTCCACGAAAATCCGGATGTCCATCAAATTTCGCAGCGCCTCATCCGCAAAAATCAGAATTCCCTCCACAATAATCACCGGGCAGGGGGTAATGCAGGTCGTTTCATCGCTGCGGTTATGCACCGTGTAGTCATACACCGGGCACTGGATTTCCTGTCCGCGACGCAGAAGGTCCAAATGCTTTGCCATCAGGTCGGTTTCAAAGGCGTCCGGCTCATCATAATTGATCAGACACCGCTGCTCATAGGTCAGCTCATCATGGCGCTTATAGTAATTGTCGTGACTCAGCACTGTGACACAGCAGCCAAAACGCTCCACCAGGTTTTTCATCAAGGTAGTTTTACCGCTGCCACTGCCGCCGGCAATGCCAATAACTAAAATCTTATCCATCACACATCCTCCATTCCGGCCAGCTTGCGGGACAGGGCAAGAATCTCCGGGCTGTTCAGGCTGTTTTCGAAAACCACCTGACCGGGTCCTTCTCCCAGCAAGCCTTTCTTTTCCAAAAGCAGGCGGGTTTGGTGGGCTGTCCCTTCGCCGCCATCCAAAAGGGCGGTGCGGCTGCCCAGAATTTGAGAAATAGTCTGCATGGCAAAGGGGTAATGGGTACAACCGAGAACCAGCGCATCCAATTTCCCTATATAGGGCGTAAGCAGTTGGGTCAACAGGGCCTGTCCCTCCGGTCCGTTTTGCTTGCCGGCTTCCACTAAATCCGCAAGCCCCGGTGCAGGAATCAATGACACCTGGCATATCGCTGCAAAACGGGCAAGCAATTTCTGAAATTTTTCTCCCTCCAGGGTCACCGGCGTCGCCATCACACCTACATGACTGCCGGGAAACCGGTCTGCCGCCAGCTTCAGCGCCGGTTCCACACCTACCACAATCAATTCCGGGTAGGCTTGCCGCAGGTCCTCAATGGCTGCCGCCGTGGCGGTATTACAGGCCACAACCAGGGCTTTTACCCCTCGGGTAACCAGCTTTTCCGCCACCGCCAGGGCCAGCTTCCGCACCTCCGCCGTGGTCTTTGTTCCGTAAGGCGCATTAACAGAATCGCCGTAATAAATATAGCGTTCATTGGGCAGCACCTGCAGCAGCTGCTGCAGCACACTAATGCCGCCCACGCCGGAGTCGAACACCGCAATATGATCTTGTTTCTGATTCATGGTATCACCGGCTGTCTTTTCTGATTTTTCTTATTGTATCAAATCTATCCTCAGCTTGCAACAATAAATAATGGGCGTTCCTGCAGGAACGCCCATAAATCTTATTTTGTGCCGAAGATACGGTCGCCGGCATCACCCAAACCGGGAACAATGTAAGCATGGTCGTTCAGCTTCTCATCGCAGGCCGCCAGATACAAGTCCACATCGGGGTGGGCATCCTGAACAGTCTTAATACCCTCGGGGCAGCCGATAATGTTCATCATGGTAATATGACGGCAGCCATGCTTTTTCAGAAAATCGATAGCAGCCACAGCGCTGCCGCCGGTAGCCAGCATGGGATCCACTACAAATACATGGCGGTTTTCAATGTCCTCGGGCAGCTTGCAATAGTATTCCACGGGCATGTGGGTCTCGGGGTCACGGTACAGACCAATATGTCCAATCTTTGCAGAGGGGATCAGGGCAACCATGGTATCCACCATGCCCAAACCGGCTCTCAACACAGGGACGATAGCCAGCTTCTTACCTGCCAGCACACGGCACTTAGCCACAGCAACAGGGGTCTCCACTTCCACTTCACGGGTGGGCAGATTACGGGTGGCTTCGTAGCACATCAGCGCCGCAATTTCACCAACCAATTCACGGAATTCCTTAACGGTTGTACGCTTATTGCGCAGAATTGCCAGCTTGTGCTGAATCAGGGGATGGTCCAGAACATGAATATTACTCATAAGAATTCTCCTTTATTTCTTTTCTTTCTCCTGGCGTTCTCGTTCCGCCTGGGAAAGTCTTAGATAATTGGGTGACAGAGCATTGGCATCCCCGGTCTCGCCACGCTCCATCATAGCTTTGGCTGCCAGAGCAACGCCTGCCGCGCGCTGGTGCATGCGGTGTTCCGGCGGACATACCAGGTCGGACACAGTATCATTTATTGTATTATAGCACAAACTGCTGCCATCTCCAACTAAAAAAACAGGTTCTGACAAAATTTTTAATTCTTCACCCAATTCTGCCAAAGAAAGCGCTCTGTCTTCCGTAATTCTTCTCAATTTGCCCCCATCTGCATAAAACAGCGCGTTATAAACCTGACTGCGCCGGGCATCCATTACAGGGCATACATAGCCCTGCCAAGCCCCTAAATTTAACGCCATGGCTTCCAGGGTAGATACGCCCCAGCAGGGAAGTTCCTTGCCCCATGCAAATCCCTTGGCTGCCGCAACACCGATCCGCACGCCGGTAAAGCTGCCCGGGCCGGCTGCCACCGCCACATCTGTCACATCCTCTGCCGAAAAGCCACAGGTGGCCAGCAATTCCTGTCCCATTGTCAGCAGGGTCTGACTATGGGTCAGGGCTGTATTGCAGTAGTTCTCTCCCAGCAGACGGTTTTCATCCATCAGCGCCACAGACCCGGCCTTCGCCGAGGTCTCAAAGGCAAATATCAGCAAGGGTAATCTCTCCTTCCACCACAATTCGCCGGGTTTCCTCCCCGGTCTTTTCTATGATAACGGTAATGGCATTTTCCATGGCGTCCGCCACATTTTCGCTCCACTCCACCGCACAGACACCGCCCCGGTCCAGATAGTCCTCCCAGCCAATGTCAAACAGCTCGTCGCTGCTTTGCAGCCGGTACATATCAAAATGGAACAGCGGCAGCCGGCCGCCCAGATATTCATTTACAACGGTATAGGTGGGGCTGGTTACCGGCTGGGTATAACCCAGTCCCCGGGCAAGCCCCCGGGTAAAGGCGGTTTTTCCGGCGCCCAGATCGCCCCGGTAAGCAATCACCGTCCCCGGCGTCATCGCACCCGCCAGCATTTGCCCCACTTCTTCCGTATGAGCGGGGGAGTCTGTCAAAAATTCCATAGTTTTCTCCTGTTTATTTGGCATTCCTCAGCTTTTCCGCCTGATCCGCCGTTGCTAAAGCATCCGCGATCTCATCCAGATCTCCATCCATGATGCTGTCAATGCGGTAAAGAGTCAATCCAATGCGGTGATCCGTCACCCGTCCCTGGGGGAAATTATAGGTGCGAATTCTCTCGTTGCGCATACCGGTACCCACCTGGCTGCGGCGCATACCGGTTACCTGAGAATCAAGCTTCTCCTGCTCAATCTCATACAGCTTGGACGCCAGCATACGCATACACTTTTCCCGGTTCTGCAGTTGACTGCGCTCCTGCTGACACGCCACGGTAATCCCTGTTGGCTTATGAATCAGGCGCACAGCAGAACTGGTTTTATTCACATGCTGTCCGCCGGCGCCGGAAGCGCGAAACACCTGCATTTCCACATCCTCGGGGCGAATCTGCACATCCACCTCTTCCATTTCCGGAAGCACCGCCACCGTTGCGGTGGAGGTATGCACCCGACCACCGGATTCCGTCTCCGGCACCCGCTGTACCCGATGAACACCGGATTCATATTTCAGCCGGGAATATGCGCCCCTGCCATTTACCAGAAAATCCGCTTCCTTAACTCCGCCCAATTCCGTTTCCGAGTAGTTCATCAATTCTATGCTCCAGCCCTTTTGGGCGGCATACATGGAATACATACGAAACAGGCTGTGGGCAAACAGGGCGCTTTCTTCACCGCCTACGCCGCCGCGAATCTCAACCAGCACACTTTTCTCGTCATTGGGGTCCTTGGGTAACAGCAGAATTTGCAGTTGCTTAAACAGCTCTTCCTGCCGATTTTTTGCTTCTTGATAGGTCTGCTGGCAGAACTCCTTCATTTCCGGGTCTGCCATCAGTTCCTGGGCATCCGCCATTTCCTGCCCGGCTGTTCGATACTGCCGGTAGGTATCCACCACCGGCTCCAGATCATTCTTTTCCCGCAGCAAGGCTGCGGCCTTTTTGGGATCAGCATAGAAATCCGCCTGCTCTGACTTGGCACACAGCTCTTCATAACGGCTTTCCACGCCTTGTAATTTATCCAGCATAATCTTTTCTCCCCAACATTTTTCTTATTGTATCAAGATTTGCAAAAAAAGTAAAGTCGCTGAGAGACAGCAAGTTTTATTCATTTTTTCACGAACTTAATACACTCTTAACATTTTCCCGCTTTTTTTCTTCATATTTAAAGATTATGATAAAGATACAAAACAGAAGATTGTCTTCTGATTTTCCTCTTTTTCATTTTTTCTCCTCTTTTTCTTCCTATGAAATCCGCAGGATCAGCCTGCGGATTTCTCTTTATACGCATATCACGCCATCCTTTTGGGGAAACTCCTCCAAAAGAGGTGGCGTGATTTGCTTTTAACCTATGTACGAACAATCATTTTATATCTGATTCTGATTGCCGTGATTCGCCTTATGGGAAAGCGGCAAATCGGTCAAATGGAACCTACAGAATTTGTAGTGACCATGCTGGTGGCCAATCTAGCCTCCATTCCCATGCAGGACGGAGCCATTCCCATTTATTCCGGCATCGTACCAATTGTTACGGTGCTAGGGGTGGAGCTGGTGCTTTCCGGTCTGAGTCTGAAAAGCATCCGGCTGCGACGGGTGCTGTGCGGCAAGCCGGTAATTCTTATTGAAAACGGCCGCATTCTCCAGGAAAACATGCGAAAAACCCGCGTCACTATAGATGAGCTTAGCGGGCATTTGCGGGAAAAGGATGTGCTGGATATTCAGGCAGTACAGTTTGCCATTTTGGAGACCAACGGGAATCTTTCCGTGTTCCCTTATCCCAAGGAGCGACCCGCCAGCGCCAGGGATGCGGGCATTCAGGCGCGGAAGCAGTATCTGCCCTTCACCATCGTTTCCGACGGCAAGCTTCTGAAAGACAATCTGACCCTCTCCGGTAAGGATTCTGCCTGGCTGCAAAAGGTTTTACAATCCCACAACGCCACCCTGGCGGACACCTGGTTTCTCAGCGTGGACAGCGCAGACCATGTGGTATGGTACAGGAAGGAGGAGACAAAATGAAACGATTTTGGTTTGGTGTTTGCCTGCTTCTAATGTTTTTCCTTGCTTCTTTTTCTTTATCCTTCTGGATGACACGAACCCATACGCACATTTCCAATCATTTATCCCAGGCATGTGATTTGTCCCAAGCAGGAGATCTGGCTACCGCAGGAGAAAAAGCCCGGGAAGCTTCCTTCCTTTGGCAACAATACCGCGGCCGCATTGCCACCATGACGGATCATACCCCCATGGAGGAAATCGACAGCCTGTTTCAGGAGCTGGAGGTATATCTTCGTATGGATGAGCCGGTTCACTTTGCTTCCACCTGCGCGCGACTGGTGCTTTTGGTGCAGGCAGTGGGAGATGCCCACGATATTAACTGGCAGACGGTGCTGTAATCCCGGCGGACAGGGCTAAGATCCCCTCCGCCAACATCTCTGCCGCTAACAGGGCCTCTTCCAGAGTGTCTCCCGCCGCGCCCACTTCTATAAGCATGGCGCCGGGGGAGAGATCCTGGTTGAATCGCTGATTACGGAAACTGATGGGCCGGCAAATGCCCGGGGTTTCCTTTTCCAGTACGGTATGCAATTTAATTGCCAAAGCCATATTCTCTTGCCAGTTGGGATGGTAATTGCCTCCGGCATCCGTCCCCACCACCATCATCAGCTGGGCGCAATCCTGCCCGTTTACCTTTGCATGCGTCGTCAGCTGCTGACTACTGCTTAAATCCAACGCATCTCTATGAATGTCCACCACCAGGCAGATGGATGGATTTTCCTCCAAATACTGTCGGGTGCTTTTTCTTGCCTGGGAATAAGACTCATTATAATCCGGATAATCATGAAGGGCAGTGTCATGAATCACCTGAACTCCTCCGGCGCGCAGAAGCTCTGCCAAACGGGCCCCCACCCGCACCACATTATACTGCGGGTCTTCCGTTCGGTACAGGGAAGACGGGGTGTAGGACATTTGGGCAGTCTGGGTATAGGCCTCCGTGGCATGGGAATGCAGAATCAACACCGTAGGCCCATCCCCGGTCAAGTCCCAGGATAATGCTTCGGTAAGCATAGCCTCCACATCCACCGCATAGTCACAGTCGGCGCTGAGCTCCACCAGAGAAGCATCCTCCCTGCAAAAAGAAATCTGCTCCCGCACCGGTGACTGAACAGAAACATTCTGCTCTTTCCCGGCTCCTGTCTGCCCCGTGCGCACCACCCGTCCTGTTTCCAGAAAGATGATCACCGAGGCCAGCTTTGGGGAAGAGAAGAGGCCTGTGAGCCATTGGGCCGGTCCGGCGCACACCAGACGGAAAATCAGCGCACAGGCAATCACCGCCAATCCGATCCGCATGCTTTTCCGCTCTTGTTCCATAGTTGCCTCCTTGCTAAATAATATGTGCGGCGCTGCCGCGCCGCACAATCTCTGTTATGGTTGATTCTTTTTCCATTTGGGTCTGACGGAAAGCTCCTGCCGCAGATTCCTGAAAAATTCCTGCAAAAGCGCCCCGCATTCCTCCCCGCAAACACCGGATTCCACCGCGGGGTGATGGTTAAATGCCATTTCAAACAAATTACACACCGAACCACAGGCGCCGTTTTTTACATCTGCCGCGCCGTAAACCACCCGGGGAATCCGAGCGTTGATAATAGCGCCGGCGCACATAGGGCAGGGTTCCAGAGTCACATACAGCGTGCAGTCCCACAGCCGCCAGCCTCCCAGGTTCCGGCAGGCATCCCCGATGGCCTCAATTTCTCCATGACCCAGTGCCGTTTTATCCTGCTCCCGCCGGTTTCTTCCCCGACCTACAATTTTTCCGTCTCTTACAACCACGCAGCCAACCGGCACCTCTCCCGCTGCCGCAGCCTCCTGCGCCAGCTTCAATGCCTCCTGCATGAACAGCCTGTCCTCCACGGCGACCCCTCCTTTTTGTCCATCATACATGATAAAAAGGGCTTCCGTCAAGACTTTCTGACCTCAGCATACCATGAAAGCAATAAGAAATCTGGAGAATTCTGCGCAGGTTTATAAAAAATTAAAAATTAGGGGAAGACATTTGCACATAACTATGCTATAATATGAGAAGTTATACACTTAATTCTTAAGGAGGCGATTCCTTTGAAATATTGGCGCGGATTCATTGCTGCTGCGATTATAGCCCTGTGTTCCTGGGCTTTGCTTGCTTTTGCCGCTTCCCACAGCACCCTGGTGGATATGGTCTACCCCTATGTTTCCAGAATGCTCCAGACCTCTCTGGCTGATTGGACCGGCGGTGCTGACTTCCTGCTATGGCAGGTATTGCTGGCGGTGCTCCTGGTGGGCATGATTGCCAGCGCTGTGCTTATGATCCTGCTTCGCTGGAACTTCTTCCAGTGGCTTGGCTGGATTCTCACCGGCGTCAGCATCGTGTTCTTCCTGCATACAGCCACCTACGGTCTGAACAAGTATGCCGGCTGCATTGCCGGTGATATCCGCATGAACACCACAGAATACACCCTGGAAGAAATTAATGACGCAACGATCTATTTCCGGGATAAAGCCAACGAGCTTGCCTCCCAGGTCACCCGGGACAGCAAGGGCAACGCAGACTTTTCCTCTTTTGAAGCCCTGGCAAGCCAGGCAGGGGAGGGCTACCGCTCCCTGGTATATGACAAGTCCTATTCCATTTTTGCCGGCTCTTTGGTTCCCGTAAAGGAACTGAATTGGACAGGCCTGTATACCCCCCGGGGCGTTTCCGGTGTAACGATATCTCTCACCGGCGAATCCGCCGTTAATCCGAAAACCCCCGATGTGGCATTACCCTTTGCCATGTGCCATGAAATGGCACACCGCATGAGTATTTCTGCCGACGGAGATGCGGATTTCTCCGCATTCCTTGCGTGCCAGGCGAATTCCAGCCTTGAATTCCAGTATTCCGCTTATGTAATGGCATACCGCAACTGCATCGGCGCCATGACCAGCATTAACTCCAATGCCGCCAACGAAGCGATCCGTACCATTACTGCCGGCGTTTCCGATTTGCTGGCCAAGGATCTGGAGCAGTGCAACCGGTTTAACAACGACGGGATTCCCGCTCCCAACCGCATCAGCGGGTTAACAGAAGAAGGCTCCCGGGAAACCGCCTGTGATCTGCTGGTCAGCTGGTACATCCAGGAATTCATTCTTCCCATTCAGATAGAAACCGACACCAAATTTGATCCCTACGATGAAACCAAGGTAGACCTGTCCGGCATCGTCAACGCCAAGAAAGAAG
The DNA here is from genome assembly GCA_045635065.1 of Faecousia sp. Lineage (GTDB taxonomy): Bacteria > Bacillota > Clostridia > Oscillospirales > Oscillospiraceae > Faecousia. Next base: position 12,119 of record JAZRBJ010000009.1, on the reverse strand, counting down.
AGGAAACCAATGCGACAAACGGTCAGTAACGGGCTGCCCCAACTGGGTCTTTCTCTACCGGAGACCACCATCGATACCCTTTGCGCATTTGGAGAAGGTGTCATTCGGCAAAATGAGGTCATGAATCTCACTGCCATCACCGAGCCCACCCAGGTGGCAAAGCTGCACCTGCTGGATAGTTTAAGCTTGCTGGCTCTGGTTAATTTAAAGGGCAAAACCCTAATCGATGTAGGCTGTGGCGCCGGTTTTCCCGGTGTTCCCGTAAAAATCGCCTGCCCCGAGGTCCAGCTGACACTTCTGGACAGCCTGGGAAAACGTATGAACTGGCTGGGAGAATTCCTCCCGCAGCTGGGTGTAACTGCCCGCTGCGTAACTGCCCGGGCAGAGGAGCATGTAACCCAATGCCGGGAACAGTATGACTATGCCACCAGCCGCGCAGTTGCCAGATTAAATATTCTTCTGGAGTTGACCGCTCCCTATGTGAAAATAGGTGGCGCAGTGCTGGCCATGAAAGGCAGCGCAGCCAAAGAAGAGCTGGAAGAAGCAAAAAACGCCATTCGCCGTTTGGGCCTGAAGGTGGAAAAGGTGCAGGAATTTCCTGTGGATGGAACCTCCCATTCCGTAATCGTCCTGCGCAAGATCGCGCCCACACCGCCCCAATATCCCAGACGCTTCGCAAAAATCAAGCAAGCGCCCCTGTGATACATCTCCTGCCGGAGAAAATCTCCGGCAGGTTTTATATGTTTCAGCTGGTTTACATAACATTTCTATCTTTTTTATCGATATATACAAAAACCCCTTTACGAAAAGAGAAAAGTGTAGTACAATACTATATTGTAAAAGGGGAGGTGGCGTCATTGCTATGTATGAAATGCGGCAAGAAAACCGCAGACACCCAGGTGTTCTGTGACAATTGTCTTGCGCAGATGCGCAAATTCCCCGTAAGGCCGGATATACCCGTTCAAATCCCTGTACGACCGGAACCGGACAAAAAGGCCTTATCAAAGAAAGAAGCCCGTCCGGAGATCATAATTGCCCGGCTGCGCCGGCGACTTAAGAGGCTTCGGCTGGCCCTTGTTTGTGCCGTTTTGGCGCTTGCTCTTGCCGTTGGTCTTTTGTTCTATACCAACAAGCAGCCCGCCCCGGGAGATACCGGGAGTTCACCTTACACCGCCGCTACCGACAGCCATCTTCCGTAATGTTTCACATGAAACATTCTTCTCATTCTGTGTTTCACGTGAAACATCCGTATAAAGGAGTGCAAATATGGGTAAAATCATTGCCGTCGTGAACCAAAAAGGCGGCGTTGGAAAAACCACAACCGCGGTCAACCTTGCCGCAGCCCTTACAGAGCTGGGCAAAAAGGTTTTGCTTTGTGACTTTGACCCCCAAGCCAATGCCAGCTCAGGCATGGGCGTGAATAAAAAGAAAATTGCCAAATCCGTATACGACACCATTATTAATGATGTGCCCGCAAATAGCGCCATTGTTTCCACGAAGTTCGGTGATGTGCTTCCGTCGTCTGCAGATTTGGCAGGCGCCGGAGTGGAGCTAATCTCCATGGAGTCTCCCAATTACCGGCTAAAGCAGGCACTTGCGGAAATTAAGGATCAATATGATGTGATTTTTGTGGATTGCCCGCCGTCCCTGGAGCTGCTGACCTTGAACGGTCTGGCAGCTGCTGACAGCATTCTGGTTCCGGTGCAGTGTGAATACTACGCTCTGGAAGGTCTGTCCGATCTGATGTCCACATTGCGCCGGGTCAAGCACAAAATCAATCCCGGCTTGGAAATCTTCGGCGTGGCTCTGACCATGTTCGACGGAAGAACCAACTTCTCCACCCAGGTGGCCCAGGAAGTGCGCAGGCATTTCCCCGGAAAAGTATTTGCCACCGTAATCCCAAGAAATATTCGTCTGGCGGAAGCGCCCAGCCACGGTTTGCCGGTCACCGCTTATGACCGACACAGCCGGGGCGCCCAAAGCTATCGGCAAATGGCGGCAGAAATTGCCGCAAAACTGTAAAACGAGGTGACGCAATTGGCAACCAACAAAGGACTCGGAAAAGGCCTGGGCGCCCTTTTGGACGACTTTTCAGAAGCTTCCGGAGAAAAAAGCCCCTATCAGTTGCTACCAATATATAAAGTAGAACCCAATCCGGACCAACCCCGTCAGGATTTTGACGAGGGCGAACTGCAGGCCCTGGCAGACTCCATCGCCCAGCACGGCATTGTACAACCCTTGACCGTACGGGAGCTTTCTTCCGGCTACTATCAGATTGTTGCCGGTGAACGTAGATGGCGCGCCGCAAGACTGGCAAATCTTGCAGAGGTTCCGGCTGTTATTATTGAAGCAGACGACCGTAAGACCATGGAGCTGGCGCTGATTGAAAATCTGCAGCGGCAGGACTTAAATCCCGTGGAAGAAGCCCTGGGTTATCGCACGCTGATGGGCGAATACGGTCTGACCCAGGAGGATGTGGCCAAACAGGTTGGGAAATCCCGCCCCGCCGTAGCAAACGCCCTGCGGCTGCTGAATCTGGACTCTGAAATTCTGGACATGCTGCGCAAGGGAAGTCTTTCCGCAGGTCATGCCCGGGCAGTTCTGTCTTTAAGCAATCCACGCCAGCAACTGCAGGCAGCACAGAAAATCGTAAATCTCGGTCTTTCTGTGCGTCAGGCAGAGCTTCTTTGCAAAAACATGGGCAAAGAACCCGCCCCGAAACAGGAAACCTTCTTTGCTGTAAACTATGTGGCAGAGTGCGAAAAGAGCCTGTCCAAGCATTTGGGCCGTGGCGTTAAAATCGTAAACGGCAAACGCAAAGGAAAGTTTGAATTGGAATTTTACGGCCAGGAGGACCTGCAGGCCCTATTGGACGCACTTATGACCCTGAAAAAGGCATAACAAGGAGAGGAAAACCATGCTTGACATCAGAAAAATCAAAGAAAACCCCGATGCAGTCAAGGCCGGTCTGAAAGCCAAGGAAGTTGACTGTGATGCCATTGTGGACAAGATCCTGGAGCTGGATGTGCAGATTCGCGCTCTGAAGACCTCCACAGAAGGCAAAACCGCCCAAAAAAACAAGTTGGCCAAGGAGAACGGTAAGCTGTTCGGTCAAAAGAAAAGCGCAGAAAAGCAGGGCAAGGATACCGCAGACCTGGATGCCCAGATTGAGGCAAACAAGGCCGAATCCATCGCGCTGGATGCCGCCATTGAAGATGAGGCTGCACAGCTTAAGACCTTAAGCGCCGAATTTAAGGTTGCCATGCTAAGTCTGCCCAACCTACCGGATACTGATCTGCTGCCCGGCGGCAAAGAAAACAATGAACCCCTTCGTTATGTGGGCAAAAAGCCCGAATTTGACTTTGCCCCCAAGCACCATGTAGACCTTTGTACCGATCTGGGTCTGATTGATTATGAGCGGGGCGTAAAACTGGCTGGCGCCGGCAACTGGATGTACACCGGCATGGGCGCCCGTTTGGAGTGGGCTCTGCTGAACTATTTCATCGATACCCATACCGCCGACGGCTACGACTTTATTCTGCCGCCTCACATGCTGGAGTACATGTGCGGTGAAACCGCCGGTCAGTTCCCCAAGTTTGCCGATGAGGTTTACAAAATCGCCAACCCCACCGATGACCGCACCCACTATATGCTGCCCACCGCCGAGGCCGCTCTTTGCTCCATCTACAGAGATGAAATTCTCAGCGAGGCAGACCTTCCCAAGAAGCTGTTCGCCTATACCCCCTGCTTCCGCAGAGAGGCCGGTTCCCACCGCGCCGATGAGCGTGGCATGGTTCGCGGTCACCAGTTTAACAAGGTAGAAATGTTCCAGTTCTGCAAGCCCGAGGATTCCGATGCAGCTTTTGACGAGCTGGTCACCAAAGCAGAAAAGCTGGTGGAGGGGCTGGGCTTCCACTTCCGTACCGTGAAACTGGCTGCCGGTGACTGCTCCGCTTCCATGGCCCGCACCTATGACATCGAAATTCTCATTCCCTCCATGGACGGCTACAAGGAAGTTTCCTCCGTCTCCAATGCCCGGGATTATCAAGCGCGCCGAGGCAACATCCGTTTCCGCAGAGAGGAAACCGGCAAGCCCGAATTCCTGCACACCCTCAACGGTTCCGGTCTGGCAACCTCCCGTATTTTCCCCGCATTGGTAGAGCAGAATCAGCGTGCCGACGGTTCCATCGTGGTCCCCGAGTGCCTGCGCAAGTATCTGGGCGGCCTGGAAATCATTGAAAAGAAATAATTTTGGGATATTATGTAAACCAAGAAAGGATGGACATAATGTGTAAGAAAAACAAAAAGTCCCTGTGGAAAGAATTCACCGCGTTTGCAGTGAAGGGCAACGCCATGGCGCTGGCTGTCGGTACTATTATCGGTGCCTCCTTCACCTCAATCACCAAAAGCCTGACCGACCACATTATTATGCCCGTGGTCAACATGTTCTTTGGCGGCGTGGATTTCAGTAAAATGATGCTGAAATTACCCCGTATGCCCTGGGTCAAGCCTGTTCCCCTGCTGGATGAGGCCGGCGATCAGGTGGTAAATGCCGCCGGCGAGCTGCAGTGGGTGGAAAACTACCTGCGTTACGGCGACTTTATCTCAGCTGTCATTAACTTCTTTATCATTGCTCTGGTAATTTTCTTCTTAGTAAAGGGTCTGAATAAGCTGGCAGAGCTGGGCAAAAAGAAAGAAGCAGAAGCACCCGCTGCACCTCCCGCCCCCTCCGCAGAGGAAGTTCTCCTCACCGAGATCCGGGATCTGCTGAAGGAAGGCAAATAATTTTTATAAGAGAGGGAAAAGCAACATGTTTAGGATTGTTCGTAAAAAGGAACTGAACGCCAATGTCACCTTGATGGACATTGAGGCCCCCTTTATTGCCAAAAAGGCAAAGGCCGGTCAGTTCATTATTTTCCGCATTGATGACAAGGGCGAGCGCGTGCCTCTGACCATTGCCGGTTACGACCGGAAAAAGGGCACCGTCACCATTATTTTCCAGAAGGTGGGCTTCTCCACCATTGCTCTGGGCGCCTTGAACGAAGGCGACTACATCCAAGACTTTGTAGGTCCTCTGGGCCGTCCCACCGCAGTTGAAGGCAAAAAGCGAGTTTGCGTGGTTGGCGGCGGTGTTGGCTGCGCCATTGCACTGCCCTCTGCCCAGGCATTTAAGGAAGCCGGCGCAGAAGTGGATGTTATTGTTGGTTTCCGCAACAAGGACATTGTCATTCTGGAGGAGGAATTCAAGGCAGCTTCTGACAATATGTATCTCATGACCGATGACGGTTCTTACGGTGAGCAGGGCTTTGTAACGGTGAAGCTGCAGCAGCTACTGGAAAGCGGCCGCAACTATGATGCAGTTCTGGCCATCGGTCCCGTTCCCATGATGAAGTTCGTGTGCAAAACCACCGAACCCTTTGGCGTACATACCATGGTATCTCTGAACCCCATTATGGTGGATGGTACGGGCATGTGCGGCGGTTGCCGTGTAACCGTTGGCGGCGAAACCAAGTTTGCCTGCGTTGACGGCCCCGAATTTGACGGCCACAAGGTTGACTTTGCAGAATTGATGAGCCGCAACAGCACCTATCGCGCCCGGGAAGCCGAGGTCAGCGAGAAACACGCCTGCCGCATGGAAGCCATGGGCAAGGCTCTGATTAAGTAAGGAGGAACTGCAATGGCTAATATGACTTTGGTTAAGACCCCAATGCCGGAGCAGGATCCCAAGATCCGCGCCCGGAACTTCCAGGAAGTTGCCCTGGGCTACACCGCCGAAATGGCCATCGAAGAAGCCAATCGCTGCCTGGGCTGTAAGAACCCCAAGTGTGTAGAAGGCTGTCCCGTAAATGTGCGTATTCCCGAATTTATTAAGAAGGTCCAGGAAGGCGACTTTAAGGCCGCCTACGAAATCGTCACCTCCACCAATGCACTGCCCGCCCTGTCCGGCCGTGTTTGCCCCCAGGAAAGCCAGTGCGAGTGCAAGTGTGTCCGTGGCATCAAGGGCGAGCCCGTTGCCATTGGCCGTCTGGAGCGTTTTGTTGCTGACTGGTACCGGGAAAATGTAAATGCTATGCCAGAAAAGGCAGAATCCAACGGCATCAAGGTAGCCGTGGTTGGCTCCGGCCCCGCTGGTATGACCGCCGCCTCCGACCTTGCCAAGCTGGGTTATGCCGTCACCATGTTTGAAGCTCTGCACACCGCCGGTGGCGTGCTGGTTTACGGCATCCCCGAATTCCGTCTGCCCAAGGCAATCGTTGCCAACGAGGTTAAGAAGCTGGAAGCCCAGGGTGTAGAAGTTATGACCAACATGGTCATCGGCAGAGTTCTGACCATCGACGAGCTGTTCGACATGGGCTATAAGGCCGTGTTTGTAGGCTCCGGCGCCGGTCTGCCCATGTTCATGAACATTCCCGGCGAATCCCTGGTCGGCGTTATGTCCGCCAACGAGTATCTGACCCGTACCAATCTGATGAAGGCCTACGACGAGACTGCAGATACCCCTGTGATTCAGTCCAAGGCTGTCGCCGTGGTTGGCGGCGGCAATGTGGCTATGGACGCTGCCCGCTGCGCCATGCGTCTGGGCGCAGACAATGTTTATGTTGTCTACCGCCGTGGCGAAGCAGAAATGCCTGCCCGTGCTGAGGAAAAGCACCACGCCAAGGAAGAGGGCATTGAATTCAAGACCCTGTGCAACCCCGTAGAAATCTTGGGTGACGAAAACGGCCGTGTTTGCGGCATGAAGTGCATCCGTATGGAGCTGGGTGAGCCCGACGCTTCCGGCCGCCGCCGCCCCATCGAGGTTCCCGGCAGCGAATTTGTGCTGGATGTGGACACCGTAATTATGTCCCTTGGTACCAGCCCCAACCCTCTGCTGCGCACCACCACCCCCGGTCTGGAAACCAACCGCAAGGGTTGCCTCATCGTCAACGAAAATGAAATGACCACCCGTGACGGCGTATTTGCCGGCGGCGATGCCGTAACCGGCGCTGCCACCGTCATTCTAGCCATGGGCGCAGGCAAAAAGGGCGCTGCCGCCATTGATGCCTACCTGAAGAACAAGTAATTTTTATACATACCAATCCCCTCCCGGGCATAGATTGTCCCAGGAGGGGATTTTATGCGCAAACGGGACTTGTTTTTGATTTTCGGTGCCATTGTCGCCGTTACCTTTTTGGTCGCCGCCCAATTTTATCATCGGGTTCTGCCCACCGCAGCATGGGGGCTTAGCTTCCGGGCAGAAAACACACCCCCGGCAGGTCCTGCCGACACCAAAACCCTTGCCAGGTACAATGCCGCGTATCTGGGTGACACAAGCAAAAAGGTAATTTATCTTACCTTTGATGCCGGCTACGAAAATGGCTGCACGGATAAAATTCTGGATATTCTTAAAAAGCAGGAGGTTCCTGCCGCATTCTTTTTGGTGGGTAATTACATAGAGAAAAACGCCGATCTGGTGCGGCGCATGGTGGATGAGGGGCATATTGTGGGCAATCACACCATGCACCACCCGGATATGAGCAAGCTGGAGAACAAGGAAGCCTTTTCTGCCGAGCTGACCCAGCTGGAGGATCTCTTTCAAAAAATTACCGGAAAAGAAATGCCCAAATACTACCGTCCACCCCAGGGTACATACAGCCAAACCAATCTGGAAATGGCGCGGGACCTTGGCTATAACACCGTTTTCTGGAGCCTTGCCTATGTGGATTGGAACAACAACTCTCAGCCTACCGCAGAGCAAGCCTTTTCCAAACTGATCCCCCGTATTCATAACGGCGCCGTTGTCCTGCTTCACTCCACCTCTGCAACCAACGCCCAGATTCTGGACGAATTATTAACTAAATGGAAGTCTATGGGTTATACCTTTGCTTCCCTGGATCAGCTGTTTTTAACCAGCTAACATTTTAGCAAGAAAAACCGGGTAGTTTTCACGAAACTACCCGGTTTTTGCAACCAAAATGCCCCTCTGAAAAATGTTGCACAAAAAACGGGCAAAAGCTTGTAAAACCGTTTTACGGTGCTATAATGGGCTTGACATAAATTAGGGGGGCGATGTTATGGCATCCCGTAATTCTCTGGATATGACCAGCGGTCCAATCCTTCGCAAGCTGTTACTATTTGCGTATCCTTTGGTAATCAGCACCTTGGTCAGCACCCTATATGATGTTACTGACAAATTTATTGCCGGTAAATTTATCGGCGATAACGCCATGGCCGCCATAGGCGCAACCGCCCCTCTCATTAGCCTGCTTTCAAACTTTTTTCTGGGACTGGCGTCCGGTGTCAGCGTCCTATGTGGTAATTATATTGGCGGCAAACGAGACGGAGATTTGCGAGAATGTATACACACCGCGCCTGTTTTAGGCACACTTTGTGGTCTGCTTGCCAGTGTTGTTGGTCTTTTTTGCTGCAAACCACTGCTCTTAACAACCGGCACACCCGACACCATTTTCTCTGATGCCTATGTATACATGGCCGTTCGCATGTTGGGTCTGCCATTTGCTGTTGCCAATAATTTCTGTCTATGCATTCTCACCGCTCACGGCGATACCAAACGCGTAACCCTTTCCGGCCTGCTCAGCGGATTGGTAAACGTGTTAGGTAATGTCCTGTTTGTCGCCATTATTCCTATGGGGCTTGGCGGTATTGCCTTGGCAACCATTCTCTCCCAAGCGCTTGCGCTCAGCATTAAGCTTGTAATTTTGTTCTCTCCCAAAGACATTTATCGCCTTCGTTTCTCAGAGTTGCGGTTCCATTGGCGACACGCAAAGGAGCTTTTGATAAACGGCATTCCTGTTGGTCTGAATAATATCGTCTTTTCCTTCTCAAACACCATGCTTCAGTCCAGCGTCAACTCCTTTGGCCCAACTGTCATTGCCGGAAACGCTTTGTCAGATACTGTGTTTAATTTGGCAGGCGCATTTCCTGTCCAAATCAACGCTGCCTGCGGCTGCGCCGTTGCGCAGTGCTTCGGCGCAGCCAATTACAGGCGGATTGCTGATGTTGTTAAAAAAGGCATTCTTACCTGCGTCTTTTTAGTCGCACTGGCCGCAACCACAATGACCCTGTTTTCCAAGCCCCTTATGATGCTGTTTACAAAAGACCCTGCTGTCGCTGCTGCCGGCACGCCAAAATTGCTGTTCTCTTGCTGGGGCTACCTTATTTACAGCTTCACCTTAATTTATTCCAGCGCACTAAAGGGTATGCGTCGCTCCAGCTCTATGCTGATACTAAACATTGCCGGAATATGTTTGCCGCGACTGCTTTGGGTATGGTTTGTTTTCCCCTTTTTTGCCTCTCCCAACATGCTGTATTTGATCTATCCTGTTTCCTATCTGATCAGCGCTTGTCTTCTTTGTATTGTTTATCACCGTTTCTTTAAAAAAACATATGCGCAAGGCTTAAAAATGGCGTGATGCATTTGCATCACGCCATTTTTTGTATTATTTCTTCACATTCTTTTTCACAAAAGCAGCCTTGGTCTTCTCCACACTCCGCAGCTGCGTCACGCTGTTATCGTGTACCATCTTCATGCTGGCAATATCCGAGGGAAGCTCGCTAAGAATCCGCTTGCGCCTCTTGGAATACGAAACCGCCTTTACAACGGTAAGCACCGCCATTGCAACAAGACCCAAAGACAGGAACACAGTTACCACAACAAACAAAACCATCATTCCTGCATTAAACAAAACCGCTGCTGTGATCACCGTCACCATAAACAGCGCCGCCGTAAGAATCACGAAAGGCCACGCCCGCTTTTTATAGGCCTTTTTGAGCTCAGGATTGGCATCCAGATAGCCTTCCAGCCGCCGCTGATAGGCTTCAATATCTTTTTGCAGCCGGTCAATTTCCCCGTTGTATTCCATCAAAGCCTTTCTGGTGGTGGGCAGATTGTTGTAGATATTCTTGAAACGGGTCTGATAATCCCTTTCCGCATCTGCAAAGGGCGGCTTCATGGTCTTATACACTTCCTTCTGGACATAGTTGTCGCCCCGCTTCACGGTTTCATAGCCGTCAAAATACTCAAAGGAAGACACGCCCAAATCGCAAAGAGCCAAAGCGTGCTCCAAACATGCTTTTTTGTCATTCTCGTAAGTGGGATGCGCTTCCATCATCTCCTCTGTAATAAGCATGGCACAATCCGCGCTCAGGCTTGTTAAGGTGAATATGGTAAAGAATGCTTCATTTGCAGACACAAAGCTGGGATATGCGCTGTCTCTGGATCGGTCATTCACCGCGAAGGAAGAACGGATAAAGCTCAAAACACCGGAGAAAATGGCGTGCAGCTCACTGTCCGGATCCTTGGCGGAATTCCGAATAATATCCGCAGCGGTTTCCATCGCCTGCTCCAGCTCATTGATTCTGTCAAAAGAAATGTAGGCAGCGCACAAGCCCTTGAGGAAGATCATCCGGGCATTGTTTACATCGCACTCCAATGCGGCGCAGCAATAATTGTAACATTCCTCATAGTTGAAGGACTGAAACGCCCGGTCAGCCAGGGCAATGGCATTGGACAGCTTCTTGGAATCGTCGATTTCCACCTTGCCACTATGCTCCACCTTGATCTTGGTAGATGCATCCTGAACCTGAATGGCGCTGCCACAATACATACAGTAGCCTTTTTCAAAGGAATCGTCCAGCTGCACTTCGCCATTGCAGTTGGGACACCGGATGGTTTGAATTGCCATGAGTCTTCCTCCTCTGTTTCTAGAAGTTACTGTTATTATAGTATGCCTGCGCGGTTCTTGTCAACATTTGTCAAACAATCGAGTAGGGGGGCGGTTAACCCCGTCCTCTCACACCACCGTGCGTACGGTTCCGTACACGGCGGTTCAATCGCATAAGTGCAGAGACTCGTATCGGTCAAGGATGCTTATGTATCCCGCCTGTGCGAGTCTTTTGTTTGTTATCGTATGGGTGAGAATCCCACTCCCGGCGACCGCCCAGTACCCTTTTTTGAGTGTTTCCGTTCCGGTAGGCTTGCCATTTCGGCATTCCCAATATCATCCGCATACCGGATAACCGGTACTCCTCTGCCGCCCATCTCCCTGTCATATTCGTTCAGGTAGATATTCGCCAGCAGCGGGGATAGCGGACCGCCTTGCGGGCTTCCCTCTGTGGTCTTGACCCGCAGTCCGTTCTCCATAACTCCCGCTTTCAAGTATCTCTTAATGACTTCTATCACTCGGGTGTCTCTGATGTTCTTCCGCAGCAGATTCATCAGCAGTTCGTGATTCAGTGTATCGAAGTATTTGGACAGGTCTACCAGTACCGCACTGGTATATCCCTGCTCCGCGTACCACTTTACCTTTTGAATTGCCTGTTGTGCGCTTCTTCCCGGTTTTTTCCCCGGTACTATTGCTTCTGCTGACTTCTCACAGTTCGTTGTTACTACGCATTTTTTCGAATACCGTCTACTTGGATGCGCCTGTGAGACCTCCCCGGGTACTCACACATTCTTTCCCTCTTTTACCTGCCATATTTACCATAGCCGATTCCGTGCAGTTATTGGACTTTGACTTATGCGGGAGTCTTATCCTCGTCTGCGGCCTTATATATGGTTTCTGTTCGTCAGGCCAGAGTTTTGCCGCCGTCTTTCTTCAGATTCTACCTCACGACAGACACCCTTGACTTAGGCTATATCCTTCCCACTGCCGGGCGGATTCGGGACTTTCACCCTTAGAATGTGCGCTCACCGGGCGCACCGCAAAAAGGGCGTATTGCCAAAGCAATACGCCCTTCACTTTTACTTTACCTGTGAGGTAGAGCGCAAGGTGACATCATGGTAGCCGCCTTCCACAATGGAAACGGAGGAAACCAGGGTCAGGTTAGCCTCTCTCTGCAAATCGGGAATGGTGATTACGCCGCAGTTGCACATGGTGGACTTGACCTTGTAAAGGCTTGCCTCCACATTGTCATGCAGCGCGCCGGCGTAGGTAACATAGGAGTCCACGCCTTCTTCAAAGCTCAGCTTGGTCTTCCCGCCCAGGTCATAGCGCTGCCAGTTCCGGGCGCGGTTGGAGCCTTCGCCCCAGTATTCCTTCATGTATGCGCCGTTGACCATAACCTTAGGTGTGGGGGACTCATCAAACCGGGCAAAATAACGGCCCAGCATCATGAAA
>JAZRBJ010000008.1:0-37464 GCA_045635065.1 Faecousia sp. | reverse complement strand
GCCTCCTTATGCTTGAAAAATCGTATACATTTTGATAAAATGGGAATAAGAGGTGAAGAAATTGGAACTTGTATATGTTGATGATTCGTTGCTTGTGTGTATAAAGCCTTCCGGTGTAGTGTCCACTGATGAGCCTGGCGGCGTACCGGATTTGGCAAGGCAGGCGCTTGGAGATTCTATGGCAACTGTTCGAACGGTTCATCGATTGGATCAGGTGGTTAGCGGTCTGATGGTTTTGGCAAGAACTGAGGTTGCCGCATCAGAGTTGTCCAGACAAATTCGCGATAATGAATTTGGGAAGGAATATATGGCTGTGATTCATGGCGTGCTGGAGGAAAAAGATGGGACATTGCGGGACTTGCTATATAGAGATAAGGCAAGACGTATGACCATGGTTGCCCAGGAGCCTGCAAAGGGTGTACAAGAAGCTGTGCTGTCTTACCGGGTTATGGGAGAACGGGGAGGATTATCTCAAGTAGCCATTCAGCTTCACACAGGGCGAACACATCAGATTCGGGTGCAGTTTGCTAGCAGGGGAATGCCTCTGGTGGGGGAACGGAAGTATAGCTTGCTGGAGGATGATTGCAAAATTGCTCTTTGGTCATGCAGGCTGTCCTTTAGTCATCCGGTTAGCGGTGAAAAAATGGTATTCGAAAGAAAACCGCCCCAGGAATATCCCTGGACTTTATTATAACAAATAATCTTTAATTTGCAACTAAGGAGATGAGTTTTATGGCGGATCACCGTTTTTTTCAAAATCGGGAATGTGCGTATTTTCCTTGCCATAAGGGCGTGGAAGAGGAGAAGTTTAATTGCCTATTTTGCTATTGCCCGCTATATGCTCTGGGCAATCAATGCGGCGGTGATTTTACTTATACGCAACAGGGAATCAAGGATTGCAGCCAATGTACCCGTCCTCATAAAAAGGAGAATTATGACATTATTTTAAAGCACATGGAGTGTGTGCTGGAGATGGTGAAAAAGCCTTGATTTTTATTCGTTGCGCTGGTATAATAGCCAAGTTGTTTGGAGACGTATCGAAGTGGGGACGTTTGCGAGCGCTGCCTGTGGCAGATGAAGCGAGCAATAAGGAGTGGCCGCGGTCGAAATTTTTGCACGGTAGTGCAAAAAATTCCAGGCACCGCAACAGGACATAACGGGGCGCCCCGTTCGGTAGAAAATTGAATAGTTTGTTTAACTTCAAACAGAGTTTTACATACATGGAGACGTATCGAAGTGGTCATAACGGGGCTGACTCGAAATCAGTTTGCTGGCAACGGCACGTGGGTTCGAATCCCACCGTCTCCGCCAAAATGAGCAAAAGCAGGACATTTGTCCTGCTTTTGTTATTCGCAACAGAAAACTCTGTAACAGGATTCTGCATTGGCTGTGTCGGGATTACCGATAGCAAACATGCCGTATAACCCGCCCCATTTGGTTTCAAGGGCTTGGTAAGGGTGAGCGGAGGGCTGACCAATGTTAATAAATTCTCCGTTTTCTCTTGCGGATTTTAAAATTCTGCCTCCCTTGGAATTGAGCGCAAGAACTCGAATATAGGGTGCTTGCTGGGTTAGTTGCTCCTGTGTAATTCCAAGATATGCGCACAGAATCATGCGGTCAATACGAGTACGGGTGTAGCGTTTGGATTTGACTGCTGTTATGATTTCTTCCAGATTTGCATATTGATTTATAGCGTACATCAGTTTTCGCCATAATCCTTCAGAACCAAAGGGAAGCGCTTCAAAATCAGATTCCGTCATGCAACGAAGTCGTGCAAGAATGGCCCGTTCACCTGCGGCAAGCGTATGATGCGTTGCGTTCTCGAAAGCGGCAAGCGCTTCATGGGGAATATAGGGTTGCCAAGGTTTACCCTCAAGCATAAGGGATCGAACAGCGGTAGCGGACGGATTCTCCATATTTGCAACAAGGTCGTGGTAGTCGCCCTGTCTGCAAATGGGCATAATATTCATGGAGGAATTTTGGGAAAGAATGGCTTTGCAGTATTCCACAGCTAAAATATTGTTAGGGGAGGAGAGAAGAGATCCGTCCATACCGGCGGATTCCAACGCAGCCTGCCGGGCTGCGGGGAAGGACACACCCTTTTCCAGCTCAACACGAAGTTGCTGTGAGAATTGGGTTGACAGAAGATATTCAGCCGTGTGCATTAGCAAATTTGATTGTGCTATTTCTGCGCCGAAGCAAAGGCTGTCGCAGATGGACGATAGGATTCTTACACCCTCAGCCGCAAAGCCCTCTGCAGAGGATAGGCTGGCGGTGACAGGAAGCTCTAAAACCAGATCAGCACCGCTTAGAATAGCTGCCTTGGCCCGTGCTTGCTTATCAATAATTGCGGGGTGGCCGCGTTGCACATAATTGCCACTCATAAGACATACAATTCCGCAATCCGCGCCGTATATGGCTCTAATATGATTCAATTGCTTTTTGTGACCGTTGTGAAGCGGGTTGTATTCACAGATAATACCGATGGTTTTCAAAAATATTCCCTCTTTTTTAGAAAAATTTGCAAACAGGGCTTGAGAATTTTGACTTTATGTTATAAAATAACTTTACCTATGGCTATATTACCATATAGAACTGAATTTGAAAATCATTATTTTTTAGGAGGATGTTCCAAATGAATGTTTTGATCATTAATGCCGGCAGCTCCAGTCTTAAGTATCAGCTGATGAATCCTGAGACCGGCGAGGTTTCTGCTAAGGGTTTGTGCGAGCGTATTGGCATTGATGGCCGTCTGAACCATAAGGTAGGCGACAACAAGGTGGTTAAGGATATTCCCATGCCCACCCATTCCGAGGCTATTTCCGCAACGCTGGATATTCTGGTTGATCCTGTTGATGGCGTGATCAAGAGTGTAGATGAAATTGACGCCGTCGGTCACCGTGTGCTGCATGGTGGTATGGAGTTCTTTGATTCCTGCGTTATTGATGACGAGGTAATCAAGGCAATCAAGAAGTGCATCCCCCTGGGACCTCTTCATAATCCTGCCAATCTGATGGGTATCGAGGCTTGCCAGGCTGTTATGCCTAAGACCCCTCAGGTTGCTGTGTTCGACACCGCATTCCATATGACTATGCCTGCTAAGGCATACCGCTATGCAATCCCCACCGAGTACTATGAGAACGATTCTATCCGCCGTTACGGCTTCCACGGCACCAGCCACAAGTATGTTGCCCGCCGTACCGCCGAGCTGGTTGGCAAGAAGGAATTCAAAATGGTCAACTGCCATCTGGGCAACGGATCTTCCATGTCCGCTGTGAAGGACGGCAAGTGCCAGGATACCACCATGGGTCTGACCCCTCTGGCCGGTGTTCCCATGGGTACCCGTTCCGGTGATATTGATGCGGCTGTTGTTCAGTTCATTTGCAACAAGTACGGCATGAGCGTTGATGAGTGCTTGAATATGCTGAACAAGAAGTCCGGTGTACTGGCTATGTCCGGCCTTTCTTCCGACTTCCGTGATCTGGAAAATGCCGCAAATAACGGCGATGAGAACAGCAAGCTGGCTCGTGACAAGTTCTGCTACGAGGTTGCTAAGTATGTTGGCGCTTATGCAGCTGCTCTGAATGGCATTGATGTTCTGACCTTCACTGCAGGTGTTGGTGAGAATGATACCGCTGTTCGTGCAGAGGTTTGCGAGTATCTGAGCTTCCTGGGTGTGAAGCTGGATCTGGAGAAGAATAAGGCACGCGGCAAGGAACTGTGCATTTCCACTCCTGATTCTAAGGTTCAGGTTTGGGTGGTTCCCACCAACGAAGAGCTGATGATCGCTCAGGATACCGCCGAGCTGGTCAAGGGCTAAGAGTAAGAAAGATAATAAAAAGGGCGGAGAAATCTCCGCTCTTTTTTCGTAAAGGAGATACTATGAATCAAGTTTGTGAGCGCTTTTTGCGCTATGTAACCTTTGATACTATGTCCGATGAGTTTTCCGAAACCTGTCCGTCTACTGCTAAGCAAAAGGTATTTGCAGCAGCCTTGGTGGAGGAAATGAAGGCAATGGGCATTCAGGATGCCATGATGGATACAGATGGTTATGTGTACGGCACTGTCCCTGGAGATCCCTCTAAGCCGGTGATTGGTTTGATTGCCCATATGGATACTTCTCCCGACACCAGCGGCGCTGATGTGAAGGCTCGGGTGGTTGAATATGACGGGGAGGATATTTGCCTGAATCCGGAAAAGGATATTTGGCTTCGCAAGAAGGAGTATCCGCATTTAGCTACCCATAAGGGCAAGCATCTAATTGTTACTGACGGAACCACATTACTTGGCGCAGATAATAAAGCAGGTGTTGCAGAGATTTTGACGGCTGCTAAGATTCTGCTGGATTCTGATCAAAAGCATGCAACTCTCCGGATTGCTTTTACTCCCGATGAGGAAATCGGCAGAGGTGCGGACAGATTTAATGTGGAAGCATTCGCTGCGGATTATGCTTATACTGCAGACGGCGGTCCGGTGGGTGAGATTGAGTATGAGAATTTTAATGCAGCTTCCGCTGTGGTGAAGATTGCAGGTTTGAACATCCACCCCGGCGCAGCGAAGGATAAGATGAAGAATTCTCAGCTGATTGCTATGGAGTTCCAGAGCTTGCTTCCTGCTGCCCAGCGCCCGGAGCATACTCAGGGCTATGAGGGCTTTATTCACTTAACCGATATGCATGGTGAAGTGGAGAAAAGTGAACTCAGATACATTATCCGTGACCATGATATGGAGAAATTTCTTGAGAAAAAGGCGATTATTGAGGCAACAGGGGAGTATCTGAATAAAAAGTATGGTGAGGGAACTGTCACAGTTACCTTGCGGGACAGCTACTATAATATGCGTGAAAAGATCGAGCCTTGCATGTATGTGGTGAACAGGGCGAAGGAGGCCATGAGAAAGGTTGGCATGGAGCCTGTGGAGGTTCCCATTCGCGGCGGTACGGACGGCGCACGGCTTTCCTATATGGGTCTGCCTTGCCCCAATCTGTGTACCGGAGGCGAGAATTATCACGGAAGATTTGAGTTTATTCCTGTGGAGGATATGGAGCTTTGCACCAAAATGCTGGTGCAGATCCTGCTGGATGCATAAAAATCCCCGGAGCATTTTAAATGTGAAATGCTCCGGGGTGTTTGTATCTATTTAGCCGATTTCCGCGGGGTCCTCGAAATCGTCATCAAAGCAGTCATCATCGGAGAAAAGGTAATCACAGCCGGGAATTTTGCTGATCATGCGCTTGCACCATGCAATGATCTTATCACCATAGGTGACAAAGGCATAAACAACGCCGGCAATGGCTACCAAAGCTGCCAGAACACTCAAAACCACCTTTAAATTTTTCATAGAAGATCCTCCGTTCCATTTGTTACTGATTACATTATAACCAATTATCAAATAAATTGCAACTGTTTTTATACATAGCTGTATAAACCCCGGACACTGACTTCTCCGGATTGGACGACTGCATGACGTCCATCGTGATAGCGTACGATCAGACCGCCGTCATTATCCACATCACAGGCAAGGGCGGGCTGGTTTTCATTGCTTCGATGAATGATAATTTCCTTGCCAAGGGTAATGCAATCTCTGCGGTATTGCTGCATATACCAATTTTTTTGCTGAAAAAGGGAATGGGAAAGTTTCTCCATTTCCATAATCATTTTAGCGCCCAAAACATCCGGAAGGACAATTTCCCGAGAAAACTGGGAAACCGAGGCGGCAATGTGCCGGATTTCTTCGGGGAAATCTGTTTCTGCCTGGGTACAGTTGATGCCAACACCAACCACAGCGTAGTCAACAGTTCCGTCCGGTTTTAATGCCATTTCCGTAAGGATGCCGCCAATTTTGCGGTTATTCAGAACCAGATCGTTGATCCACTTAATGCCCGGACGAATACCTGCAACATTTTCTACGGTGTTGCACATGGCTACACCTACGCTGCAGGTCAGATGCATCAGCATGTCTGCCTTGCAGTTTGGCCGAAGAATGACGGATAGGTAAACACCCTTTCCTTCGGGGGAATGAAAGCTGCGTCCCATACGGCCACGGCCTGCGGATTGATGAAAGGCAAGGAGAGTGGTGCCGTCCGGTGCGCCTTGGGCTGCCATAGCCTTGGCGCGCAGATTTGTGGAATCCACAGAGCCGTAGCAATGAATCCGGTCCAGCCAGGGAAAGTCTTGGGGAAGTTTCTGAAGAATAGTCATAAGCAATTATCTAAGGTGTGTTATTTGGTGATTTGTTTCACAAGCTGTGAAATGAATGTGGGGTCAGTGCCACAGCAACCGCCAAGAATGGAAGCGCCCATGGCGGCGCAATCTGCAACAATTTGTGAGAATTCCTGGGGTGACATAGGGTAGCGGGGGAGATGATCTTCTCCAATGACAGGGATTCCGGCATTGGGTTTGCAGATCAGGGGAATGCGTACATAGCGGCGAAGCTTGCTTACCAAGGCGGGCGTAAAACTGTCTGCCGCAACACAGTTAAAGCCAACGGCGGCAGCACCTGCGTCCTCCAGATTTTTCAGTACCGGGCCGGCATCCATACCGGAAAACAGGCTACCGTCCGGCTGCATGGTAAATGTGTACATGCAGCAGCTTGCGCCCTCCAATTCGGCGGCGGTCAGGATTGCCTCTGCTTCCTGGGGATATATGAGAGTTTCCGCAGCCAGAAGATCTGCGCCGCCGTCAATCAAACCGCGGATTTGACGACGGTAGTTTTCCACCAGTAAATCAAAGGTTTCCGGTGCATAGCTGTCGGTAAAGGCGGCAAGAGTGGTAAGGTTGCCTGCTACCAGCACATTGGGAGCGGCGCTTTTTGTCAAGGCTACCAGATGGGCATTGATGGATTCTGTATGGTTGTCTAAGCCTGCCTGCTTCAGAGCAATGGGCTGGGCCTGGAAGGTGGGTGCATAGAGTATTTGACTACCGGCCTGGGCGTACTGTCGCTGCAGGTTTACCAATGCTTGGGGATTGGAAAGAATCCATTCTTCCGTGCAGCAACCCCGGGGCATGCCTGCCTTCATCAGATTAGAACCGGTAGCGCCGTCCAGAATAATGGGCTTTGCCATCTTGTGAAATGCTTCTCTTGTCAGCATAAAACCCCTCCTAAAATGATAAAACATATTATAATGGAATTGAGAAAAGAATGCAAGAAAGATTGACGGAATTGATGGAATTTGATACAATAAACAAAATTTGTAAAGGAGAATCCTTATGAAAAAAAGCGTTTTAAGAGAGTATGCCCGATTGATTGTCCGTTGCGGTGTCAATGTGCAAAAAGGGCAGGATGTAATGATTTACGCTGAGCTGGATCAGCCGGAGTTTGTTAAGCTTCTGGTGGAAGAAGCCTATAAGGCTAAGGCCAGAAAGGTGATTGTGGAGTGGGACTATCAGCCCCTGGGCAAGCTTCATGTGCGTCACCAAAGCCTTAAGACCATGACGACCATCCCTAAGTGGCAGCTGGAACGCCGTCAGTACATGGTGGATACCGTTCCTGCCCGGATTCATTTGATTTCTGAAGATCCCGATGGCTTGAAGGGTATGAACATTGCCAAGATGGCGAAGGCTCGCCGGATGACCTATCCTATTTTGAAGCCCTATGCGGATCAGTTGGAGGGCAAGCAGCAATGGTGCATTGCCGCAGTTCCCGGCGTTGCCTGGGCAAAGAAGGTATTTCCCGGTCTGCCTAAGGGTAAGGCAATGGAAAAACTGTGGGAGGCCATTCTTTCCACCTCCCGTGTGGACGGAGACTCTGTTGCGGCATGGGAAAAGCATAATGAGGATATTCGCAAGCGCTGCGATTATTTGAATGCCCTTGGTATTGATTCTCTTCATTTTACTGCAGATAACGGCACGGATTTGACCGTAGGCATGATTCCCCAGGCCCGTTTTTGCGGCGGCAGCGAGGTTAGCCGTCAGGGTATTACCTTTAATCCTAATATTCCCACAGAAGAGTGCTTTATTTCCCCCATGCGGGGCAAGGCGGAGGGCATTGTATATTCTACAAAGCCCCTATCCTATCAGGGTCAGCTGATTGAGGATTTCTTTGTTCGCTTTGAAAACGGCAAAGCCGTAGAGGTAGGCGCAAAGAAGGGTGAGGAGCTGCTGAAAACCATGATCTCCATGGACGAGGGCGCTGCTTATCTGGGTGAATGCGCCTTGGTGCCTCAGCAGAGTCCTATCTGCCAGAGCGGTTTACTGTTCTACAACACACTGTTTGATGAAAATGCCGCCTGCCATTTGGCCCTTGGCATGGGTTATGCGGATACCATTGAAGATCATCATAACAAGACTTTGGAAGAGTGCCGCGCTCTGGGCATTAACGATTCCATGATTCATGAGGACTTCATGATTGGCTGTGATACCATGAATATTGATGCCATTACCCGTGACGGGAAGACTATTGCCATCTTCCGTAACGGCAACTGGGCATTTTGATTGGAAATTCTTCAAAAATTCCTTAAAAAACACTTGCAATCTGCAATAAGATGTGCTACAATAGCCGAGCGATTAAGATTGCTGGGGCAACTATGCCCTTTTATCTGACGAGAAAGAGGTGAACAACATGAAAGAAGGCATCCATCCTACCTACGAACAGACTACAATTCGCTGTGCTTGTGGCAATACTTTCACCACCGGCTCCACCAAGAAGGACATCAGAGTTGAAATCTGCTCTAAGTGCCACCCTTTCTATACCGGCAAGCAGAAGCTGGTTGACACCGGTGGACGTGTTGACCGTTTCAACAAGAGATTCAATCTGAAGTAAGCTTTAAGCCTGCACTGCTAATAGCGGTGCAGGCTTTTGCTTTTGTTGTATTTTATTCTTAAATTATGGACTTTTTGCTGGTTTTCCGTTGCAAGCGCAGGTAGATTTGTGGTATAATAATAAAAATGTACTATGTGGAGGCCTGTATGGAGATCAATATGGAACACACAACGCGGGAACGGGCCATTTTGGTTGGCTTGAATGCGGATTGCTTCGGTCGGGAGCAGACAGCCACTGATGAAACCCTGGAAGAATTGGAAGCGCTCCTGGAGACTGCCGGTGGTTTTTGCCTTGCGAAGGTTTTGCAGAATCGGCATACACCCGATGCCCATAGCTTTATCGGTGAAGGTAAGGCGCAGGAAGTACGGATGTTGGCAGAAGCTACGGAAGCTACCATGATTATATTTGACAATGAGCTTTCTCCCGGGCATATTCGCGCCCTGGAGGAAATTATGGGCTTGCCTGTATTGGATAGAAGCAGTTTGATTTTGGATATTTTTGCACAGCGGGCAAAAACCAAGGAAGGCCGTTTGCAGGTGGAGTTGGCGCAGTATCAGTATCTGCTTCCCAGACTTGCCGGTATGGGTAAGAATCTTTCACGGCAGGGTGGTGGTATCGGAACAAGAGGTCCCGGTGAAACCCAGCTGGAAACGGACAGACGGCATATTCGTGATCGCGTTTCCCGATTGAAAGCAGAATTGGAGCAGGTGCGCCATGTTCGTGGTGTGCAGCGGGAAAGAAGAATGAAGAACGCCGTTCCTGTTGTTGCCATTGTTGGCTATACCAATGCGGGAAAGTCCACTTTATTGAATCAGCTGACAGATGCCGGAATTCCTGCCAATAACCGACTGTTTGATACCCTGGATACCACCTCCCGTCAGCTGACTGTGTCTGATAATTTGGATGTGATCCTTTCTGATACCGTCGGCTTTATTGCCAAGCTGCCCCATCATTTGGTGGATGCTTTCCGGGCAACCCTGGAGGAATTGGAATTTGCGGATTTGTTGCTGCATGTGATTGATGCCTCCGACCCTAACAGGGAGGAACATATTGAAGTGGTGGATGGGCTGATTGCCAAATTGGCAAAGCCGGGAACACCTGTATTGCGTTGCTATAACAAAGCGGATCTTGTAGACCGCAGTGAAATTCCTGTGGGGCAGGATATTGTGACGATTTCTGCGGCGAAAGGCTATGGAATGGATCAGCTGCTTCAGAGCATTGAAAATGCTTTGGGTAAGAGCCGTCATCAGGTGCAGCTTCTGCTTCCTTACTCCATGGGCGGCATGGTGGACACCCTACACAGCAGCGCCAAGGTTTTGGCTGTGGATTATACCGGTGACGGGATTCAGGTGGAAGCGGTTTTGGATGATATTTTGTTTGGTAGACTGCGTGAGTATGTTATGAAGGAGTGCTGAGCTTGGAGGAATATCTGGTGCCTACGGGCTATGGCGAGGATGAATTCACAGAGAAGAAATCCCGTTTCATTGGCAGAATTTGGCTGGTGGAAACAGAGGAGGAAGCCCTTGCCAGAATCCAGGAAATGAAAAAACAGCACTATGATGCCACCCATAATTGTTGGGCGTATATCATTAAAGATGGCGCTGTCCGGTTTTCTGACGACGGGGAGCCGGGTGGTACTGCAGGTATGCCCATGATTCAGGTGCTGCAAAGGGAAGGGCTGTACAATGTTGTTTGCGTGGTCACCCGGTATTTTGGCGGTATTCTGTTAGGTGCAGGTGGCTTGGTGCGCGCCTACACCAAGGGTGCAAAAATTGCTGTGGATGCAGCGGGAAAATCTATGAAACGGGTGTGGTCGGTGCTGTATGTACCTTGCCCGTATACATATTTTGAACGGGTCAAGCTTGAAATTGAAGCCTTTGGCGGTATTCTTCGGGATACACAGTTTGGCGCAGAGGTGGAATTGGAGATTTTGCTTCCCCAGGCTTCTGCAGCGCCATTTTTGGACAGGCTGACGGATATGACAGCGGGAACAGTAGAAGGAATGGAAACCGGTCAGGAGTACCGGGCGTTCCCTGTTTGACGAAAGGAGTCAATATCATGACAGTGCGTGAAGAACTGGAATTACAGGAGCATCAGAGACTGAGTAACCGCGCCGCATTTTCCGATGAAAGCAAGGGACGGCTCTTCAATGATACTCCCGGAGATAATGATGTTCGCACCTGCTTTCAGCGGGATGGGGACAGAATTGTTCATTGCAAGGCATTCCGCCGTTTAATGCATAAGACCCAGGTCTTTTTGCAGCCGGAGGGTGATCATTACCGCACCCGTATGACCCATACCCTGGAGGTTTCCCGCATTGCCAGAACCATCGCCAGAGCCCTTTCCTTGAATGAGGATCTGGTGGAAGCCATTGCTTTGGGTCACGATTTGGGACATACACCCTTTGGTCATGCCGGTGAATCTGCCCTTTCTGCGTGCCTTGGCAAGAACTTCTGCCACAATGAGCAGAGCCTGCGGGTTGTGGATGTATTGGAAAACAACGGAAGCGGGCTGAATCTGACCCATGAAGTGCGAATGGGTATTCTGGGACATACCGGCAACTACATACCCGATACACTGGAAGGGCAGATCGTGCGCAGCGCTGACCGGATTGCCTATGTCAATCATGATATTGACGATGCTGTGCGGGCGGGCATTCTGAACAACGAAGATATTCCTGCTTTTATTACGGATGTTCTGGGCATTACCCATCGGGAACGGATTAACACATTGGTTTGTGATATGATTCTGTCCTCCCGGGATTCCCGGGAAATTGTCCTTTCTCCCAATGTGGACAAGGCTTTGCAGGATCTGCGAGCCTTTATGTTTGAGCGGGTCTACCGAAATCCCGTTGCCAAAGGGGAGGAAAGCAAGGCAAAGGACATGCTGACCAGACTCTATGAGTTCTATTACCACAATCCCCATAAATTACCGGAGGATTTTCAGCCGCAAATGTCTTTTGACGGTTTGGAACGAACCGTTTGTGACTACATTGCCGGTATGACGGATAAATATGCTGTGGATAAATTTACAGAAATTTTTATTCCTTCCGGGTGGCACATTCGCGGATAATATGTTATAATAAATTTTTACGAAAGGAGGGGACAAAATATGGCTTTTCCACCGTCATTTATTGACGAATTGATTGCCCGAAATCCCATTGATGAAGTGGTGGGGCAATATGTAAGTCTGAAGCGCTCCGGAAGCAATATGTTTGGGCTATGTCCCTTCCATGGAGAAAAAACAGCCTCCTTCTCTGTTGCCCCGGATAAAGGCATATATTATTGCTTTGGTTGCCATAAGGGCGGCGGCGCCATAAACTTCATGATGGAAGTGGAGGGGCTGAGTTATCCCGATGCTGTTCGCGCTTTAGCAAAGCGGGCCGGTATGGAAGTGCCGGAGGATGAGCAGTATCAAAACCGCTACAGGGAGCAGGAACGCTTGTGGGCGCTGATGAAGGAAGCAGGTCGGTTTTATTATACTCAACTGTATTCCGATGCCGGTAAGGAATGTCTGGCCTATACCCAGAAGCGTGGTCTCAGCAAGAACATCATCACCCAATTTGGAATTGGATTTGCCCCCAATTCCTGGAATGCTCTCGTGGATGCCATGCGCAAAAAAGGCTATACCGACAAGGAATTGCTTGCAGCGGATCTGGCAGGAGAAAAGAACGGCCGTGTTTATGACCGTTTCCGCAACCGGCTGATGTTCCCCATTATTGATGTACGGGGCAATGTGGTTGGTTTTGGCGGCCGTGTGCTGGACGATTCTAAGCCGAAATATCTCAATTCCAATGAGACCATGATTTTCAATAAACGCAAGAACCTGTTTGGATTAAATCTGGCAAAGAAGAGTAAGCAGGGATATTTAATTCTGGTTGAGGGCAATATCGATGTGGTGACCATGCATCAGTATGGCTTTGATAATGCCGTTGCCTCCCTGGGTACCAGCTTGACCGATGAGCAGGCAACGCTGATTACCCGGTATTGTGACCAGGTGATTCTTCTTTATGACGGTGATGCGCCGGGTCAAAAGGCTACAAAACGGGCTATCCCCATTCTGGAAAAAGCAGGTGTATCTGTGAAGGTCCTGCAGATTCCCGGAGATATGGACCCGGATGACTACCTGCAGAAATTCGGCGCGGATAAATTTAAGCTGTTGCTGGAGGGGTCCTCCAATCGTGTGGAATATCAGCTGAATGCCATTCGTGGAGGCTTTGATCTTAAGGTTGACGAGCAGCGGGTGCAGTTCTTGCAGGAATCCGCTGCCTTGCTGTCCACCCTGGGCAGCGCGGTGCAAAGAGAAATCTACGGACATCGGGTGGCGGAGGCTTCCGGTGTCAGCTTTGAAACTGTGAAAATGGAGATTGCAAAGGCTTATAAGACCAGAATTGCCCGGGAAAAGAAAAAGCAGGAGAAAATTGACCTTGCGCCTGCCCAGGCATTACAGCCCAAGAGCCGCAGCATTCGCTATGACAATATGAAATCCGCTATGGCGGAGGAGTCCTTGCTGGCCATGGTTTTGAAGGATCCATCCCTTTTAAATCAGACCGGGTCTGTAAAGGGAACAGATTTTTCTTCCCCCTTGCTGGGGAGAGTGTTTGGCGCTTTGCAAAGCCGATATCATGAGGGCCTGGAGGTTTCCCTTGGCGTGCTGGAAGATTGCACAGCGGAGGAAATGTCCCATTTGACCGGAATAGTACACCGTCTGCAGGGACCCGCCAATGAAACAGCGCTGGCCGACTGTATTCGAATCATACAGGCAGAGCATCAGAAAGCAGGTGTGACCACGGAAGAGGACCTTATGGCCATGCGGAATCGATTGAAGGAAAGAAAGGGTATTCGGGGATGACATCTCTGCTTGTTGAAAATAAGGAAATATCCCAGGAAGACAGCATGCAGCAGTATCTTCGGGAAATCCGTGCGTTTCCCCGATTGTCGCCGGAAGAGGAACGGCAGCTTGCCATGCAGTGCGCCCAGGGTGACCGGGATGCTGTCCGTAAAATGGTTAATTCCAATTTGCGGCTGGTAGTTTCCGTTGCGAAGGAGTATGCTGACCGGGGTGCGCCCTTGCTGGATTTGATTCAGGAGGGAAGTATCGGCTTGATTGCCGCGGCAGAGCAGTTTGACTATACCTTGAATTTTCGCTTTTCCACCTATGCGACCAAGTCCATTCGCCAGCATATTACCCGGTATCTTATGAACGATGAGCGGCTGATTCGGATTCCTGCTTACACAGCAGAGCGCTTTCACAAGGTGATCCATGCCAGAAATGCCTTGTTGCAGGAGCTGAAAAAGCAGCCCACTACCCAACAGATTGCCCAGCGCTGTGATCTTGAGGAACAAAAGGTGCAGGAACTGCTGCTGTTTGCTGCAGAATTTTGCTCGCTGGATGCTCCCGTTGGGGAGGATGATATCACCCTGAATGCAATTTTAGAGGATCCCCAATCTACCAAGCCCCATGAGAAAATGGTGCGGGAAGAACTGAAAAAGACCATGGAATCCTTGCTGGCAATGCTGGACCCCCGGCAGGAAAAATTGCTGCGTATGCGTTTTGGTATGACTGACGGAATCTGCCATTCTCTGGAGGAGATTCGCCAGGAGCTGAATATTTCAAAAGAACGGGTGCGACAAATTGAAAAGCAGGCCTTTGAACGGCTGAAGAGCCTGGGTGCAAACCTGGGATTGGAGGATTTTTTACATGAATGATGATATGTTTTCCTTTGATGTGCCCCAATGGGAATTGGCGCTTCAAAGGATTGCGCCGGGTGTTTCAGTTTCTGCTGAGTGGCTGCTTGGCTTTTTGGAAGGAGAAGAGGAAGCAGAGGATGCGCTGTCATATCTGGAAGAAAACCGGATTGGGTTGGATATATCCAAATTGCCCGGGGACTATGGCTCAGGGCAGACCGAAGAACGGCTTCGCTATGAGGAAATGCTGGTCAAATCCGGCAGGCTTTTGGAAGAACTGGCGGAAAATGATCCGCTGGGTGTTTATTTGCGGGAGCTTGCTTCCATGCCTGCGGCAGGGGATCCTTCTTTGCTTATGGATGCCTACAAGCGAGGAGATGAAGCGGCGCTGCAACGCCTGATTGGTGTGACCATCGGCTCCGCCGTACATACAGCCATGGAATATATCGGCAGAGGTGTTTTGCTTCTGGATCTCATTCAGGAAGCTAGCCTGGGTCTGTGGCAGGGCGCGCTGAATTATGAAGACGGTGACCTGGAGGAGCATTTGGATTGGTGGGTTCGTCAGTATCTTGCCAGGACGGTTACCCTGCAGGCAAGACAGGCCGGTGTTGGCAGTAAAATGCGCAAGGCGCTGGAAGATTTCCGGGCAGCGGATCATCGCTTGCTGACACAACTTGGCAGGAATCCATCCCTGGAGGAGCTGGCAGCAGAGTTACATGTGACACTGGAAGAGGCAGAGGTGTACGAAGATATGCTGCGTACCGCCCGGGTGCTGGAACAGGCTAAGAAAGAACCTGCGGAGGAATCCGCCGAAGATCAGCAGGCTGTGGAGGATACAGCCTATTTCCAAAGCAGACAGAGAATTCTGGACATGCTGTCCAGCCTGACACCGGAGCAGGCGCAGGTGCTGACTCTGCGATATGGTCTGGAAGGCGGCTTGCCCATGTCTGCTCAGGAGGCAGCAAATACCATGAAATTAACGGTGCAGCAGATTGTAGACCTGGAAATGCAGGCGCTTACTAAGCTGCGCGCACAAGAATAAACGGAGGATATATTATGGCTAAGACAGTTTCTATCGCCATTGACGGCCCTGCCGGTGCAGGTAAAAGCACCATTGCAAGACGCCTCGCCAAGGAGCTTGGCTACTATTATGTGGATACCGGGGCTATTTACCGCACCGTTGCTTACTTCCTTGATTTGCTGGGTATCAGCCCCAAGGATGTGGACGGCGTTGAACGCTATCTGGATGAACTGACTATTCAAATCGAGTATGATGAAGAAGGGAAACAACACATGCTGATGAACGGCATGGATGTTTCCGATGAGATTCGCACCCAGGATATTTCCCAGAAAGCCAGCCTGGTTTCTGCTCATGCCATCGTGCGGGATATGCTGCTGGATATGCAGCGGGATGTGGCGAAGAAACATAATGTCATTATGGACGGCAGAGACATTGGTACAGTTGTGCTTCCCAAAGCTACGGTTAAAATCTTTCTGACTGCCTCTGCAGAGGTTCGGGCCAAGCGCCGTATGGATGAGATGATTGCCAAGGGTCAGAAGGCGAATTTTGAACAGGTGCTGAAGGATATTCAGCAGCGGGATTACCAGGACTCCAATCGCCCCATTGCGCCACTAAAGCAGGCTAAGGATGCGGTTTTGCTGGACACCTCTGATTTGGATATTGAGGGCGTTGTGGCAGCTATGAAGGATATTATCGGTAAGAAGGTTTCTCTATGAGCATAACAGTTGCCAAAAGCGCCGGTTTCTGCTTTGGTGTTAACCGTGCGGTGGAGCTGGTGGAGCAGGAAGCGAAGGCGGGCAAACAGGTCTATACGCTGGGCCCCATTATACACAACCGCCATGCGGTTGCTCATTTTGAGCAGATGGGTGTGAAGGTTGCCCAGATGCCGGAAGAGATTCCGGAAGGAAGTACCGTCATCATCCGTTCCCACGGTATTTCCCGCAGCATGTATGAGCGGCTGCAAGGCCGGAATGTGGAGGTTGTGGATGCCACTTGCCCCTTTGTAAAACGGATTCATGATATCGTAAGCAAAGAGGAAAATAACGGCTATTTACCTGTGATTATCGGTACTCGTTCCCATCCGGAAGTGGAGGGGATTGCAGGCTGGTGCAAGGACTGTCGAATCTTTGAAACCCCTGAAGAATTGCAGACCTGGGTGGAAAAGGGAGAGATTTCGTCGGATTTGCCAATTTGCATGGTTTCCCAAACGACTTCCACAGAATCTTTGTGGAAAATTTGCGGCAAAATTGCAAAAAAACAGTTTACTAACTTGAAAATATTTGATACAATATGTAAAGCAACAGAATCTCGGCAAAGCGAAGCGGCAAATTTGAGTTCAATTTGTCAAGCCATGGTCGTTGTAGGAGACACACACAGTTCCAACACAGGCCGTCTCGCAATGATTTGCCGTGAGCATTGTGAAAAAGTTGTTTTGGTGGATAATGCCGCCGAGCTGGACAAGTCCTTTTTTCACGGTGTGGCTGATGTTGGAATCACGGCAGGCGCTTCCACGCCTGCGTGGATTATAAAGGAGGCCAACAAGACTATGAGCGAAATTATTACTACTGATGCTGTGCAGGAGGAGAGCTTTGCTGCGCTTCTGGAACAGTCCATCAAGACTTTAAATACAGGAGACAAGGTTATTGGCACCGTTACCGGTATCGGCAACACCGAGGTTCAGGTAGACCTGGGCACCAAGCATGCCGGCTACATTCCCTATGATGAAGTCAGCACCGATCCTTCTGTGAAGCCTGAGGACATTCTGAAGGTCGGCGACGAGATCGAGGTCTTTGTGGTTCGTGTGAACGACCAGGAAGGCACTGTGCAGCTGTCCAAGAAGAAGCTGGACGGCATGAAGGTTTGGGACGACATGGCAGTCTGGGCTGAAGAGAAGGCTACCGTGGAAGGCACCATCACCGAGGAGAACAAGGGTGGCGTGGTTGCAACCGTTAAGGGCATCCGTGTATTTATCCCTGCTTCTCAGTCCGGTGTTGCCAAGGGCCGCGACATGGCTGCTCTGGTGGGTCAGAATGTTCAGCTGAAGATTACCGAAGTGAACCGCGCACGTCGTCGTGTGATTGGTTCTATCCGCGCTGTTTCCTCTGAGACCCGTAAGGCTGCTCAGGAGATGATCTGGAGCGAGATCCAGGAAGGCGCTAAGTACCACGGCACTGTTAAGTCCCTGACTTCTTACGGCGCATTTGTGGACATCGGCGGCGTTGACGGCATGGTTCATGTTTCTGAGCTGAGCTGGAACCGCATCAAGACTCCCGCTGAGGTTGTCAGCGTGGGTGATGAGATCGATGTGTATGTTATTTCTTTCGATCCCGTGAAGCACAAGATTTCTCTGGGCTATAAGACTGCTGAGATGAATCCCTGGAATCAGTTTATGACCAACTATCAGGTCGGCGATGTGGTGGATGCCAAGATCGTGAAGCTGATGACCTTTGGCGCTTTCGCTGAGATTATCCCCGGCGTTGACGGCTTGATCCACATTTCTCAGATCGCTGACAAGCGCATCGGCAAGCCTGAGGATGTTCTGGCTGAGGGTCAGGAGGTTCAGGTCAAGATTACCGATGTGGATGCTGAGAACAAGCGCATTTCTCTGTCCATTCGCGCTCTGATTGAGACTGCTCCCGCTGAGGAAGAGGTTGAGGCTGAGGCTGAGATCGAGGCTGACGCTGAGTAATCAAAAACCTACATACCGGGGCTGATTATCAGCCCCGGTATTTGTAATTTGGAGGTTAATATGGTAAAGCATATTGTTCTTTTTACATTAAAAGAAGAATTGGATAAGGATGCTACCGTAAAATTTGTGGCATCTCTTCTGGAACCTTTGGTAGGAAAAATTCCGGGACTTGTTTCATTGGAGGTGAGCCGTTGCTTCCGGGGCGCGGATTTTGCATTGTATTCCGTTTTGGAAAGCAGGGAAGCGTTGGAATCTTATGCAGTTCACCCCCTTCATCTCGATGCGCTGAATCAGTTTAAGCATAATCTGTCCGGGCGTGTTGCTGCGGACTATGAAATTTGAGGTGTCAATATGAAAGCAATTGTGACAGTTGTGGGTAAGGACAGAGTGGGTATCATTGCAGAGATATGTGTTTTGCTTGCTTCTTATCAGATCAATGTTTTGGACATAAGCCAGACGGTTATGCAGGGACATTTTACCATGATGATGGCGGTGGATGTTTCCGGCTGTACGGTCCCTCTGGCAGAGCTCGCCAGAACCATGGAAGCCAAAGGACAGGAAATGAAATTGAATGTTCGCGTTCAGAGAGAAGATATTTTTGAAGCTATGCACCGTGTGTGAGGAACTGATATGCTGAGTCATAAAGATATATTACAGACCCGGGATATGATCGACAAGCGCCATTTGGATATTCGTACTATCACCATGGGTATCTCCTTGCTGGATTGCATGGATAACGATGTGGATGCTTGCGCCCGAAAGATTTATGATAAAATCACACGAAGGGCAGAGAACCTTGTGAAGGTGGGCCAGGATATTGAATGGGAGTTTGGTATCCCTATTGTCAACAAGCGGATTTCTGTCACGCCAATCTCCATGATTGGAAACAGCTGTGATACGGATAGCTATGTGCCTTTGGCCATTGCCATGGACAAGGCCGCTAAGGAATGTGGCGTAAATTTTATCGGCGGCTTTTCTGCCCTGGTGCAAAAAGGCTTCACCAAGGGCGACAGGGTATTGATTGACTCTATTCCCGAAGCACTTGCGGTTACGGAAAGAGTGTGTTCCAGTGTTAATGTTGGCTCTACCAAGGCAGGTATTAACATGGATGCTGTTGCCCTCATGGGTCAGATCATTAAAAAGACTGCCCAGCATACGGCTGATCATGACGGTCTGGGCTGTGCAAAATTGGTGGTGTTTGCCAATGCGGTGGAGGATAATCCTTTTATGGCAGGGGCATTTCACGGCGTAGGTGAGCCGGAGTGTGTTTTGAATGTGGGTGTGTCCGGCCCCGGCGTTGTTTACCATGCGCTCCAGAGCGTCAAGGGTCAGCCCTTTGATGTGGTGGCAGAAACAGTAAAAAAGACCGCATTCCGCATTACCAGAATGGGTCAAATCGTTGGCGTTGAGGCATCAAAGCGCCTGGGTGTGCCTTTTGGCATTGTGGATCTTAGTCTGGCGCCTACACCTGCGGTGGGCGACAGTGTGGCAAGAATTCTGGAAGAGATGGGACTTGAAACCTGCGGCACCCACGGAACAACAGCTGCCTTGGCGCTGCTGAATGATGCGGTGAAAAAGGGCGGCGTTATGGCAAGTAACCATGTGGGCGGTCTGTCCGGCGCATTTATTCCCGTATCTGAGGATGAGGGCATGATTGCTGCAACGGAAGCCGGTGTGCTCAGCCTTTCCAAGCTGGAAGCCATGACTTGTGTTTGCTCCGTGGGTCTGGATATGATTGCAGTTCCCGGTGATACCAACGCCGCTACTATTTCTGCCATTATTGCAGATGAAGCAGCCATCGGTATGATCAATACCAAGACGACGGCTGTTAGAATTATTCCTGCTCCCGGCAAGGTGGTTGGTGACCGTGTGGAAATGGGAGGCTTGCTGGGCAGCGCTCCGGTTATGCCTGTTTACAGTCAATCCAGCGAGGAATTTATAGCCCGCGGCGGTCGGATTCCCGCACCAATTCAAAGTCTGAAAAACTAACATGACGGATAGCAAAGAGAAATTAACAAAACGTCTGCTTGTAATTGGCCTGATTGTTTTACTGGTGGAAGTTTGTCTGGTGGTGGCAATTTTACTGTATTTGTCGGCGCAGCCTCACAATGATGCTGTAGGTCAGATGCAGGAAAAATCAACCAAACATACCGGACATGTTTCCATGGTTCTAACCGTTCCTCCCATTACGCCCAACCGATTTAAGCCAGAGGACTTTGCATATAATAGCCAAGGATACTTAACCTGCGTTACGGAAGAATGTCTTATGGGCATTGATGTATCCAGCTATCAGACGGATATTGATTGGCGGCAGGTGAAAGCAGCAGGATTTGATTTTGTAATGATTCGGGTTGGCGGCAGAAGTTATGGCGGCTCTGGAAAACTATATGAAGATGATATGTGCGAGTCCCATTACCGTGGCGCTAAAGAGGCAGGGTTGTTGGTAGGCGCATATATGTTTTCTCAAGCTGTTAATACCCAGGAAGCTGCTGAAGAAGCCTATTTTGCATTGAATCAGATTGTTGCCTGGGAATTGGATTTGCCTTTAGTTTATGACTGGGAATACATTGACGATGAAAAGAGAACAGCATTTATTTATGAAGATGTGGTAACAGAGTGCGTAAAGACCTTTTGCGAGATCGTTGAGAACTGTGGGGAGGAACCCATGGTTTATGTTAGCCCTTGGTTTGGCAGAATGAAACTGGAGGAGCTGAAGGACTATCCCCAATGGGTTGCCCGTTACACAGATCAAATGGATTATGCATACCATTTTGATATGTGGCAGTATACCTGCAGCGGAAAGGTACCAGGTATTGCCGGGCCTGTGGATATTAATATTTATTTTCCGCCCAAATAATAAAAGCTCTGCACCATGTTTGGTGCAGAGCTTGTTATTTTGCGGAAAGTTCAACGCTATGGCGAAGGATGCTGTAGGGGGGAACTTGTACTCCCAGAGGGAGATAGAATTGCATTTGAGGGGTTCTGGGCTCGTCCAGAGAATTTCCTTCCATATCCTTCATGGAATCAACGGTAATGGTAAAGGGGCGCAGATCCGGGCCAACAACCTCCAGTGTGTCGCCTTTGGAGAATTTGTTTCGCAGGCTGCACAGAGCCATGCCGCTTTCATCACAACTCTCTACGATAGCACATACCTGCCATTGACGAATGTAACGGGAATGCTCGGTATATTGCCCTGGTTCGCCGAAGTAGAAGCCGGTGGAATAGATTCGGTGGGAAATATGTTCTACCTCATCCCGCCATACCGGATCAATGGGTCGACCGGCAGCGACATCATCAATGCAATGTCGGTATGCGCCGGTTACAATGGCGGCATAATAGGCTGATTTTGCCCGGCCTTCAATTTTAATACAATCCACACCTGCCTGTTGCAGTTCAGCAAGATGGTCAACCATACACATATCACGGGAATTCATGATATAGGTGCCTTTTTCGTCCTCAAACACGGGGAAATACTCACCGGGGCGCTTTTCCTCCATTAAGGCATACTGATAGCGGCAGGGTTGGGCGCAGGCACCCCGGTTGGAGTCACGGCCTGTCATATAGTTGCTAAGCAGGCAACGGCCGGAATAGCTGACACACATAGCACCGTGACCGAAGGTTTCGATCTCCAATTCCTTGGGTGTCTTTTCCCGAATGGTACGAATTTCATTCAGATTCAATTCCCGGGCCAGTACTACCCGCGTGGCACCCAAATCGTACCATGCCTTGGCGCATTCGTAATTTGCGATGGATTGTTGCGTAGAAATATGACGGGCGCATTTGGGAGCGTATTTGCCTGCCAGGGTAAAGGCACCCAAATCGGCAACAATCAGAGCATCCACACCTGCATCCTGCAATTGCGCAAGGTAGGCAGGGAGGTCGGTGATTTCTTCGTTGCGGGGCATGGTGTTGACGGTGACATGCACCTTTACACCGTGACTGTGAGCATAGGCAACCGCCTGAGGCAGTTCTTCCGGAGAAAAATTTCCGGCAAATGCCCGCATGCCAAAGGCGGTTCCGGCAAGATATACAGAATCAGCGCCATACAGCACAGCCATTTTCAGCCGTTCCATGTCTCCGGCGGGACTTAACAGTTCTATTTTTTTCATGGGATCAATCCTGGCTGCGTACTTTTGCCACATTCCGGTCATGCTCATCCTTGTTTTTTGCAAACAGGTGAACATGGGTAGAGGGATTGTACACATAGTAATAATAATTGGTGTCGTTGGGATCCAATGCGGCATCCAGGCTGTTTCTGCCGGGATTGGAGATGGGACCGGGGATCAGCCCCTTATTGGTGTAAGTGTTATAGGGGGTGTCCAGCTGCAGATCCTCAGAGGTCAAGGGCTTGGTCTTGCCGGTGAGCGGATCAATGTTGCCATCCAATGCGTAAATGATGGTTGCATCAATATTCAGGAAAGGATAATTGGGGCTGCAAAGGCGGTTGTAGATAACGGAGGAGACATCATAGCTTTCTGCGTCGTTGGCAGTTTCCTTTTCAATCATGGATGCGATAATAACAATGTCACGGAAGGTAAACAGATGATCCTCAATATAATCCTTGCCGTAGCCGTTGCTGGCCAATTTCTTGGCAATACGCTCATTGAGGGTATCTAATTCTGCCTTCATAACATCCGTGAACCGGTAATCAAAGTTGTTGAGCATTTTAGCCAAAACATTGCCGGGATTATCGTTGATATAGAATTGGTAGGTGTCAGGGAAGAGGTAGCCCTCCAGACAGTATTTGTTGCCACGGACAATACCCTGCAGGAACCAATAATCTTTGAACTCGCCGTGGGCAGCGTAATTTTCCAGCTCCTTGACGGTGCAGACATTCTTTTCTTCCAGCAGGGAGAAAATCTGTGCACAGGTGTATCCCTCTGGGATCATAATCTTTACTTCCTCACGGGTGGCGGATTTGGGTGAAAGACCGTTAACAAGAGCGTTGTAATCGTACACACCGCGAAGGGTGAAATTGCCGGGAATGATCTCTTCCTCAGCATCTGTAATTTTTGCATACAGCTTGAAGAGAAATGGATAGTTGATCAATCTGTTTTCCTTCAGCTTGGCGGTAACACTGTCCAGATCGTCACTGTCGGTAACAGTGATCATAACTTCTCTGTCCTCCTTGCCGAAGGCAAGCACATCTACAGCGCAGACCCAAGCCATACGGCCCAGGCTGACACCGATGGCCACAGCAATACCCAGCCAGATGATCATGGACAGTAGATGAGGAAGACCGAAGAAGGTGTAGCGTCGGTTCTTTTTAGGCTTTTTCGGTGCATCTAAGGGTTCTTCCTGTTCTTCGTTGTCGTTAAATACTGCATCCAGGTTTGTACCTTCGCCAAAAGCGTTGCGGAATTCTTCATCGTGGAATTCCGTGCCGGAATGGGGCTGGGGTGTGTGAACCACGGGTGTGTCCTCCATGGTTTTTGCTTCCCGGATGATTTGTTCCAGCTCACTTTCGGTGGGGTCGGTTAAACCGGCAGAGAAAACAGCCTGCTCATCGGGTCCAATGTCCTGCTCCTCAAAAGGCTTTTTCAGAAAGCTTTCAAACCAGGCTGTGTCCCGGGATACCTTGTTTTTATCGTCGTTGTTCATATTGGTGTCCTCCTGTCAGCGGATCACGATCTGCTGTGCAATGGAATCGGCAATCTCTTCGCCCTTCAAAGCTCTGATAAGGGCAAGACCAAAGGGAACTGCGCATCCTGCGGAAGCACCTGTGATAATGTTTACGTCTTGCAGGCAGGGGAGATCATTGCACACCGTGGCTTTTCCCATGCCGGATTCGCAGCCGGGATAGCATACGGCTTTATGGCCGTCGGTGATGCCCAGATCTGCCAGCACAGTGGGGCCGGCGCAGATGGCGGCTACAAGCTTGTTGTTTTCGTTTGCAAAGGCAAGGGCATCCATGGCCTGATTGCTTGCGCGAATGGAAGCAACACCGCCCAAACCTCCGGGAAGAACAATCATATCCATAGAGGTCAGATCTATTTCTTTGAGGGTGATATCGGCTTCTATTCGAATGCCGTGACCGCCCTCCACGGTCTTTCCGTTGATACCCACGGTCAGCACCTGGACGCCTGCGCGGCGAAGCAGATCGATGGGTGTAATGGCTTCGGTTTCTTCAAAGCCGGTTCCTAGCAAAACATATACCATAATTATTCCTCCAGGCACTTACTTACATGCCGGTAGATCTCTTCGTGAATGTCTTCAATGGAGCGCATTGCGCCATCGCGGACACAGTTGATGACCGTCCAGCCGTAATACCGGGCGGCGTTGCGTCCGGTTTGGCGGCAGGTGGCAAGATAAGCCATGTCCTTTTCGTGAATATCCGCTTGGGTGCCGGTGTCCTGCTCCCGGTGGCGCATAAGCTTTTCTGTAAAGTCTGTGGGCACATCCAGATAGATCACCAGATGGGGGGGGGGGAGGCCCAGCTTATCGTATTCAAATTCATACAACCATTTCAGGTATGTACTGCGTCCCTCTTCCGGCTCCTTGGCTGCCTGATGGACAGCGTTGGAGGTGGTGTAGCGATCGGAGAGAATTAAGCCACCGTCTTCATACCACTGACCCCAATCCTGCTTGTAGGATGCAAACCGGTCTACCGCATAGAAAGCGGAAGCGGCATAGGCATTGACATCGGAGGGCTTGGTGCCAAACGCGCCACCCAGATACAAACGAATCAAGGCAGAACTTTCTTCCTTGTATCTGGGAAATACCAGGGTGCGGAAATCAATGTTTTCCCGGGTCAAACGCTGGGACATCATGCGAAATTGCGTGGATTTTCCGGAGCCGTCTGTCCCTTCGATAACGATGAGCTTGCCCATAACAGCATAGCCCTCCTCTCAGACATAAATTCATACATTACAGTATAACATATGTTGCCCAATTTGTCCACCTTTACCGACAAGGGAATTCTTAATTTTCATGGACACGGGAAACTCCTTGCAAATTCCTGAAATAACTGATAGAATAAGAAAAATGTATTATATTACAAAGGACGAGTTATTATGCAGGAAAACACCATTTCTTTTCAGGACCTGGGATTGTCCCAGGAAATGTTAAAAGCGCTGGAAAAGAAAGGATACGGCTATCCCACAACCATCCAACAGCTGGCAATTCCCGAATTTATGCAGTGGAAAGATGTGATTGCCAAAGCACCCACCGGCACCGGTAAGACCTTTGCTTTTGGCATTCCCATGATTGAGCATGTGGATCCCCAATGCCCGGAGGTGCAAGGACTTATTCTGGCTCCTACCCGTGAATTGGCGTTGCAGATCGGTGATGAGCTGCGGGGTCTGTTGACCTATTATCAGGGTATCCGTATTGCGGTTCTGTATGGCGGCGCCGGTATCGGCGGGCAGATCAAGCAGTTGGAGAAGAAACCTCAAATTGTTGTGGCTACCCCCGGCCGGTTGATGGACCATTACAATCGTAAGACGGTGCGGCTGGATAAAATTCAAACCGTTGTACTGGATGAAGCAGACCGGATGTTGGATATGGGCTTTTTTAAGGATGTGACCCGGATTATTGAAAAGGTGAAGAATCGCCGAAATTTGGGTCTGTTTTCTGCCACTATTTCTCAGGAGGTTATGACAGTTTCCTGGATGTATCAGCGCGATGAGGTGGAGATCACGGTTGAACCGAAGAAGGAAGACCGTCCGGATATCGACCAGTATTCCATTACGGTTACCCCACTGGAAAAAGCAGCCACTACCTTGCGGCTGATTCGCAGTCAGGGCTATGAACGGGTGATGATTTTCTGCAACACCAAGCACATGTGTCAGCGGCTTTGTGATGATTTCCAGAGAGCCGGCGCGGATTGCGAGTGTATCCACGGGGACATTCGGCAAAGCCAGAGAGAAAAGACCATGCAGCGCTACCGTGACGGAAAGCTCGCCATTCTCATTGCTACAGATGTGGCTTCCCGCGGCATTGATGTGGACGATGTGGATTGTGTCATTAATTTTGATGTTCCCGAAGAGAATGAATACTATGTCCACCGTATTGGCAGAACCGGCAGAGCCAAGAGAAAGGGTGTTGCATACGCAATCATTGGTAATTTCCCGGAAAAAGCAAAGCTGGATGAAATAGCTAAGTTCTCCAACTATGCTATTCGTTCCATGGTTCTGCAGGATGACGGAACCTTGACCGAAGAAGAAGTAAAGGCACCGACACCGGTGAAGAGGAGATTCCGTTGACCGGCGCGAACAAAGGTTTTCTGCTGCTAACCAGCCATCTGGGAAATCCGGACAGACCGGTTTTGACAGTTCCGCAGTTTCGGGAGTTGACCAAACGGGTCAAGGCTTCTGACAGAGCGGCTGCAGACCGTGATTTGACGGCAGAAGACTTGATCGGGCTTGGGTATTCTTCAGAAAATGCAGCAAGGATTCTCACCCTTCTTTCTCAGGAGGAGATTCTGGAGCATTATTTGCGAAGGGCTGTCACGGCGGACTGCACGGTATTGACACGGGCGGATAAAGCCTATCCAATCCATCTTCGAAACAAATTGGGTATTGACAGCCCCGGATGTCTGTGGCTAAAGGGAGATGCCACCTTACTGAACCAAAAGGCTGTGGCTGTGGTTGGTAGCCGGGAATTGCGATCTGCAAATCGATTCTTTGCAGAGGAAGCGGGCAGACAAGCCGCTGCCCAGGGGTATGTGCTGATTTCCGGTAATGCCAGAGGGACGGATAAAACTGCGCAGGACGCTTGCCTGGAAGCCGGTGGCTGTGTGATCGTTGTGGTTGCGGACAGCCTTCAAAAACACCGGCTCCGTGAGCGAGTATTATATATCTCAGAGGATTGTTTTGACGCACCCTTTTCCTCCTTTCGGGCACTGAGCCGAAACCGGGTGATCCATGCTATGGGCTCGGCGGTGATTGTTGCTCAATCCAGCCTGCAAATAGGAGGAACCTGGCGGGGAAGTGTGGAAAATCTGGAAAAAAGCTGGAATCCGTTGATTTGCTACGATGACGGCTCTCCTGCAGTAGATGAACTGATTTCCCGGGGCGCTATTGGCGTTTCTGTTGCACAGCTGAATGATTTTCCCCTGCTGACAGAACAACCCCTAAAGTTTTTTTGACGGAGTATTCTAAATAACCAATTTTTTCTGCATATTCTATGGAAAAATCCATTAATGCGTGATATACTAATTTTACAAATTCATTTTGACAGCCCATGACCGGGACTGCCGTAAAAGAGAAAGGGAATTACTTATGAGCAGAGCGGACGAACTTTACCGACAGACATGTCTCGATATTCTTGAAAACGGTTTTTATGATACGGACCTGCCTGTCAGACCTCATTGGGAGGATGGTACTCCCGCCCATACTGTGAAAAAGTTTGGTGTGGTGAACCGGTATAATCTTCAGGAGGAATTCCCCATTATGACTCTGCGCCGCACCTACTGGAAGAGTGCTGTGGATGAGCTGCTGTGGATCTGGCAGAAGAAGTCCAACCGCATTGCGGATTTGGGCAGCCATGTGTGGGATGAGTGGGCCGGGGAAGACGGCACCATTGGCAAGGCCTACGGTTATCAGCTGGGTATTAAGCACAAGTATAAGGAAGGGGAAATGGACCAGGTGGATCGGGTGCTTTATGATTTGAAGCACAATCCTTCCTCCCGCCGGATTCTTACCAGTATCTATAATTTCCAGGATCTTCACGAAATGAATCTGTATCCCTGCGCTTATTCCATGACCTTTAATGTGACCGGCGATACCCTCAATGCTATTCTTAATCAGCGCAGCCAGGATATGCTCACAGCCAACAACTGGAATGTGGTGCAGTATGCCATGTTGGTTCACATGATGGCCCAGGTGTCCGGTCTTAAGGTTGGTGAATTGGTTCATGTGATTGCCGACTGTCATATTTATGACCGTCATATTCCCATGGTCAAGGCTATGTTGGAAAATGAGGGCTATCCCGCGCCTAAGTTCTCCATGGATGAGACCGTTACGGATTTCTATGCCTTCACCAAGGATAGTTTTAAAGTGGAGGACTACAGGTTCCACGACTTTAAGTTTGAAATTCCCATGGCAATCTGAGGTGCGCCATGGAATTGATCGTTGCGGTTTATGATGATTGGGGCATTGGCAAGGACGGTACGCAGCCGGTGGCCCTTACGGCAGACAGAAAATTCTTTCGGGAGACCACAAAAGGCGCTTGTGTCATTGTGGGCAGAAAGACTTTGGCGGATTTTCCCGGCGGCAAGCCCTTGCCCGGCAGACTCAATGTGGTGTTGAGCCGTGGAGATGTGGATACTCAGGGTGTGGTTGTATGCCATAGTCCTGAGGAAGCAGCAGCAATTGCTTCCAGGCAGGAAAGAGCTTTTGTGATTGGCGGCGGCAGTATTTACCGGCAGATGCTGGACTACTGCGACACTGCATATGTTACCAAGGTGCATACGAATCCTGTGTCCGATACTTTTTTTTCCAATCTGGACGATATGCCCCAGTGGAAAGCGGAAAGTGTGCTGCAGTCCGGAGAAGAAAACGGCATCGCCTATGAGGTGCTTCTTTACAAAAAACAGTGAAA
Organism: Faecousia sp.; assembly: GCA_045635065.1. GTDB lineage: Bacteria > Bacillota > Clostridia > Oscillospirales > Oscillospiraceae > Faecousia. Next base: position 8,765 of record JAZRBJ010000008.1, on the reverse strand, counting down.
ATTCCCTGCCGGAATTCCGGCAGGGTTTTAGTTGCAAAATAGGGTAATTTTGGAGTGGTATTTTAGGAATATTTTTTCTGGGAATCTTCCATTTTCGACAAAGCTGTGATACAATTTAGCAGAAATGGAGAGCGATGGAAATGAAAGACCAAGAATTACCTGTAGAAAGCCAGCAAAGCTGGGAGGAACAGATGGAAGAGAAAAAGAATAAGGGCTTATGGTGGAAGATCACATTGATCTGCATTGCTGCGCTTGTGCTGCTTGCTGCGGTTGCGGGTGTGATCATCTGGAGAGTCAATGATTTCTATGTGTGGATCGACCCCTGTGGCAATACAGAGGTCACAATAGAATATGGGCAGGAATATCAGGAGCCTGGCGCGACAGCCTGGTTTAACGGCACCAGACTGCTAAAAGACGGCAAGCCGATTCCCGTACAGGCATCCGGTGAAGTGAATAACAGAGTGGTGGGGGATTATGAGATTCTTTATACCACCTATCATGAGATCAATCTGCTGGTTTTTAAGTTCACCTACCGGCAGGAACTGAAGCGCATTGTGCATGTGGTGGACACCCAGGCACCGGTGATTTCCCTTAGCTATACTGATGGTGGATATACCGTTCCCGGTGAAGCATACCAGGAGGAAGGCTACAGAGCTGAGGATGGCTATGATGGCGATTTGACACATCTGGTACAAAGCCGGGAAGAAAACGGCAAGATGATCTACACTGTTGCGGATTCCTCCGGCAATGTGGCAACCGTTGAGCGGCAAATCGTGTATTACGATCCCGTTCCACCTACCATTACTTTGCAGGGAAGAAGTGATATCAGCATTGCCGTTGACGGCAATTATTCCGAAGCCGGTTTTGTTGCCACAGACAATGTGGACGGCGATATTACCGCCAATGTGGTGGTCACCGGAACAGTTGACACCTCTACACCCGGTACCTATAAGCTGGAATATACGGTGTATGACAGCTTCAAAAATGTGGCATCCGTTACCCGTATCATCAGAGTTTATAATCCCGTTGTTGATCCCGATACCGGTATGCCTGATATGCCTGCCGGTGATGGCGCAGCTACGGTTGAACCCAACGGAAAGGTGATTTACCTTACCTTTGACGATGGCCCCAGTGCGCATACCGCAAGATTGCTGGACATTCTGGATAAATATAATGTGAAAGCCACCTTCTTTGTGGTCAACTCCTCTTATATGTACCTGCTTCCCAGAATGGCAGCTTCCGGCCATACCATTGCCATGCATGCCTATTCCCATGATTATTCAAGGGTATATGCCAGCGATGAAGCCTATTTTAACGATTTGTATGCAATACAGAATTTAATTACCGCTCAAACGGGCCTGGTTCCTACATTGCTTCGCTTTCCGGGCGGCAGTTCCAATACCGTCAGCCGGAAATATTGCCCGGGAATTATCACCCGTGTTTCCGGTACATTGACAGAGATGGGATATCACTATTTTGACTGGAATGTGGACAGCAAAGATGCCAGCACAGGAAAAAGCACCCAAGCGGTGATTAACAATGTTATCGGCGGCTGTAAGAGAAGAAACTACTCTGTGGTTTTGCAGCATGATATTTTTGGCTTCAGCGTGGATGCAGTAGAATCCATTATTCAATGGGGATTGGCTAACGGATATACTTTCCTGCCTTTGGATTCCTCCAGCCCCACTGCACATCAAGGCATTCAAAATTAATAAAACAGCGTGTTGCCGAGGCCGAGGCAACACGCTGTTTTTGATGTTGTGTTGTTACTGAATGTGGGTATGGTCATTAATATGATCCTGACAATAGCAGTGGTAGCCCTTGCACCGGGAACAATAGCGGAATTCCAGGTCGGGATTAGAAACATCTGTTCTGCCGCAGATGACACATTTATGGTTGTAATCAGCTTTTTCTTTGTGCGGTTCTTTGCGGAAAGGAATCGGATCCGTTCCCGCCGGACGGCGTGGCCTGCTTCGGCGGTAGCGAAGCCTGGCTGGAAGCAAATTGCGAATATTTCCGCCTGCAAACAGAAGATAGTTGGCAACGGCCACCAAGGGAAACAGATTGTGGGGGAAATTGAAGACGGGATAGGAAAGGCCAACAACATCCACAACAATCAATATTAAATATATGATCGCGATAATGGAGGCCTTTATGGGAATAAACATAAGAAGAAGGAACTGACTGTCCGGATTTGTAGTAGCAAAGGTAAGAAGCAGGCTCAGGTGCAGATAGTAAGCCATCTTTTGATAGAGAAGCAATGTATCTCTATACATAAGGGCTTCTATTTCGCTGGTGTACACGGGACAGAAAATCATGGCAAAGACATTCATGAGGATAATGCCGGAAAGATAATATAAATTAAACCGGAAAGTTCCCATGCTGATTTCCACATGTCGACCCAGCATATAGAAGAAGTAAATGAAAATCAGGCTGATGATGTCGCTGCCGGACTGGGTAAACACATAAGTGAACAGACGCCAAACTTCGCCGTTTAAAATAGCGGTTTTGTCAAAGCATAGCCAGTAATAGAGCATGCTGCCCCCGGGAAGCAGGCTGAAAATAGTAACCACAGCATTGCCCAGGGCAATATACAGCATAAGATTGGGTATGCCTTTGTCCCGGTTTCTCAGGAAAAAACGGTTTATATTGCTTTTGAATTTACGCAAATTTGTTCAACTCCTTGCAATTCTTTTGTTATTTTACCACATACAGGGAATTTGTCCATAGGATAAATGTAAACTTTTTTCTAAAATAAAAGGAAAAATGTTGACAAATCTCCGGTTTGTGAGTAGAATATCACCGAAATGCATACAAGCCTTATCAAGAGCGGTGGAGGGAACGGCCCGATGAAACCCGGCAACCTACGAAAGTGTGGTGCCAAATCCGGCGGCAACGAGAGATGAGGATTCGATAGAGCGCACATCGAATCTTCGGTGTGTGCATTTTTTATGGTTAGGATTTTAAAGTCTGAGTAGTTTGCGTAGAGAAAGGAATCATATTATGGAAAAGAGATTGTTTACTTCCGAGTGTGTAACCTGCGGCCATCCCGACAAGGTGGCGGACGCTATTTCTGATGCAATTCTGGATGCTTGCCTGGCTCAGGACCCCGGTTCCCGTGTGGCTTGCGAAACCATGGTTACCACCAACTTCTGCCTGATTTGTGGCGAAATTACCACTAAGGCTGTTGTTGATTACAAGGCAGTGGCAAGAGATGCCATCCGTAAAATCGGCTATGTGTACGAAGAGGACGAGTTCTGCGCCGATACAGTGGAGATCCAATGCAGAATCCATACCCAATCTGCAGATATTGCGCTGGGTACCAATGATGAGGTAGGTGGCGCCGGTGATCAAGGTATGATGTTTGGCGGTGCCTGTACGCAGACCCCTGAACTGATGCCTATGGCAGCTGCTCTTTCCAGAGCACTGAGTAACCGGCTGACCTATTGCATCCGTTTGGGTTCTGATCTGCGTCCTGACGGTAAGACCCAGGTAAGCGTAGAGTTGGATGAAAAGGGCAATGTGATCGGCATTGATACTGTGGTTGTGTCTGTTATGCACAGCAAGGATTTTTCTGTGGAGCAAGTGCGCAGCTATGTTCGTGAGGAAGTAATCAAACCGGTTTTGGCGCAATATGGTTATAATATTGACAATGTTGCAAATATTCATATCAATCCCACCGGAAACTTTGTCATTGGTGGTCCCAATGGTGATACCGGCTTGACCGGCCGTAAAATTATTGTGGATACTTATGGCGGTTATTTCAGCCATGGCGGCGGCGCATTTTCTGGGAAAGACCCCACTAAGGTGGATAGAAGCGCAGCTTATATGGCCCGCTACATGGCAAAGAATCTGGTGGCTGCCGGTTTGGCTAAGCAGGTACAGGTGCAGCTGGCGTATGCCATTGGTGTGGCAGAGCCTGTATCTGTCCGTGTTGACAGCTATGGTACCGGTGCGATCTCCGATGAAGATATGACTGCGCTGCTGCGCAAGACCTGTGATATGACTCCCGCAGGCATTATCCGCAAGCTGCAGCTGCGGCGTCCTATTTATAGCGCCACCGCCTCGGAGGGCCATTTTGGTGTTGCAGACCGTCCCTGGGAGGTTACCGATCTTGCAGATGAGCTGAAGCAGCTTGCATCCCAGCTGGTATCGTGCTGATATAAAATGAGGTGTAGGATGAAGAAGATGAAATGGCAGCTTTGGATTCCGGCTGCTTTCTGGGTAATTCAGCTGATTTCCGAAGTGATGGTTTTTACAGCCATCTATAATCTTGGAATGATTCCGGGTACTCTGCTTGCTTTGTGCGGGCTGGGTTTGCTTGTGCTGCTGACTGTTCCCGGCGCGCTTCTGCTTCGCTATAAAAAGTCATGGGGAAAAACCAGACGCTGGATTGCGGCGGTTTTGTCCTTTGCTGTTATTGTTGCTTGCGTGATTGGCGTTTGCGCAGTCTCCAAGGTGAAGAATACCCTGGATAATGTGATTGTGGATGAGCCGGAGGGGATTCCTGTGGCAATCTATGTGCGCAAGGACGATCCTGCACAGAGCATTGCCGATGCGGCGGAATATACCTTTGCAGGCGTTGAGAATTATGAAACACAACGCACGCAGATCGTGATTGATTCTCTGTGCCAGACCTTGAACAAGCAGATTACGCTGTCCTATTATATTTCTGTTTTCGATATGGTGGATGGCTTGCTGGCAACTGAAGTAGATGCCATTATTTTGAATCCTGCTTATGCGGACATTCTGGAGGAGATGGAAGGATATGAAGATTTCTCTTCCAAGGTTCGTGTTCTGCATGAAGTTTTGACACCTGAAAAATTGACAGCGGAAGAACCGGCTGTTCCTGAAGAAACAGAACCCCAGGAGACAACTGCACCCATAGTTAAGGATATTACCAAGGCTCCCTTCGTTATTTACATCAGTGGTACGGATACTAAGGCAAAGGTTTTCCGTACCTGCAGAAGCGACGTGAATATTCTCATGGTGGTGAACCCTGCAAATAAGCAGATTCTGTTGGTCAACACCCCAAGAGATTATTATGTTGAAAATCCCGCAGGAAACAATGTCAGAGATAAGCTGACTCATTGCGGTATGTATGGCATCGAGAATTCTGTGGAAACCCTTTCTGAGCTTTATGGCATCGATATTGATTATTATGCCAGAATCAATTTTAACGGGTTTGAGAAAGTAATCGATGCCATTGGTGGCATTACCGTATATTCAACGCAGTCTTTTTCGACTTGTGGGGTTCATTTTGAGAAAGGTGCAAATGTTTTGGACGGTGAAAAAGCCCTTATTTTTGCCAGAGAGCGCAAAAAAGTTGCAGGCGGAGATAACGGACGGGGAAAGAACCAAATGCGCGTGATTACTGCGGTGATTGATAAAATGACATCCAGCACCGTACTTGTGAGTAATTTCTCTGGAATTTTATCCTCTCTGGGGGATATGTTTACTATGAATATTCCGGCCGATGATGTTGCTGCGTTAGTGAAAATGCAGTTAGCAGAAATGCCATCCTGGGATGTTAAATCCTTTGCGGTAACTGGTGAAAACGGACGCAATGAAACCTATTCCATGCCCGGCAGAAAGCTTTCTGTTATGTATGTGGACGATGCCTATGTTTCCCATGCTGCAGAGCTTGTCAACAAAATGTTGTCCGGCAAAGTTATTTTGGATGCGGATCTGAAATTAACGAAGGACTGAAAGCTTAGAACCCGGCAGTTGTCTGCCGGGTTCATTTATAGCAATATGGGCTGCAGCTGAATGCCGTTGAGGGCAGCATCCAAGGTGGGGGCAGTTTTGGTGAAGTCTGCAATTAGGCTGGTTGGCTTGCCAAAGGGGTCATCCTGACCAAAGGGGACAAAATAATAATTCTTTTTTGCCAGGAGCTTGCCGATGTTTTCTGCTGCGCCGGCTAAGGCATCATTGGTGGAAATTGCAATGATAATGGGCCTTCCGTTGCGTAAATGACTTTTGGCGGCCATGGTTACCGGGGTGTCTGCAATGCTGTGGGCAAGTTTGGCAAGGGTGTTGCCGGTGCAAGGTGCGATGATTAAAGCATCCAGCAGCTTTTTGGGGCCGATTGGTTCTGCTTGCGATATGGTGCAGATGGGCTGGCATTTGCACATGGATACGATCTGCTGAACATGCTCCTGCGCTGAGCCAAATCTGCTGTCAATGGAGGCGGCTGCTTTTGACAGAATGGGTATGATGGTGTGAGTTTCGGACAGATGTTCAATGACGGGAAATACTTGGGCATAGGTACAAAACGACCCGCAAAGTGCAAATCCAATATTCATACAGTATCCTCCTGAATGAAATGCATTATCCGCTGGGCTATGAGTTGACCTGTGGTCTCCGGTGCATCCTTTCCCGGTAGGCCTCTTGCCCAAATGACATGTTTTCCGTTGATTCCTTTTACGGAGGCAAGATCGATTTTGAGGCAATCCTTGGCACAACTGTCTGCGTCAATGAGATTGGGAGCGGGTGCGGTGTTGAAAATCACACGAAAATCCTGCGGTTGAAGATTGTTTATGGCTGTAGTATGGAACCCTAATGCGCTTGCAATGGCTATGTTCTCTTCTTTTCTGGCTGCTACGGTGACGACGGCGCCTGTGGATCGCAAGAGGAAAGCAAGACATTGGGATATGCGTCCCCAACCGGTAATGAGTATGGGACATTCTTTAAGTGTACACGGTAATTCCATCATAGCCAATCGAAGGGCGCAGTAGGCGGTAATGGAGGCGTTTTCTGCAAGATATACAGGATCCTTTAATAAATCAATACAGGTATAGTTCTTAAGTCTGGGATGTTTCAAATTACCACCTATGATGGTAATGTCACGGGGAAGTTGATCCAGTATGCCGTCAAGTGTACCAACTCCACGGATGTTTCCCTGATCATCAAAGCTGGGGACGGGTAGCAACAGGTGGGTCACATCTGCCCAGGGCAGGGGAGAAATCTTAAATTCAGACTGTAATAATGCATGGCCGGCGGCCCGGGAGGCAGGGCTGTTTCCTGCAATATAAAATATGTAGGACATATACACCATCCTTTCGCCCCAGATTATGCGGGAACTGTATGGGTTGTGCTTGATTTTTTACGGGGATTCAGTATAATAAATATAGAGGTGATAGAAATGAAACGATTGGGCTTTATCCATGATATGATGGATGTAAAAGTTTTGATTTTGTTTGTTATGGCTCGATCAGGGTATCCTTTGACTTGCCAGGAAATATATGAACTGTGTTATCAGGATGAATGTTTAAGCTATTTTGATGTTTGTACTGCTATTCCCGAGATGGTTAAATCCGGTCATCTGGTAAATGTGGAAGATGACAAATATGAGATCACAGAAAAGGGCAGAACTGATGGTGAACTGACCCAGGACTCCATTGCATTCACCGTCAAGCAACGGGCTGAAAATGCTGTGAACAGATACAATCGTCAGCTTCGCCGCAGTAGTTTCGTTAAAACACAGGTAATTCCAAGAGATAGCGGTGACTTTTCTGTTATCATGGGCCTGGATGATGAAATGGGAAATCTGATGACGCTGGAATTACAGGCGCCTGATCAGCGCCAGGCAGTTAGACTCAGCAAGCTGTTTGAACGCAAGGCGGAATCTGTATACAGTTTGGTAATGACAGAGCTTCTGGACGAAGAAGACAACCTTGAGAATTAATTCCTGATTCCCTTGCCGAAGGGACAAATTCGTGCTATAATATAAGTAACCGGGAACTATCCCGGAGAATAGAAAGGAGCTGCCGCATATGAAGTTTCAGTACAGTGAGAAAAAGGTTAAGCTACCCGCCAATGTCCATGCTTATGCCGAAAAAAAGGTAATGAAGCTGGCCCGTTATTTTGATGAGGATGCGGAGGCACTTGTTGTATTTTCTGTGGAGAAGAACCGCAACAATGTTGAGTTGACGGTTCGTGGCGCCGGTACGGTATTCCGTGCAAATGAGAGCACCTCTGATATGTTTGCTTCTATTGATGCATCCATTGGAACGATTGAGGGTCAGATTCGCAAGAACAAGACAAGACTTGCCCGTCGCCTTCGTCACGATGCGTTTGTTCGAAGTGTTGAGGAGACCTCTTTTACTGCGGAAGAACCTGAGGAAGATCTGAGCATTGTTCGAATCAAGCAGTTCTACTTTAAGCCCATGACCCGTGAAGAGGCGGTGCTGCAGATGAATCTTCTGGAGCATAATTTCTTTGCTTTCCGGGATGAAGACAACGGCGGATCCTTTGCTGTTGTTTATCGCAGAAACGACGGTGGCTATGGCTTGATTGATGATGTAGAATAATATGAAAATCTTAATCTTGGAGCCCCGAAAGGGGTTCCAAAATTTTTTTGCAAAAAGCATAAAAAAGTTCTTGACATTTTGGTGAAGCTGTAGTAACATATCTCCCGTTGCGGCAAAGAGGTCGATTTCAGAAAAACTGAAAAAAGTGAAAAATTTTCTTGACAATCGACACGATTTGTGGTAACATTCTAAATGCTCCGCCTCTGGGCGAGAGCGCGTTGTACCTTGTAAATTGAATAACGCAAAGACGAACCAAAATAACACCTTGGACAATTATAATGGATTGTTTAAGTTATCGTGTATAAGACGAAGGAATAACAGCCAACGAAATTCTTGAGTAATATTGCTAGAAGCAAATTATTCAAAAAATGATTTGAGGCGCTAAGGCGCTTTAGATACAATTTTTTGAGAGTTTGATCCTGGCTCAGGACGAACGCTGGCGGCGTGCCTAAC
>JAZRBJ010000007.1:0-39781 GCA_045635065.1 Faecousia sp. | reverse complement strand
CCTACCAAGGCAATGCTGTTTGTATTCAAATAATCCAGCACATCAAAAAAAGTGCTTTCGCTCTCAACCTCTACACAAAGATACTCATAACTTGGAATCGTCCATTTTGTCCACCCATCTGGTGCGCATGCATCATCCGTGCATTCAATGCCAGCAAGGTATAGACCCTTGCTAAAGTTTTCTTCCCAAGGTTTGAAGGAATGGGTATAATCAGACATCGCGCCCCAAATACCAATTAAATTGCCATTTTCATCCTTCTTAGCCAATGCCTGGACTTCACTAAAATGAGAATTTGCATCCTCCCACAATTTTTGAATAAAGCCTTCACCATCCAAGGTTGAGCCTTCTTTACCAATTATAGAAAACGAAGGCTTAATTCGTTTTTTAATTTTCATATAGCACCTCGTCAAATTCAAGTTTATCTAATAGAATTATAACATAAACAAAATAAATTGATAGACCAAATTCCAACATATATCGGTGCATTTTAGAAATATTTTGATTTGGTAAGATTGGTGAAGCAATGCAGTTACTGCGTGAGAAATTAAATCAGAAAAATGTTTATTATATGAATCCTGCATTTGATATGTAACAAAAAAGAGCAGATGGGGTACCCCATCTGCTCTAAACTATTAGACAAACTTGATTTTATCAATCAAAAGGATGTTTTGATTTCAAGAATATTTCTTTATCCATATAAAAACCTAATCCACCATCCTCGTAAATTTCATTATGACACATACCTGCTTTCTCCATAACCCTAAAAGATGCCCGATTATCTTTTGCACAACCGCCTGATACCATATCATACTGCATATCTTCAAATGCAAACCGCAACAATTCCGTAGCACATTGTGTTGCATAACCTCTGCATCGAAATTCTTCAGCAATTATGTAAAACAGAACGATTTCGTTTGGTGAAATCTGTCCATCCAAGCCACACCATCCAATCAATGTCTTGGGTTTATCTTTTCGAAAAACACCTAAGCACAAGTGACAAATTGCCTTCACTTGATTTTTACTATGACGCTGTTCCATTTTTTCTAAAACTTTTCGTGCATCCTCCAATGAGATATTCTCGGGGTGTTTCCACATTCTTGCGATTTCTTCAATATCACTTTCAGTTACAGGGCGAAGAATCAAATCATTGGTTAATAGCTCCATAGGTATCGGCTCCTTATTGTTTTATATACCGATTTAACTCCTGTGCAATTGTGTGGACAGGTTTATTGTCCGTGTTTATGACAATATCTGTGGGATAGGACGGCAAATGCAACCAGTGAAAGTTGGTATTTCCTTTGTCGCCTCTTTTACTGTGGCGCTTGACTAATGTTTCTTCCGAGCAGGTAAGAGTAAAACTAATTACTTCATAGTCTGTTGCGGTGATATCTTTCAATATATTCTCCCTAATCTTGTTATCGGTCAGCACGACTGAAGCGAAAAACACATAATCAAATCCCGATGTCAGATAATTACTCAGTACAAAGGACATGCTTTTATCTCCGTTGCGAAGTCGTTTGTCCTTTACCGAAAAAGGATTTACGCACCAGCACCAATCTCCGTCAAGATATGCACTATTCTCATAATGTTCAAACAGATATTTACCAACTGTGGTTTTGCCGACACAGGGAGAGCCACTCAGCAGAATTAGTTTTTTCATATGATTCCTCACGTAAATTCAAGTTTGTCGAATTCCATGCGCCGAGCGGGTGCCAGCGATCGATCGAGAAATAATAAAGTGGCTTTGCTTGCGTGATTATGTAGGCTGTTTTTTGCCCACAATGGCGTGGAGCACAAAGCTGAGCACCAGCATAGCGGCGGTTATACAGACCCAGCCGAAGCCAAGGTCATAAAGGGGCAGGGAACAGCAGATCCTGCTGACAAAGCCCAGGGAGATACCGACGCCATCGATCGCATAAATCACGCTGATAGCAGCTGTGCCGAGAATTGTAAGCGGATAGATAAATCGGTTGCCGCTGATAAAATTGTTGCACAATCCCAAAACGATCAGCATGATCGAAACGGGATAAATGGCATTGAGAATGGGCACCGAAATGCTGAGGATGGTGTTAAGACCCTGGTTGCAGATGGCAAAGGAAAAGAGCGTGATGCCCAAAACAAATTTATTGTAGCTGATACGTTTAAACAAGGTTGAAAAATACTGGGATATAGAGTTGATAAGACCCACGCAGGTGGTCAGGCAAGCAAGGGTAAAGATTGCCGCAAGAAGAATAGCGCCAAACTCGCCAAAGAGCTGATAAACGATCTGCCGCAGTGTCCAGGCACCGTTTTCCTGAATGGAATAGATGCCGCTGGATTGGGTGCCCATATAAGTAAGCATTCCATAAACAGCAGTAAGAATCGTGCCTGCCACAATGCCGGCTAAAACAGTATGCTTGATGATTCCGTTCTTTTCTTGGATGCCAAGGTTTTTCAGGGTAATTGCAATTACAAGACCAAAGTTAAGCGCTGCAATGGTATCCATAGTTTGATACCCTTCGCAAAAACCCTTCAAAAAAGCTGCGGAGCGGTACTCAGGCTGGGGTTGTGCAACGCCGGTAACACCCTTGACGATAAAGCTGATAAACAGAAAAACGATCATTGTCAGCAATGTGGGTGTCAGGAAACGACCGATACGATCCACCAGCTTGCTGGGGTTAAGGGCAAGCCACGCCGCAATGGTAAAGAACACAAGGGAATAGCCAAGCATATATAGCTTTAAAGAGGTACCTTCCGGCAGATAGGGCGCAACGGCCATTTCGAAGGGAACACTTGCGGCACGGGGAATGCCAAGACCGGGGCCGATGGAAAGATAGATCAGCACAGTAAATATAATGGCAAACTTTTTGTTTACCCGAGCGCCCAGTTTGTCAAGACCTTCGGACTGTGCCACCACAACCACACCGAGCACTGGCAGCAAAACTGCGGTGATTAGAAAACCTAAAATCGCAGGCAAAGTGTTTTCTGCGGCATTCTGCCCTAAAAACGGCGGGAAAATAAGGTTACCTGCGCCAAAAAACAAGCTAAACAGCATAAAGCTGACAGTAACCATTTGACCTTTTTTTAATTTCATAGTTTCACCTTTTTCTATCTATGGAATTAGAAATTAATCGGTTATCCCTATTATAACAGAATTTATCGATTAAGTAAATCATTACAAATCGGCAGCCATGCCATTTTTTGTGTGGCAAAGTCGCATCAATTAGAAGCGATACAGGGGGATTTTTCAAATCAAACCAAAGTGCTTAGCAATGCGCTTAACTTTAAGGTTGTTTGTCCCCCAAAAGGCTTCCCCTTGGGGGGAAGCAGTCAAAAATCTTTGATTTTTGACTGATGAGGGGTGATGCAAAATCGAAAACACCGCACTTGTCAGCACTGCTGACACCTTCTACTCAAGCAGAATACTTCGCCTGACCGTCTGCTGCCCGATAAAGCAGGATTTATCGCTCCAACAAAAATTGCTCCAAGTTTCTTTCATGATGATATTTTACCGAGGCGTTTTTGTCTTTTTCCAAAATAACATTATTCAAGTTGATTTGATTTAAGGATGCGATTGCAAAAGCGTAATGAATAACATCGACCAATTCATTTGCCAACTGCGACCTCAAATCTTCGCTATCAGAAGCCTTCCTTCCATCTCGTTTGTTTAGAACCTCGGCAACCTCGCCAACTTCTTCGACCAATTTCATAAACAAACTGGTATCGATACCATGACTCTTGTAATGGTCATATAGGTAATCTTCATAATCGGTAATGCTGACTTTCATTATAGCACCTCATCAAATTCAAGTTTTCCGTACTGGCGCGGGAGCGACCAAGGCTCCCCTTGTCAGGGGTAAGCGAAGCGCAGTCGGCGCAGCGAGCTGTCACGCGAGCAGCGTGACTGAGGGGTAGTTTTCTCTCACCCAGTCACCTTCGGTGACAGCCCCCTCGTCAGAGGGGGGCCTTTGGTGCGTTGCAACACAGTTAGACAAATTCAAGTTTATCTAATAGAATTATATCATACGTAAAAACATATTAAAAGCAAATTTTATAATATATGAGCGTCTATAATTTAAGAGCGGTTTGATATATAAAAACAGCACCTCAATTTGAGGTGCTGTTTTTTAAAGCAGACGGATACCCGCTTTTTCGCAAGCCTGCAATGTAGCATCATCCCAGATACTGGATTGCACTTCGCCGATGTGAGCGCATCCCATCATCAGCATACTAAGCCGTGATTGACCAATGCCGCCGCCAATGGTTAGAGGCAGGTCCCCATTCAAAAGCATTTTATGAAATGGCAGAGCTCTTCTGTCATCACATCCGGCAACAGTCAGCTGACGATCCAGGGATTTTTCATCAACACGAATACCCATAGAAGAAATTTCCAATGCCTGTCCCAAAACATCATTCCAGAAGAAAATATCACAGTTAAGCTGCCAATCATCATAGTCAGGAGCGCGTCCTCCATGGGGCTTTCCGGACCGAAGCTTGTCACCAATTTGCATAATGCAAGCGGTGTGATGCTCTTTTACATAAGCATTTTCTCGTCCGTGATCATCCAAATCTGGATAAAGATCCTCCAATTCCTGTGTAGTAACAAAAGAAACATTTGAATCAAGATCCACACGCAGTTGAGGAAAACGAACATGCAATCGGTCATTTGTATTACAAATTGCACGAACAATGGAATTAACAATCAGCTTTAGATAATCCAGATTTCGGTTTTCCCGGGTAATAATTTTCTCCCAATCCCATTGATCCACATAAATAGAATGAATATTATCCAAATCCTCATCCCGGCGGATTGCATTCATATCTGTGTAAAGTCCATTACCAACGGTAAAATTATAACGCTTGAGGGCTAAACGCTTCCATTTTGCCAGAGAATGTACTACTTGCGCGTCTGCACCTACAGCGGGAACATCAAAAGAAACCGGTCGCTCTACACCATTCAAGTTATCATTTAAGCCGGATTCTTCAGTTACAAACAAAGGAGCAGAAACACGTTTTAAATTAAGGGCAGAAGAAAACTCGTCCTGAAAAGTTTGTTTAATATATGCAATGGCGCGTTGGGTATCATATTCATTTAAAACAGGTTTGTACCCTTCCGGAATAAAAATCTTATTCATTTTCAACACCAGACTTTCAAAATCACAAAATAGCAATGGCTTCTATTTCACACAAAACATTCTTGGGAAGCTGCTTGACTGCCACACAGCTTCTTGCGGGCTTGCTTATAAAATAAAGTTCATATACCTTATTAAATTCAGCAAAATCGTCCATATTCGCAAGATAACATGTAGTTTTTACAACTTTAGACATATCAGAGCCGGAAGCTTCAATAATTGCTTTCACATTTTTACAGCTAAGATCAGCCTGGGCGCTGATTCCATCCGGAATAACACCGGAAACCGGGTCTAAAGCAATTTGACCAGAGGTAAATACAAATTCGTTTGCAATATATCCCTGAGAGTAAGGGCCAATGGCACCCGGTGCTGCATCAGTATGAATCTGATTCATTACTTTCTCCTTTTTAACGGTATTTCCAAGAATATAGTACTACCCAATATCAGAATTGTTCCTGGATAAATATGCCAAGTCATTCCCTCTTTAAGTAAAAAAGCGGAAATGATTACAGCGAGCATGGGATCTAAATAACTTAAAACAGCAACTGTTTGAGCTTTTAAGTTATCCATAGAACCAAAATAAAGGAAATAAGTAAATCCCGTATGTACTATGCCCACAAATATAAGCGCAAATATTCCAACGGTATTAAAGGACAGTTCCTTATACTTTACTGTCAACAAACAATATGGAATCAATGTCAAAGCGCTAATAATCAGTTGAAGCACAGTTTTATCGTATGCATCGATCTTTATCATTTTCTTATTAAATATCATAACCGATGCATATAAAGCAGCCGCAAGCAAACCAAACATGATACCTTTAAGCTCTGATATCTTAAAGTCTTTCAAGTTAAAAACGCCGGAAATAAATACCATACCGATTAAGGCGCAAACGATGCATGCCACTTTTTTAAAATTTAAAGTTTCCTTTAAAAAAACAGGAGAAAGAAGAATAACAAAAACAGGTGCCATGTAATAACACAGCGTGGAAACCGCAATAGATGTAAACCGGTAAGCCTCAAATAAGAATATCCAATTAAACCCAATACAAATACCGGAAGCAATGAGATACCACAAGTTATTCCTAATAGATTGCGTATTGATTTTATGCTTTCGTAATGCCATCAATATGAGAAGAAAAATAGAACCAATCACGCCGCGTACAAGCGCAATCACACTACTGGGCAAAGAAATATAGCGTACAAACAATCCAATTGTTCCAAAGATTGTCATGGAAATCAGTAGCTTAATTAAGGAATGTATGTAGGATTTTTTCATGGTAGCACTCCAAACTTTTTCCCTATTATACTCCCCTGACACATGGATGTCAATGAAAACAAAATTGCCTCTAACATCTGGCGCTCCCAACGAGAGCGTTGCGTATTAGAGGCAATTAATTCATGTATTTCTCTGGGTTAGTTGGTTGGCAAGCGCAATCATAAAACAAGGATCATCAAAGCATTCCAGTGCGTGAATTCCACGCTCTGTATAAAAGCTAACAAGCTCCTCGCATTTTTCCAACCCATACAGGCGAACAAATGTGTTTTTATTTTCATCTGCGCCGGTGGCTTTACCCAACTCCTTGGCGTCGCCAATCACATCCAGCATATCATCCCGAACCTGGAAGGCAAGTCCTAAATCATTTGCAAAGCATGCCGCTGCAGAAAGTTGCTGCGCATTACCGCCACCGGCAAGAACGCCCAGCATACAGGCTGCGCGAATCAATGCACCGGTTTTACGAAGCTGAATATCAAGAACTTCTTTTTCCGTGCATTGCCGTTGTTCACTCATAATGTCCAGTACTTGACCGCCAACCATTCCCAATTCTCCTGCACACTTCGAAAGAATCTTAACAGCCTCAATACGGGTTTGGGCATCAAACGGCGCGTTGGAAATTTGAGAAAAAGCAGAAGTCAATAAGGCATCCCCGGCAAGAACAGCCACGGCCTCCCCGTAAACCTTATGATTTGTCAATCGGCCTCGCCGGTAATCGTCATTATCCATGCACGGCAGATCATCATGAATCAAGCTGTATGTATGGATCATTTCCACGGCGGCGGCAAAGGGAGATGCTTTCTCCCAATCCCCACCGCACATACGGCAAAACTCATAAACAAATACAGGGCGAAGCCGTTTTCCGCCTGCCAGCAGGCTGTAGCGCATGGCATCAAACAATTCTTTTTGGGGTTCATCCTCGTAAAATAAACAGTTATTTAAATAGCCTTCAATGGATTCTTTATACTGTTTCAGTCCAGTATCCAAATTATTGCTCATGATCGAAATCCTCTTCTACCGGTCCATCCTGGGTGGCAACAATTTTTTTAACAGAAAGCTCTGCCTCATCCAGCATTTTGCAGCAGCTCTTTACCAGTTCTGTTCCTTCCTGAAACAGCTTCATGGACTCTTCCAGCGGAACATCACCGCGCTCCATTTCACGGACAATTTGTTCCAGACGGTTCATCATTTCTTCAAACGTCATTTTCATTCTCCTTAATATGATCAGCAGTTGCATCCACAACGCCATCGGCAAATCTCACCGAGAAATGACTTCCGAGAGAAAACTGAGAAACAGATCGAAGCACACTTCCCTGCTCATTCTCGACCATTGCATATCCCCGGGATAATACTTTTAATGGACTCATGGCATCCAGCTTTGCTGTTAAGGAAACAAAGCTGTTTCGTTTTTTGTTGCAAAGGTTTTCTCCGCCGGATTTCAGTTTTCCAGCCAGTACCTGTAAAGCTTCTTTACGATTTAAAACATAGTTTTCCGGGCGCTGAAAACAATAAGTTGCTCTAAGCGTGTCCAACCGCTGTCTGGAGACTCTCAGTTGTCGCATAAACGCCGTTGACATTGTATTTATCCCAGAATCCAAGGATTGCTTTAATGCATCCTGATCCGGCACAGCAAGCTCTGCTGCATTCGACGGGGTGGCCGCTCTGACATCGGCAACATAATCGCTGATAGTGACATCAGGTTCATGCCCTACGGCAGAAATAATAGGAATTTCAGATTCATAGATGGCATGAGCAACCCGTTCGTCATTAAATGCCCACAGATCTTCAATAGAGCCGCCTCCCCTGCCAACGATTAAAAGGTCGGCAAGCTGAAAGCGATTGGCATAACGAATTGCGGCGGCTATTTCCTCCGGTGCTTCTACTCCCTGTACGCGAACCGAAAGTAAAACCGCTTTTACGATCGGATACCTCTTATGCAGGATTCGCAGCATATCATGAACAGCAGCGCCGGCTTCACTGGTGACAATTCCGATTGTTTGAGGGTAAGCAGGCAGTGGTTTTTTATGGGAAGGATCAAATAGCCCCTGTGACTGCAGCTTTGTTTTCAACTGCTCAAAAGCGGCATGCAGATCACCAATGCCATCCGGTGTCAAGGAGGTGCAATACAGCTGGTAGGCACCATCCCGGGGATAAACGGAAATACGACCAATGGCAATAACTTTCATGCCATTTTCGGGGCGAAAACGCATACGAAACGCATTGCCCTTAAACATAACGCACTTTAGCGCTCCACCTTCATCCTTAAGGGTAAAATAATGATGCCCGGAGGGATATAGCTTATAATTGCTGATTTCGCCTTTGATCGCTAAATTACATAAAAGCGAATCCGCATCCATTTTTGCACGGATATATTCATTGATCTGGGTAATGGTTAAAACCTGTTGCGTCATAATCTTACCTCTGAAGTCTGTGAGCAAGCACAGCAACGCCCATTGCGTTGTCGGTTGAATATGCAGGCGGACAAAAAACGGGTTCTAAATCCGCAAGCTGCGCCCGCAGTAAGGTGTTTGAGGCCACACCACCGGAAAAAACAATCCGCAAATCGGGATAAATTTTTTTGGCATTCTCTGAGGCACGGTAAACAGCCCCCGCAACGCAGCGAAGCGCAAATGCTGCAGTTTCAGCAGGATCCTTGGATTTCTCATAATATTGCTGCACCTTGTTCTGAACGCCGGAAAGGGAAAAGCTGGCCTCCTGGCATTTTACACGAAACACATCCGTTTCAATTGCCTGACTGCTGAGAGCATCCAGATGTTTACCGGAGGGAAAAGGTAAGCCAAGCAGCTGCCCTGTACGGTCAATCAGCTGACCGGCAGATATATCAGTAGTTCCGCCAATTTTAGTACATATTACATTCCCCTGCTCCGGCTCAACCAAAAGCAATTCCGTAGTGCCGCCGGATAGATGCCACGCCAAATGCGGCATATCCATTAATTCCAATTGGTTTGCGCTCCAAAGAGAGGCAGCAACATGCCCTTGCTGATGAGAAACCTCTACTAAGGGCACACCCAAAAAGGAAGCCAACATAGCCGCATGAGAGTATCCAACCTGAAAGCAAGGCATATAGCTGCCCTCTACCGCACGGGGCCTTGTGCTGACACCTACGGCAGTAATATCAGCAGTATCCAAATTGGAAAACAGCCTGCCGGAAAGCTCCGGCAGGCTTTTGATATGTGCAAAGACCGCATCACTTTGACGAAGTCCCAACTCCCCCTGTTTCACAGGCAAAAGGCGGGAGTAATTTTCTCCTGTAACACCGTCAAAAAATGCGATGGATGTAGTATAGTTACTGGTATCAATACCAATAGTAGACATGAAATCAGTCCTCTTTTGTATCAGAAAGGCTTCTTGCAAAACTACCCAGAATTCCATTCACAAAGGAGCCCGTATCATTGCCATCATATTTCTTGGCAACGCGAACTGCTTCGGAAATGGCTGCACCGGTGGGTACATCCTCCACATAAAGGATTTCGAAAATAGCCAGCTGCATAATAGATCTGGCAAGACGGGAAATTCTGGATACATCCCAGCCAATGGAATACCTGGCAATGTACCCATTCAGCTCCTCTGCGCGGTTGGCAACACCGGATACAACAGTATCAATATAAGACAGCTGTGCACGGCTGGGTCTTTCAGTATATACATCGTTATCTTCTGCAAGCTTTGCATAATATTCTTTTTGCAGGCGGGCTGTAATCACAGCTTCCGGTTCTTCACCTGTAAAATCTCTGCCGTAAATCAAATGTACTGCCAGTTCTCTGGCGTTTGCTCTAGTCATAGTAAAATTCCTTACTTGCGAACAATTCCGCAAACATTCACATTAACGGCTGCAATTTTCAAATTTGCAACAGCCTCAAGCGCAGAGGAAATGGCAGTTTGCACATTGCCGGCAACAGCCACAACACTATGACCGTACAGGACAACAATGTCGCAGAAAATGGAAACCGCTTCATCTTCAGCAATTTCAATACGCAGTCCCCTGCCCCAATTCTTCTTGCCGATAAAATCAGCAATATCAGCGCCGGGTTTGTTGCTTAAGCCAACAACACCTTCAACATCTGTTAAGGCTTGCGCAACAATGGATGCGATCACATCCTCAGAAATCATGATTGCACCATTCTCCTGAGCCTGTGTAATATACTGCTTGTTTTCAGCCATGGTAGTACCTCCTAAATGGTATTCACTTTATGTTTCGTGACATATTTTTTATATTGTACCACAAATATAAAAAAATACAACCATTTTCTGCGAATGTTAAATACCCTCCGGAATGATAGATCCGGAGGGTATTGTTACTGCACTTCCACAACACGAATATCGTTCATTGTAAATTGAGATTGGGTCAGCACAATATCAGCAATCACAGCAACATCATCCTGCTGCAGTCCGCCCTCGGGAGATGCGACAGCTACAGAAATTCCGTCTTCTCCTATGTATGCCACACAATCCCGATAGCCTTTTGCAATAATTAAGCTTTCAATTTGCGCCTCGCACAAAGCAATTTTAACGATATTTTCCAGCTGTGCGGCGGATTCGGAATTCGCATTTTCATCGGAATATGCCATGGCTTCTTGAAGCAGCGTTACCGCATTATCTCTTGCTTCCTGTCTGGAAAGTCTAACTGCTGCAAAGTAATCAGCAGATGTATCACTGTCAGAAAGAGAATCCATTCCGATTACCAGCATATCGGATGAGAGTAGCTTTTCGTTGTCGAGTGTATCCGTCAAATCTGCAGTTGTCTGGTCTTCGCTGTAAAGCCAGTTGATGTAAATACCGGCACATACGGTAACAAGTACCGCAACCGCCATTAGGTTCTTCTTCCACTTTTTCATGATAATGCCTCCCAATCATTTCATTTTCAAAACTGTAATTTTGTCTACCCCAAGTCCTGTTACATTTGAAACAGCCTCCACAACCGATAATCTGACAACAGGATCATTCCCGCCGGTGCAAATAATAATAGCGCCTCTGTATTTCGGTGGATTAATCTGCTTGATAAGTCCCTGTTCGTTTCTTCCGGAATCTGAGATTATTACGGTATCCGACTGCGTTGTATCCCCCGAGGAATTTACTTGACTGTCTGTATTATTCTGATAAACATATTCTTCGCCTGATGCCTGACTTAATAAAACCCTAACCTCCCCTGCCCCTTCTATTTGTGAGAGAATCTTTTCCAGCTTTTCTTCCATTGAGATTTCCTGAATAACAGGAGACACTTGCTCTTTCACTTCTGCTTTTTCCTTGGATGGAATTAGCATAAACACTACACCGACAAGCAAAACAGCAATCACATACTTATATCGGATTAAAAACTTTTGTACCCTTTTCACCAAGTCTACTCTGTCCAATTTTGATCCTCCTCGGGTATACCCAACTCATTGGTAAGATACTTTGTAAGCTCAGCCTTTGCGTAGGGTGAAATTTGCCCTCTGATCGTGATGGA
The DNA here is from genome assembly GCA_045635065.1 of Faecousia sp. Classification (GTDB taxonomy): domain Bacteria; phylum Bacillota; class Clostridia; order Oscillospirales; family Oscillospiraceae; genus Faecousia. Next base: position 27,931 of record JAZRBJ010000007.1, on the reverse strand, counting down.
ATCTATCAAACCGGTTTCTTCCAAATGAATACTGACGGTCACATCCGCATGTAAAGAAGAGGCTTTGTCCAAAATATATGCTTCATATTGCTCCGTTATGAACTTCCGGGAATCCGTAGCAGCCATATTTTTTCCAACCGACACCGCATCATTAGCTTCCAGCAGAATTCCCTCTGTAATATATTCAAGGTTTTCCAGTTTTATATCTACCAGCGGGCTTAATATTGTACATGTCATGAAAATACCCACCAACAATCTTGTGATCGGTGAACCTTTTTCCCCAACCAAGGATATAATACCGCTACATATAACAGCGGATGCTGTGACAGAGATCAGATAGGTTTTGATTGATTCCATTATCCAATCCCTTTCATAAAGCAAATTGTGCTGACCAGATGCAATAAGCATACCGTTCCTGTCATTCCCACAAGCATTCCCATGCCGCCGGAAAAATCATGTACCAAACAAACAGATTTCTTATCACCAAACACATCACAAATGGAGGCTGTAAGTTTTAATATCAAATATTGTGTTCCTATTTTAATAAATGGCGCAAGCCAAAGGGATATCAGTGCCAACACACCGTATATGCCTGCTGCATTTTTGAGAATTCCTGCGCTGACCAGCACCATTTCAGAAGCATCTGACAATATATTGCCAACAACCGGTACTACCCCGGAAATTGTAAGCTTTGTTGCCTTTACTGCCGTTGCATCTGTTGCGCCGCTTACAACGCCTGTAATGGAAAGATAGCCTGTAAACACATACAGAATAATTTTAAGCAACCATGTCATAAGCCATTTGACAAAATCCTTTAGTTTGGTCAGTGACCCCTCTTCCAGAACATTTCCTGCAATACATAAGCATAAGTACACATAAAGCATAGGAATGATCAACCCGTTGATGACTGCAGTTAGAAGATAATTGAAAAAAGCTGTGCCTACATATAATGCCGATGCAGATGTAACACCCCCCTGGGCTGTCAATGCTGCTGTCATAACCGGCAATAGCAGTTTTCCGTATTCCGACATGGTGCGAACTGTTTCCGCACCGAGTGAGATAAGTGTTCTGGATGTCCCCAATAACACAGCGGCAAGAGATACTGTTGAAACCAGTTTGATGATTCCCTCGTTTTTTCCGGGAATATGGATTGTAACAGAAGTTAATATGATTACTGCAATGATCTGAACACATAATTTGCAGGCGTTTATAACCTCTGGCTGAAAGGCTTCCATACCCTTTTTGAGAATCCAAAGCAATCCTTCTCCAAAAGATTGCGGATCATCCGGCATCAATTGGGCGCCGGATTCCGGTACCTCCGGTGCTTCAATTTCCATTGCATTGGCAGGCACGCTCAGAAATAGGATGAATGCCACGATAATGATAATTCTTTTAATCATATACTTCCTAAAATACCGTTTATCAGATCCATCAGCCTTTGGAACAAGGGTAAAGATAAGTATAGAATCATAACAGTTGAAAGGATCTGAACAGTTTTCCCCATTGCCGCATTACCAATATCCGTACAAATTAGCGCTGTGATCTCTGAAAGAATACCAATCCCGACAGCCTGAAAAAGGATTTTAAATATTTCGGGATTTAGATTTGCTGTGGTACGAAGTCCTTCAAAGAAATTCAGCAAGGGTTTTAAATATATACCGGCGGTACAAACAACCGTGCTGCAAACGGCTAATGTCAGTAAGACGGATATGTCCTTATCCCGCTTGGATAAAATCAAATACAGAATGGAGGCAATCAATACACAGCCTATAATTTTTATAAAATTATCCATCAGAAATGAAATAACGACTTGAGCATATCAAATAATGCTGCAATTTCTTTAGCAATCATCATCAACACAACCACTAAACCGGCAAGCGTGGTCATTGTTGCCTGTTCCTCTCTGCCGGAACGGGACAACACCTGGTTTAAGATTGAAACCATAATTCCTATTGCAGCAATTTTAAAAATAAGATCAATGTCCATATATTACAGTAAAAGAATAGCTAGAGCGGCTCCTGCGCATAAGCTGATCGTTCGGTAACTTCTTCTGCGAACATCCTTATCTTTTTCAAGGGCTTTTAATAAACCTCTACACATAGACCGAACCGCTTCCAACCCCTTAAGCTGCCCCTCCAAATCAAATCTTCCCAGGGAGCTTCCAAGGATTTTCAAACATTTTAAGGTTTTGGGCGGAATATTGCCATGCTTATTTAACGCGGCATACATGCAGCTGGAAACATCAGGAGAAATCTGATCTTCCAGTTCTGCGGAAAAATCATACATAAGCTTTTTCAGAATACCGTCAGCTTCATTTGCCGCTTGTTTGCACAGCATAGGAAGCGGTGTTAACCGATATTGCAGCTCACATTCCATATAATCAAGTATGGATAATAGCTGCTGCAGTGATTTTTCTTCTGCCTTATGATTTGCCGCCATTACGAAGCCGGTAGCGCCACTCCCAAGAACTACCAGAGCAGCACCCATTAGTTTTAAGTACATATTACAACCTTTCCACCTTCCAGGACTTGTCCGCTTGCATAACGATTAGTGTTGAAAATAAATTTGTTGCTACCAGCGGCGCATAAACAGGCCGTGATAATAAATCAATCCTACTGCCGGCATGTGCAGTAGCCAATATTTTGACACCGCACCAGCCTGCATGTATCAATGCTTCACAATCTTCTTGTTTGGTAATCTCATCAACAGCAATACATTCCGGCCCCATTGTACGAATAAAACACATAATTCCGTCTTTTTTGGAGCATCCGGTCATAACATCAGTTTTGGGACCGGTTAAAAAACTGTGTTTTCCCTGGGTAACTGGAAATAATTCACCTCTTTCATCCACAACGCCAACAGATCCGGAATCATACTCTGACAAATTACGAATCAGATCCCTTAACAATGTGGTTTTTCCACTCCCGGGCTTTCCGATAATCAATATGGAACCCTTGTCTTTTGGTATGTTTTTTGCTATACCGGGAAAGTCTCTGGCTACACGAATATTAAGAGATGTTGGTGAGCGGATACCTGTCATATGAAAATTCTTAACAACTGCATCACCGCATATGCCAATTCTGTGACCGCCAACGGAAGTTATATAACCATTTGCAATGGTTTCTGCAGCCCATGGCGAATACTGGGATGCCGCATTTATGACATAACTCAGATCCTCCTGTGTATTGACCCGATCCAAATACAGAGAACCGGAAACTGTAACCAGTTCCGGACGAAGTCCAATTCGTAGGCGTAATTCATTTAATACTCCCCTACCAAGCTCGTCCACGGGTTGCTTCATCCATACAGGAAGAATATTCAGATACTCCTGCCAGGCACATATCATTTGCATCACTCCTAATTAAGACTATGCGACTGTCAGTTAAATATGCAAAAAGAGCAGACACATGTGTGTCTGCTCTTTCAAAGCAAGGATTATTTTCTTTTTACAACATCAACGATGCGCTGACCCGCAGGACTGAAAATAATATTGATTAATAATTCCGGTACGAAATTAACTAAAATAATACCAGTCAACAAATAACCGACAATATTGCTTCCGTTGGCCCATACCTTAAGTACATCAAAGAAAAACAGACGCATACCGAGCAGGAAAATGCCTGTATTTACAATGGGACACAGGGCGGCTGCACAAAGCATAGCAATATGACGATTTTTTTTTACCAGCAATCTATAAACCAAACCGGTAATGTATCCTGCCAGTATGCCCTTAAGCATAACAACTACGATGCACATGATGGGACTGGCCTGCCATACCATAAGGCCGCCGCCGTCCAATCCGTTATTGCAGCAAATACATACCACAATGCCAAAGGCGCCGCCGAGAAATGCACCTGCCTTTTCTCCATAAACGGCTGCGCCGATTACAATTGGTATCAGAACAAAGGACAAGCCAAACGGCCCCACCCTTGGCAAAACATAGCCAAGCAGCTGGAGTACAACCACCAGCGCACTCAGTAACGATACCGTGACCATCTGTTTAACATTTTTCTTCATTTAAAAAACCTCCTGCTGTCGCTCCGGCTTTCCGGATGCGATGCAAATTTATGTGAAAAGACAGTTATTCAAATGTCTCCTCATCACCATCAAAGTATTCCTCTTCCAGGTCGTCAAAATCCATTTGCGCGCTACCACCGGAACGCATGGTCTCCCAGTGTTCCTTAGTAACTAAAATGGCGCGGGGTTTACTTCCCTGGAAAGGACCGACAATGCCCCGCTCTTCCATTTCGTCCACGATTCTGGCTGCCCGGGCATAGCCTAATTTCAGCCGTCGCTGGAGCATAGATACAGAAGCCTGCCCTGTTTCCAAAATAACATCCACAGCTGCGGGAAGCATTTCGTCACCGTCCAGCTCGTCAGAAGAGGGCTCCGGGTCGGGTGCAGCGGACTTAGAATTGCCGGTCTGCGCTGCTTTCCGCTCAATCTCTTCCATAACTTCCTGATCATAGCTGGTAACATAGTGTGCTTTTACATAATTTGCAACAGCTTCCACTTCGGGATCACTAACAAAGCAGCCCTGTACACGCTTAGGCTTGCCGCTGCCAATAGGTGCAAACAACATGTCACCCTTGCCTACAAGCTTTTCTGCGCCCATAGTATCCAAAATAATTCTGGATTCCATGGCAGATGCAACCGCAAATGCAATTCTGGAGGGAATATTTGCTTTCATTAAACCGGTAATCACATCTGCAGAGGGTCTTTGAGTTGCAATCACCAGATGAATACCGGCTGCGCGACCCATCTGCGCGATACGGCAAATGGATTCTTCCACTTCTTTGGCAGCAACCAGCATCAAATCAGCAAGTTCATCAATGATAACTACCACTTGAGGCATCTTTTTTGCAGGATCATCAAGATCCATAATGCTGTTATAGGATTCCAGATCACGGACTCCGGCATCGGACATGGATTTATACCGACGCATCATTTCCGTCACAGCCCACTGAAGGGAGCCTGCGGCCTTTTTAGGATCGGTTACAACAGGAATCAACAAATGAGGAATTCCGTTATAAATGCCAAGCTCCACCATCTTTGGGTCAACCATAATGAGCTTTACATCATCGGGGCTTGCTTTATACAATAATGAGATAATGATGGAGTTCATACATACGGACTTACCGGAACCGGTAGTACCGGCAATCAGCATATGGGGAAGTTTTGCAATATTACCAATAATGCAGCTGCCACCAATGTCTTTACCAACCGCAAAGGAGGACTTGGACTTTGCCTTATTGAACTCCTGTGAGTCAATAACCTCACGCAGAGATACCGTAGTCACAGCGCGGTTGGGAACCTCAATGCCGACAACAGAAATCCTGCCGGGAACTGCAGCAATTCTGACGCCGGAAGCACCCAGGCTGAGGGCAATATCGTCAGCTGCAGTAGTCAGTTTGCTAAGACGAACACCCTTCTCCAGTTCAACCTCGTACCGTGTAACACTGGGTCCGCGAGTAACATTGATAATCTGGGCATCAATACGGAAGCTTGCCAGTGTCTCGTTCAAACGGCGGGAATTTTCCTTTATTTCAGCGGAACCGTCAGCGGCTCCACCGCTGGGAAGATTTAAAAGATCAATGGGCGGATAGCAATATTCCGGCTTTTCAACGGTTTCTGCCTTTGCGATTTCTTCCGCAACCTGCTGCGCGGATTCGTCAGCTTCCTTGGCTGTAACCTTTCGGGGCTTAACGACCTTGGGAGCGCTTTGTAGCGGCTCATCAGGTCTGTAAGCAGGCATTTGCTCAGGGATGGTATCATCCACAGGAATATCTATGGCAGAAGCTTTTGTTGCCACAGAAGGAGAAAGAATTTCATCCTCCGTCAGATCCTCAGCAGATATGCCCTTTGCGGGTGCATCAATATCGATATCAATTTCTGTTTTGTTTTTGGTCGTGTTTGAAGCAGAAATATCAGAAGAAATCTGAGTTTCGTTCATTTCCGCGGAAGCAGCTGCCTCCCTGTTTCTTTTATTTTCCACATAAGCAATGCGCTTATTGGCAATATGATTGACTACAATAGCAGCGGGCTCCGGACGAGGCTCTTTTACTTCATCCTCCCACTCAGCTCTGGGACGTTCTTTCACTGCTCGAATAATGCTGGGAATGGTAATCTGCATGGACGCCAAAAGGGTAAAGATCGCTCCTAAAATCAACACAATAATCGTAACATAATTACCGATCAGGTAGGAAAGCAATTCTGTAATTCCGCCGCAGATCACACCGCCTGTGCTGCCATCATTGCCGCCGTTATACAGTTCAACCAAGCCGGGCAATTCGTTGGCAGCGGACTGAAAATTCAGACACAAATGGAAAATACTACCACAAAGCAAAATGAAGCAAATCAAACAAATGCTGCGCATAAGTACAGGTCTTTTCCCGCTAAATGCCTGAATAATGAATAAATACAGCAGTGAAGGAATGGATACATAGAAACCGATTCTACCAAACAAGCCCAATGCTACATTTTCAATCAGACGGTTGACCACGCCTTCCGGTTTCAGAAAGATGAAAAGGAATAAAATAAACAATCCGGCACAAATCACAGATGTAATCAGTCTTACAGGGATCTCGCGGTCTGCAGAAGGACTTTTCTTTTTATCTACAGATTCCTTTTTAGCTTTATTCTGTTTTGTTTTGGATTTGGAAGCAGAAACCGCTTTTTCTGCCTGAGATTTACGCTTTTTATCTGCCATAATACCCTCCCAAGTGGAAATCAGGTGTATAAATAAAGAATAAACGCAAACAATGCTGCACCCCAGCAATAATAAGAAAGACCGCTAATACCGGATCTGGCTGAAAATATACGCAACAAATTAACTGCCAGAAGCCCGCCAATCAAAGCAGTGCCAAGGCCGATTAAGCAAAACAGGACGAATAAAAATGACACATCATGAAAACCAACAGAAAACAGCGCAACCACATCCAGAATGCAATACACAATCAACGCAGGAATGCTAATCAGTAAGTTCCAACGGTATACATGCTGATAATCAGCCCCTCTGGCTATTCCGTAGCTGGTGCCAACACCAACCCTGGAAATGCCGGGAATAATACCAAGCGCCGAGGACAAACCCATTGCCGCAGAATCAAGCTTAGTCATGGATCTGGAATCCTTATTTCCGGTAGCAATATACATAGGAATATGTAGGATCAATCCATTGATAATCAAAAATGCCGCAGATATGGGTAAAAGATTTTCCCAGGAGCCCACAAACGGATACAGCAAAAAACCAAGCAACATAAAAACAGAAGCATGCTTTATGAGAGAAAAATCCATAACAGTCTGCGGATCCGGATGGCGTTTTCTTCTGCGCTTGGGAATCTTTTTAAGATTAATTTCTCTGCGAATGCGAAGAATATGGTTCTTGCACGATAAATACAGGGCAATTAATATACCCATATGTATAAAAAGATTAAGAAGTGGATGGATATCACGAATTCCAAAAAGTTTCATGACTATTTGTTGATGTGCCTGGGAGGACACAGGCACGAATTCGGTAAACCCGGAAACCAGGGACAGTATTAAAACATCAAAAAAGCCATTATCCATGCCTACCCCTCCCATAATAATATGAGTTATTATAGCACACTAAAACAAGGATTTCCACCATTATTTATGCTGTTACTTACTTTTTCCGGTTTTTTTCTTATCAATCATCCTGTGAAGTGCAGTCAATGCATCGTTTAAACCTCCCAATCTGTCAATCAGGCCGGATTCAACTGCTTCCTTACCATATAGAATTGTACCAACATCCGTAGCCATCTCCCCTGTTTTCATCATATAGGCTTCAAATTTTTCTCTGGAAATACCGGAATTTGCAGTAACAAAATCCGCAATTTGCTCCTGAATACGCTGAAAATACCGAAAGGTTTGGGGCGCACCCACAACAAGTCCGGTCATTCTCACGGGATGAACTGTCATACTGGCAGTTGGTGTAATGAAAGATTTTTTTGTACATACAGCCAATGGAATTCCAATAGAATGTCCTCCTCCCAGCACAAGAGAAACCGTGGGTTTTTTCATTCCGGCAATCATTTCTGATATGGCCAGACCTGCTTCAATATCGCCGCCGACTGTGTTTAAAAGTAACAACAAGCCATCAATTTCATCATTCTCTTCAATTCCCGCCAGCAAGGGTAACACATGCTCGTATTTTGTGGTCTTCAAAGTTTCCGGCAGAACCTGATGACCTTCCACCTGCCCGATGATTGTGAGTGTATAAATGTTTCCTTTACTGCTTTTGGTAATATCTGAACCAAGCTCCACAACCTGTTCTCGGTCTTCTTTTACTTGTTCAGGATCTTGTCTGGTTTCCATATTCATTCCTCCCTTTACTGTAGAATAACCGAAATAAAGAAAATTACACTTGCGAAAGATGCAATAGTGTCATATAATACAGAAAATACACTGATTAATTTAGAAAGGAATTTACATATGAAATTTGAATACAAAACCAAGGGCACCTGCTCTCAGCACATTCTCTTTGATGTTGAGGACGGCAAGGTACTGAATGTTCAGTTCCTGGGCGGTTGCAACGGCAATCTGAAAGGAATCGCATCTCTGGTAGAGGGTATGAGCATTGATGATGTAATTGCCAGAGTCGACGGTATTCATTGCGGAATGAAAGATACCTCCTGCCCTGATCAACTGGCTCGCGCTTTAAAAGAAGCAAAGGAACAGCTTGCATAATAAGACAGCCGGCAACAAATGTTGCCGGCTGTTCATTTATTTTTCTACAGCATATAAAATCAAGCGAACAAGCTCATCTTTGCCTGTTCCCTTTTCAGCAGAAAAAGGTAACACAGGACAAGCATCCGGTAATTCCAGATCTTCCCGGATTCGCTGCATATTGGGAAGAATTTCACTTTTCTTCAGCTTATCCAGCTTGTTGGCAACCACAACAAAGGGACATCCGCTTTCCAGGAACCACTGAGCCATGGTAATGTCATTGTTTGTTGGCGCATGGCGAGAATCAACAATCATAACACCGAGGTCAATTCTGCCTGCTGCAAAATAGGACTCCATTAAGCGTCCCCATCTGTCTTTTTCTGCCTGAGAAACCTTGGCGTAGCCATAACCGGGCAAATCAACAAAATAACAGGTATCATCCACAGTGAAATAATTAACATGTACAGTCTTACCTGGCTTATCACCAACCCGAGCGAAATTTTTCCGGTTAAGAATACGGTTGATAACAGACGATTTTCCCACATTGGCCTTGCCTGCAAAGGCGATTTCCGGAAGCCTTCTTCCCGGAAAATCCCGGGAAGAGGCTGCAGAAATATAGAACTCTACTTTATTGAGATTCATAAAGTAATCCTCACTGACGAATCCCGGGTTTGTGGGATTTATGCTTCACTTCTCCGGGAATATCGGACAAAATGGTGTGTGCAGGCTCCGGCTTATAATTCAGCGCTGTTGCAAGAACAGTATCAACATGTCTGGCCGTGATAAAGTTCAGAGATTTTTTGACGATGGGATCAATCTCCTCAAGATCCTTTTCATTATCCGCAGGAATAATGACTGTACGAATTCCGTAACGCAATGCGGCCATAGTCTTTTCCTTCAAGCCGCCTATGGGTAAAACTCTGCCACGAAGAGAAATCTCTCCTGTCATTGCTACATCTCTGCGAACCGTTCTGCCTGTCAGAGCAGAAACCATTGCCGTGCATACAGTAACACCGGCAGAAGGACCGTCCTTAGGAACGGCACCCTCCGGGAAATGAACATGAATATCCTTAGTTTTATAAAAATCAGGTGAGATTTCAAGGATTTCTGCATTGGCACGGATATAACTTAAGGCTGCATGGGCAGATTCCTTCATTACATCCCCCAAATTACCGGTCAATTCCAGCTTGCCGGTTCCCTCCATCACATTGACTTCCACTTCCAGAGTTTCTCCGCCCACGCTGGTCCATGCAAGTCCGGTAACCAGACCAACTTGATCTGAACCGGGAATTCTGTCCGGCAGGAATCTTCGCACACCCAGATATTCCTCCAAATTACTTCCGGTAAGGGTCAGTTTGGTAAGATTCTCATTCTCCAAAAGCTTCATGTCTGCCTTTCGGCAAATATCTGCGATTCGGCGTTCCAGACTTCTCACACCGGATTCTCTGGTATAACACTGAATGATTTCCCGAACAGCATCGTCAGAAATTTTCAGCTGACTTTTTCTTAAGCCGTGTTTCTTCATCTGCTTTGGAATCAGATGATTCTTAGCAATCATGACCTTCTCTTCGTCTGTATAGGAGTTCAATTCAATGATTTCCATACGATCAAGCAAAGGTTTGGGAATTGTGTCCAATGTGTTTGCTGTTGTAATGAAAAATACATTGCTAAGATCAACCGGTATCTCCAGAAAATGATCTCTGTAGGTCTTGTTTTGCTCGCCATCCAATACTTCCAGCAAGGCTGCACCGGGATCACCGCGGTGATCCATTCCCATCTTATCCACCTCATCCAGCAGAAGAACGGGATTTGTAGTGCCGGCTTGCATAATCGCATTGACAATTCGTCCGGGCATGGCGCCTACATAGGTTTTACGGTGACCTCTGATCTCTGCTTCATCCCGCACACCACCAAGGGAAATGCGTGCCATTTTTCTGTTGAGACTCTTGGCAATAGAATACGCAACAGAGGTTTTACCAACACCGGGAGGACCTACAAGACACAAAATCTGAGGTGGCATATCCGGTGCCATTTTCCGTACTGCCAGGGTTTCCAAAATCCTGGCTTTCACTTTTTCCAATCCAAAATGATCCTTATCCAGAATCCTTCTTGCCGCAGAAATTTCCAGGCGTTCTTTAGTGGATTCATTCCAGGGAAAATCCAGAACAGTATCCAAATAGTTTCGCAGAACAGATGCTTCTGAGGAACCAAAAGGTTGCTTTTTCAAACGAGAAAGATCCTTTAATACTTTCTCTTCCCACTCCGCCTGTAGTTTCAGCTGAAGAATCTTACTTTCAAGCTGATCAAACTCAGAGTGCTCATCGCCATAGCCCAACTCTTCCCGGATGGCTTTCATCTGCTCACGCAGATAATAATCCCTTTGATCCTGATCAATGTGGGCTTTCGTTTTCTCCTGAATATCCGTTTCCAGCTGCAGCATTTGAATTTCCTGCCGTAGAAGCTGGATCGTATGCTCCAATCTCTTTACAGCATTGATCTGGCAAAGAAGCTTGGCTTTATCCGGATAATCAAAGCCGGAATTCTGTGCAATACTGTCAGCAATATAACCGCAGCTGTCAGAATCCAGAATTTTCAGCTGTACAGCCTGCGCAGGCCGTTCAACAAAATCCAGATAACTTCCATACAAGGCTGTTGCTTCCCTTCTAAGAGCATGGCTGCGAAGAGAATCTGTGCCCGGGATCTCCGCTATTTGTTCCACTGTGCCGCTTAAGAAGGGCTCTGTAGCAGTTAGCGCAGTGATTTTTGCACGGTACTGTCCTGTAACCAGAACGCGAATATTTTCACCCTGGGAACGTAGGATCTGTTTTACCTTGGCAACACAGCCGACAGCATACAAATCACTCAATCCGGGGTCATCATCACTAATATTTTTTTGAGGTGCCAGAAACAGAAGCTGGTCTTTTTTCATGGCATTTTCCAGCGCCATTGCAGATTTCATACGGCCAATATCAAAATGTACTGTCTGCTCAGGGAATACTGTCATTCCCCGAAGGGCAAGCACCGGCATTCTGCCTGTTACAATAATATCACTCATGGGATCTCCTTCCCGATAAATTAACAAAGAAGAGGGTAGCATCCTACCCCCTCCCATGTACGATTAGTTTCTCACACCGGCTTTCGGTCGGGGATTCTTTTTATCCCGCAAAATCAGAGGCGCAGACCCCTGCACACACTCCGGTGTAATAATGACCTTTTTGATGGTAAGGTCAGAAGGGATTTCATACATAATATGGGTCATGGTTTGTTCCATAACCGCCCGAAGCCCTCTGGCGCCGATCTGTCGGTCAATTGCTTTTTGAGCAATGGCTTCCAAAGCTTCCTGCTGGATCTCAAGCTCAACATTATCCATCTTAAGCAAGGATGCATATTGACGGGTCAAGGCGTTTTTAGGCTCTACCAGAATGCGCATAAGATCTTCTTTCTTCAGATCCTTCAGCGCAGTAATCACAGGCATACGACCAACCAATTCGGGAATAATACCGAATTTCAAAAGGTCATCCGGTTCGACCATAGAAAGCAGCTTACCCACATCACGCTTCTTCTTGCTAACCACCGGTGCATCAAAGCCAATGGCAGAGCGATCGGTTCTTGCCTCGATAATCTTATCCAGACCATCAAATGCACCACCGCAAATAAAGAGGATATTGGTCGTATTAATCTGAATGGTTTCCTGCTGAGGATGTTTTCTTCCACCCTGGGGCGGAACACCGGCAACAGTTCCCTCTAAAATCTTCAGTAATGCCTGCTGCACACCCTCGCCTGAAACATCTCTTGTAATGGAAGTATTTTCGCTCTTACGAGCAATCTTATCCATTTCATCGATATAAATGATGCCGTGTTCTGCCAAATTCACATCATAATCTGCAGCCTGGAGCAAACGAAGTAAAATATTCTCCACATCATCGCCCACATAACCGGCTTCCGTCAGCGTAGTCGCATCAGCAATGGCAAACGGTACATTCAGAATCTTTGCCAGGGTCTGCGCAAACAAGGTTTTTCCGCAACCTGTGGGGCCGATCAGCAGGATATTGCTTTTTTGCAGCTCCACATCGGAAACATCAGAAAAATATATGCGTTTATAGTGATTGTAAACCGCAACAGAAAGCGCAATTTTCGCTTCTTCCTGACCGATGATATATCCATCCATGTAAGATTTAATCTCCATGGGGGTTGGCAGACGGTCCGGGGATTTCAGCTTTCCCCTTTCATCCGCCTGAATATCCTCAGCCAACAGATCTGCGCAGGTTTGCACACATTCGCTGCAAATATAGACACCGGGACCTGCAATCAGACGGGCCTGGTCTTCACGCTTACCGCAGAAGCTACAGCGGATCGGCTGTTCATTCTTTTTAGCCATGTAGTGATACCTGCCTTATTAATTAATGGCGGTCCAGGACACGGTCGATCAGTCCGAAGGCTTTTGCCTCCTCCGCGGTCATGAAATTGTCACGCTCACAGGCTTCAGTAACTTCTTCTATACTCTTTCCTGTATTTTCAGCAAGAATACGGTTCATACGAGCCTTAATGGTTTCCAAACGCTTCATATGAATGGCCATATCAGTGATTTGACCCTGTGTGCCTGCGGAAGGCTGGTGAATCATGATTTCAGCATTGGGCAATGCCATGCGCTTACCCTTTTTGCCGGCACTCAGGAGGAATGCACCCATAGATGCAGCCATACCAACACAGATGGTTGCAACATCGCACTTAATGTACTGCATGGTATCATAGATCGCCATACCGGCAGTAACGCTACCGCCGGGACTGTTGATATAAAACTGAATGTCTTTGTCCGGATCCTGGGCTTCCAGATATAGTAACTGCGCAACAATCAGGCTGGCAGTGGTATCATTCACCTCTTCGGACAGGAAAATAATTCTATCATTCAGCAGACGGGAAAAAATGTCATAGCTGCGTTCGCCGCGGCTGGTCTGCTCAACAACATAAGGAACTAAACTCATGGTCAGATCTCCTTTCTGGGCTTTCCATATTCTAACCACATTAAAGGAAAATTATTCCTCTTCCTTGGTTTCTTCCTTAGTGGTCTTCTTGGTGGTGGTCTTCTTAGTAGTGGTTGTTTTCTTGGCAGTGGTCTTCTTTGCAGCAGGCTTTTCAGCATCCGTCTTCTCAGAAGCAGCCTTCTTGGTGGTCTTCTTGGGTGCAACAGCAACTGCAGAATCCACAATCAGCTTTACAGCCTTACGGTTCTCCAGGCTAGCCTTAATCTCAGTCTCAGGAACCATACCCTTGATCTTATCCAGCTCAAGGGAGTACTGCTCCGCCAGAGTCTGATACTCGGTATTGATCTCATCCTCGGTGACAGTAATGCCTTCAACCTCAATGATCTTAGCCAGGGTCACATTAACCTTAGCCTGCTTCTCGGCAGCGGGACGGAAAGTATTGCGCAAAGTGTTCAGATCGCCGCCCATCATCTTGGCATACTGCTCAACAGAGTAGCCGCTCATCTGCAGCTGATATGCAAAGCGCTCCATCTGGTTATCCAGCTCAGCCTCAACCAGAGCAGCAGGCATATCAACAACCGTATTCTCTGCAGCCATATCCACGCAGGTCTGCTCAAAGGAAGCGTCAATGGATTTCTGAGCGCGCTCCTCAGCCTTCGCGCGAACATCAGCCTTCAGCTCCTCCAGAGTCTCAAACTCAGAAACATCCTTGGCAAATTCGTCATCCAGAGCGGGAACATTGGTAGTAGTAACTGCATTGACCTTCACATGGAAAACAACAGCCTTGCCGGCCAGCTCAGCATGGTAATCTTCGGGGAAAGTAATATCAATATCCTTCTCCTCGCCGGCAGACATACCCACAATCTGCTCCTCAAAACCGGGAACAAAGGAACCGGAACCCAACTTCAGATCATGCTTTTCGCCCTTACCGCCGTTGAAGGGAACGCCATTGTCAAAGCCTTCAAAATCAATGTTGGCGGTATCGCCCATTTCGGCGGGACGGTCAACGGTCTCGGTGGAAGCAACATTCTGAGGCATACGGTCCAGCTCAGCCTGCACATCGGCATCGGAAACCTTAACCTTCTCCTTCTCGACCTTCATGCCCTTGTAGTCGCCCAGGGTTACATCGGGATATACATCGGTGGTTAAAGTCAGAGTAACGATATGATCATCGCTGATCTGCATATCGGTCAGGCTGGGACGGCCCACAGCCTTAAACTCCTGGGAAGCAATGGCAAAATCATAGATCTCGGGGAAGATTTCCTCAAGGCCATCTTCATAGAACACATGAGCGCCGTACATAGCCTCGATCATCTTACGGGGAGCCTTGCCCTTACGGAAACCGGGAATCATAATATTCTTGCGTGCCTTCAAGTATGCCTTGTTAACACCGCTTTCCATCAGTTCCTTGTCAATCTCGACTACCACGGTAGCCTGATTGCCGTTCTTTTCTACGCTTTTTACATTCATGATTTTTCCTCCTGAATCAATGCTGGTATTCCAGCCGTCTTTATATTTTTATAACCAAGTTATTCTATCAAGAAAAGCCTGGCTTGTCCACTCTTTTTCAAAATTTTTCTCATAATTTTACAAGAAATGGATCAAAATTTAATTTATCAGCGGAAACAAGCCGGTATTCTATCCCATCCCACAAGCCTTCCAGCGCCAAACCGTGGCTTGCCCCGTGTAAATGGCCGTAAAAACAGCGGCTGACACCGTATCTGTTAAGCAACTCAACAATGGGTTCACAAATATAGCCTTTATATCTGGGCGGGTAATGTAAAAATACAATTTTAGGCAAATCCCCTGCCGATTTCAAGGAAGCTTCCAAGCGAATCAATTCTCGCTTAAACACCTTTTCATCGTGTTCTCCGCTTTTCTCTTCTTCAAAAAACCAGCCTCTCGTACCGCAAATCGCCCAACCGTAACATTCATAATGGTTGTTATTTAAAATATATAGATTTGAAAAAGCATTATCTTCACAAAATTTATAGAATTTAGCGGCGGTACTCCACCAATAATCATGATTGCCCTTTAGAATAATCTTTCTTCCGGGAATTTGATCAATCCAGGAGAAATCTTCTCTGGCAGATTCAATATCAAGCGCCCAGGACAAATCACCCAATAAAACGGTGGTATCTTCCGGTTGAATGACAGACATGCCCTCACGAAGCTTGTCCATATATCCTTCCCATGCGCCGCCGAAAATGTCCATGGGCTTCGCCACACCCAGGCAAAGGTGAAGATCGCCAATCGCATATAATGCCATGGAATCCTCCTTATGTTATACGAAGCGTTCCTGAATTGCCTCTTTTGAAATACCGGCTGCGTTGGAAACAGCATTGAGATCGCACACAGGACTCCGTTCAGAAATAATCAGTGCCGTTCTGCTTTCCACAATGCCTGCTCTGTAATCCTGCAAGCTGCCAAATGCCAGCGCAGAGTAGGTTCCCAAGAGATAACCGGAAGTGTTATAAACATTTCGAATAACATCATCCATCCGTTTCTGGCTTACAACTGCTGAACGGATTCCCTCCCGGAGAACAGCCAGTTGTTCTTCATCGGGGGTATAAAGTTTTTTGTCCTGGCAAACTCCAAGATAACGAACCGTCTCTTCCCTGCCCAACGCAGCGTTAACCAGCCGTTCCAGATTGGAGGGCACGCCAACATCAGCTCTGGGTGTCAAGGTTGTAACCACATCCACATCTGTATGCAGCTGTCCGTGATGGAACAAATCCCACAAGGCGCTGTTTTCGTTGCAACCGCAGATAATATTACCAATCGGCAAACCCATTTTCTTTGCATACCAGACCGCCATGGGCATGGAGAAATCGCCGGCGGTTACTGCCACATCAACGGTTTTGCCAGAATCAGCATCCTCTTTGTTTATAATTTCGCTGAAAATACCGAAGAGAAAAGCAATGCGAACCGCAATCCACACCCAGTTTGTTGGAACAAGATTATTGCCGTTTTCTCCTGCAATCTTAACTGTCAGATTGTTTACAAAGCGCTCCATGTTCCAATCATGGTTATGCCAACATTCAGCAATCAAGATCTTATGGCTCATTGCAACCAGCTTAACAGGATTTTTACCAATGCAGAAATCCACATCCCATCCCGTCAGGCCGCAGGAAAAGAAAGAATTCAGCAGCTCTGCAACAATCTGTCCAAAGCTTTTATCCGTAAAAGAAAGAATCTCTTCCCGGGAAAATTCCGGCATCCGGAAAGGAATATAAAATCCGCCGTCCTCCGGTCTATCTTTCGTAAAAGTATGATAAGCAGTAAATACCTCATCGGTATTTCTTGTTGTTACATACAGCATGATTTCATCACTCCAAATGCATTATTCCAGAAAATATTTTGAATCAACCTGTCATCCAGCCCTCTGGCAGAAAGATGCAGCGCAAGGGTTTCATAGCTCTGTATTCCCTCGAATCCTTTTGGCAAGGTATCACAGCCATCCAGGTCACCGCCAAGAGAAATATGTTTTCCCTCGGGATCCATTTCCAAAAAGTGAAACACATGATTGCACAGGGTGTCAATATCTGCGTTCTCACCCACAAATTCAGTATATAAATTAATACCGGCAACACCACCGGTATTGCAAATAGCTTTAAACATTTCGTCAGTTAAATTTCGCTTATGCGGACAAATCTGACGGCTGTTGGAGTGGGTTGCAATTACGGGCGCTTGCGTAATGTCCATAATATCCCAGAAGCCTTCGTCGCTGATATGGCTTATATCTATCAGCATACCCAACCGTTGCGCTTCTTTAACATACGCTTTTCCTAAGTCTGTCAAGCCACCGCCGGTCATATTGGAGCCGGTGAGAACATTCTTCTCGTTCCAGCCCAAGGTAGTAATCCGAAAACCGATTTGTTGCAGATTCTCCAGCAACGCCGGATCAAATCCAAATCCTGCAGGACCTTCAATGGTCAAAATGGCAGACATACGACCGTTTTGGAGATTATTTTCAATATCCTGGGCGGTAAATGCCTGAGAAATTAAATCGCTGTGGGCATTAAATTCTCTGAGCAGCACAGAAAGTTCCCGCTCAAAAATATCCTCCACTGTTTTACCCTTGGGATAGCAGTCTGAAGTAGTTGTAAAACAAGCAAAGCATTGCGCATACCCCGGAAAGATTTTTGCTCTTTCCAGGTCAATATGCAGATTATTGGAACGCAAAGAAGTATCTGCCGAAAGATCTCTGCCCATTAAGCCCAGAGCAGTATCACAATGCAGATCAAACACAGGAAATTTCATTGAAACGCGTCCTCCAAATGGTTAATACGAGGATTTTTAGTATCGATACCCTCCGGCGCATATATCTCAATTACATCAAAGCGAGGTTGAAGTTCGGTGGGATTTTGAGATAAATATATCTCTGCAGAAGTGATTAACCGAGTCTGTTTTCTAATATCTACAAACTCTTTTGCTTCAGCAAATTTATCTGATTTTCTTAACTTCACTTCTACAAAAACAAGATACTTTCGATTGGAAACAATCAGATCAATCTCACCGAATCTGGTTCTGTAGCCGGTGGAAACCAGTTGATAGCGCTTTCGTCTTAAATACGCAGCAGCCAACGCCTCTCCCCACGCACCTGTTAAATTATTTCTCCCCATAAAACTTCTTTAAAAATGTCATACGATGAATAGGGCTCGGTCCAACCTCGGTAAGGGCAGCATAATGTGCCTTCGTTCCATAGCCCTTATGTACTTCAAATCCATACTCCGGAAAGTTTTTCGCTAATTCCAGCATAATATCATCTCTGGTAACTTTTGCCAAAATGGATGCTGCTGCAATGCTGGCGCTCAAGCTGTCCCCTTTTACCACGGTTTGGGTTGGAATTCCAAAATCCTTCGAACGGTTGCCGTCAATTAATAAATACTCCGGTTTTACAGACAAACCTGCAACCGCCCGCTCCATGGCAAGATATGTAGCCTGAAGAATATTGATTTCATCAATCTCTTCGTGGCTGGCGCAGGCAATGGCGTATGCAACAGCTTTTTCCTTAATAACAGGAAATAACGCCCGTCTGCGTTTGTCTGTCAGCTTCTTACTGTCGTTCAAACCGGGGATTTCAACATGCGCAGGCAATATCACAGCGGCAGCGCAAACAGGTCCGGCAAGCGGACCACGGCCGGCTTCATCCACGCCGCAGACAAAAGTAATACCTTGATGGTACAGGGACTCTTCAATTGCCCACATGTTGATTTCATTCATAAAATATCCTCCGGGAGTTCAAGTGTAAATCTACCCAGCTTACCGCTGCGGAACTCATCCAACAAAACCTTTGCCATGCGTTCGGTGTGAATCTCACCTCCGGATAACAGAAAACCCCGTTTTCTACCGGCTTCCTGCAGAAGTCCATAGCCTGTGGTATCAAGTGGATCTTCCACACGGTAGCGCTCAGTAACTGCTTTAGGATAGCGCTTCCAAAGCAATTCCATCAATCTGGAGGCTAATTCTTCCATATCGATAACGCCTTCCTTAACAGCACCGGTATATGCCAGCATCATGCCAACATTGGGATCCTCAAACTTTGGCCAAAGGATACCGGGAGTATCCAAAAGTAAAAGACTGTTGTCCACACTCACCCATTGCTTACCCCGGGTTACACCGGGACGGTTCTCTGCTTTTGCACCCTTGCGCCCTGAGATTTGATTAATCAGGGTGGATTTTCCCACATTGGGAATGCCGACTATCATGATACGGTTGGCTCTTTTCATGCCTTTGGCGGCATCCCGCTCAATTTTTTCACGCAGTACCGACCGGACAACCGGTTGAAAATCTCCGATTCCTTTTTTTGTCTTGCAATCTGTTGCAATCGCTGCAATCCCCTTTTCCTTATAGTAGGAAATCCAGGCCTTTGTGGCAGCTGCATCTGCCAAATCCATGCGATTAAAAATAATAATTCTTGGTTTATTGCCACAGATAGAATCAATATCCGGGTTTCTGCTGGAAATGGGAATCCTTGCGTCTACAATTTCACAAACGGCATCCACCTGTTTTAAATCTGCTTCCATCTGCCGTCTGGTTTTTGTCATATGACCGGGATACCACTGAATATTCATTTGATCCTGCTGCATCAGTACAATCCTCCGATTCTGGAAAAATCCCGGTTCACATATCCTTTATCATTTCCCGGCAGAAACAGGAAAAACGCCTTACCAAGCACCTCCCTGCAGTCAATCAAACCGATTTCTATATATCGGCTATCCTTGGAATTTGAACGGTTGTCACCCATGACAAACAGGCAGCCTTCCTCAACAGTCAGCGGGAAGGAAACACCTCCTGAAGAATCCGTGGGTGTAAAAACATAATCCTCTTCCAAGGCAACGCCATCCACATATACAGTAGATGTTTTAAAATCAATATCCACTTCCTGCCCGGCAACCGCAATCACCCGTTTAACAATGGGCGCTCCATTGTCAAAGCTTTCTTTACTGGCGACAATGATATCTCCCTGTTTGGGATTATGATAAATACTGCTGCTTAATAAGAGGAGATAATCTCCGTCCACAAGGGTGCTTTTCATAGACGACCCGGAAACAATCACGATCCTAAAGCACAGTAAAAACAGAATCATCACCGCACATAACAAATAGCACAGGTCATGAAGATAATACAGCAGATTTTTTTCCAATCTACGCTGCTTATTCCCTTGATTCTTCCCCATATCGGTGCCGTCTACATCTCGAATTTCTTCCTTATTTTCATTAAAATCCATTTCGGCACCTCCTTACTTAAATATCTAGTTCATTATACACGATTTTCATGCAATTGAAAAGAAGAAAAATCCACTTTTTCTTAAAAATATAAATAAAAAAAGAGGGTATCCCCTCTTTTTTTATAAGTTGTCGGATTAAACCTTCTCCTTGATCTTGGCAGCCTTTCCGAAACGCTCACGCAGGTAGTACAGCTTTGCACGGCGTACCTTACCCTTACGGACAGTCTCAACCAGAGCTACATTGGGAGAGTGAACGGGGAAAACCTTCTCGCAGCCAACGCCATAGCTGATACGACGAACAGTGATGGTCTCACCGATGCCGCCATGCTTACGGGCGATGATGGTGCCTTCAAACACCTGGATACGCTCACGAGCGCCTTCCTTGATCCGCACATGCACACGAACCGTATCGCCAACCCGCATTTCGGGCAGCTCAGGCTTCATGTACTGGCTGGACAGAGCCTTTACCAAATCCATATCATTGTCCTCCTTAATATTAGGCGTTCTTACAGAGATTGCTCCGGCGATATGGTTCCCGGCACTGCAGAGGACTCACCTTGATTTCAGACCGGTGTATTGTAGCATGGAAAATTGGAAAAATCAAGTATTATTTTGCAAAAAATTCACTTTTTTCTGTTATCTCAGGTACTTTCCTGCCCAAACGCCGGTGGGTTCATTGTCCTGAAGAACAAGTTTGCCATCAATATAGACCTGATGAATGCCTTCGTTGGGCTTGAAGGGGTCCAAGAAATCAGCATGATCGATAATGGTTTCATAATCGAACAGCACCAGATCTGCATCATAGCCAACCTTAATATTGCCTTTTCCCTTCAATCCATACCGGGAAGCTGTCATACCGGTGATTCTGTGAATACCCTCTTCCCTGCTCAAAATCTTTCGCTGACGGATATAGTAACCCAGGTATCTTGGGAACGAACCGAAAGCTCTTGGATGTGCGGAGGCTTCGCCCAAATTGTAAATACCATCGGAACCAACCATGCACTTAGGATGCTTCAAAATAGTTTCCACATTCTCCTCGCACATAGAGAAACGGCACTCATAAACAGTTCCGTGGTTTACCTTTAGCATGTACATAATGGCATCAAAGGGATCCATGCCCAATTCTTCACCGATCTGCGCATAAGTCTTACCGATGGCCCAGGGTGTTTCCTCAGCTCGTACAACCAGGAAATTCTCAGCACCAACATAATACAGGCTATTATCCCAGCTGGGATCGTTGATCTCGTAGATTTCCTTACGAATTTCTTCCACAACAGCAGGGTCTTCCAACTTCTTTGCAAATGCAACAGCGCCCTCGTCCAGGAATTTGGGAGGCATAGCGCTCAATGTGGTGGTAGATGCAGCGACATAAGGGTAGCAATCCAGCATAATATCTGCGCCCTCTTCGTTGGCCTGATCGATCATACTCAGCGCTTCTTCACAGCGCTTCCAGAAAGGCTTGCCAACACACTTAAAATGAGAAATGTTAACGGGAACCTTTCCTTCCTTGGAAATATGGATGCATTCGGCAACGCTGTCAAACAAGCCCATAGATTCACTGCGGGAATGGGTGGTATACATACCGCCCGCCTCACCGGCCGCACGGCCCAACTCCGTTAGTTCATGGGTATTGGAATAAATACCCGGCACATAGGAAAGTCCGGTAGAAACACCCAGAGCGCCCTGTTTGACTGCCTTTTTCAATTCCTCCTGCATAGTCTTAATTTCTTCATCCGATGCATCACGGTTTTCAAGCTGCATTACATTGCCTCTCAATGCGCCATGACCTGCAAAAAAGATTTGATTTGTACCCAATTCGCAGGTATCCAGATATGCAATATGCTCTTCCAGAGAAGAATAAACCGGAACATTGACGCCTGCCACATAATCCCGTGTCTGCATACTCATAGAGGAAGTAATGGGGCTGACAGAATGACCGCACTGTCCACTAATTTCAGTGGTAACGCCCATGCGAAGAACATGCAGACGCTGAGGGTCTCTATGCAAAGCAATATCACTATGAGCATGGGCATCAATAAAACCGGGAGCAAGGCAAAGTCCCTTGGCATCCACAACATTTCTGGCATCTGCATTTACAGTACCAATGGCTGCAATCTTTCCATCAGTAACAGCAACATCACCGGAAAAAGGCTTTTCGCCGGTTCCGTCATAAATCAGGGCATTTTTAATAATCAGATCATACATAACATATTACTCCTTATCTGTGTATATTCTGGGAACCCGGGAAGAAACTGCACCAGTAACCTCGCCGCTGACACTTTCTCCATATTGACCAAGTTCAAGTGCTGTAATACTGTTAATACCATCACTACCAAGTAAGACAACTTCCATTCCGGGCTTTGCATCTGCAATGTCAGTAAGGTCAATCATCATATAATCCATGGCAACTCTGCCAAGAACACGAACCTTTTTACCGCCAATCAGCACAGATGTCTTGTTGGAATACACTCTTCGGTAACCGTCTGCATATCCGCAGGTTACAACACCAATCTTCATAGGCTTGTCCGCACGGAAAGTGCAACCATAGCTTATGGGATCTCCAATTTGCACCTCTTCAACTTGAGATACATAACTTACCCATTTCATCGCAGGAATTAAGCCCAATTCATCAGC
Organism: Faecousia sp.; assembly: GCA_045635065.1. Lineage (GTDB taxonomy): Bacteria > Bacillota > Clostridia > Oscillospirales > Oscillospiraceae > Faecousia. The sequence continues at coordinate 4,897 of JAZRBJ010000007.1, read as the reverse complement.
GCTCTCATCAGAGTAAGACATACCCATGGGCAACATACCCATACGAACCATATCCAAACGGTACTGAGGATTCACCAAACCGCCGCCGGTGGAGCAGCAGTGCCGAATGCCCACAGGAATTCCAGCGGCTTCCATGGCTTCCACGGCCTCAAGATAACGATCCATCTGCTGTTTTGTATGGGCAATTTCCCAGTCAAGCTGGCCTTCACCGCATGCAAAGTGAGTATATGTACCGGTAAAATGCAAGCACTCAATGCTATGAATCTTACGAATTGTATCCATAGCAATCTTACTGTCGCGCCAACGTACACCGGCACGATTCATTCCAGTATCAATTTTTAAATGACAATCCACCGTCAAGCCTGCAGCTAAGAGTTTTTCAGCCACTTTTTCGGCGTAAGGAACATTACCTACCGTAAGGGTAATCTTATTTTCTGCTGCAAGAACAATCTTATCCTCGGGAACAGGTCCAAACAAAAGAACGGGCTTGTCACTTCCCTGTCGAACAAGCAACGCTTCCTCAATTGTAGCTACAGCATACCAATCCGTAAAAATTTCATACGCAGGCAGAACCCCAGCAATTCCATGGCCGTATGCATCGGCTTTCAAAACAGAAAGTATCTTCTGCTCAGGAAACGTTTTACGGGCAATCTGTCCATTATGGCGTATCGCATCCAAGGAAATCTTAGCAACTGTACGATATTCCCGGCTATAGTTTATTTCTGTCATAATCCATTCTCCTATATTTTCAAAACACGCAACACGCAGTATCCGCGTTTACTTCTATTCTTAATAATTCTATCACGCAAAAAAACAAATAGCAACCTATAAACGCCTAAATTATAGAAAAATTCAGCAGGAGGGAATGTAATTCCCCTCCTGCCTAAAACATACACATTTAATGGTTCATATTTCTTCTTTGAATCAACTTTATAATCTCAACAACAGGAATAACAATGAAGCCCAGTGCAATAGCAATTGCGTATTCACCCATACCAACGGCTTCAAAGCCAAAAGCTTTGGCAAGAACGGGAACCTCGCAAACCAAGGTAGTTGCAATCAGAGAACCTACGCTTGCAAGCCACAGAATCTTATTATTAGAGCCCAATTTGAAAATGCTGCCTCTTTGAGAACGCATGTTGAAGCTGTGGAAAATCTCAGCCATGGACATGGTCAGGAAAGCCATGGTCATACCGTGTGCGCTGTTTGTAATCTCCCAGTTGCCGGTTTCAATATAGTGACCAATGAAATAGGATGCTAAGGTAAGGACGGTCACCAGAACACCCTGGTAAGCAATATCAACGCCCATGCCGCCGGAGAAAATTCCGGACTTAGCATCACGGGGCTTACGGCGCATAATATTGGGTTCTGCCTTTTCTGTACCCAAAGCCAGCGCCGGGAAACAGTCTGTAACCAGATTGATCCAAAGTAAATGAACAGGCTTCAGAATGGTAAAACCAAGCAGTGTTGCTGTAAAAATGGACAGAACCTCGCTCATATTAGAGCCGAGAAGGAACTGGATTGCCTTACGAATATTGTCATAAATCCGTCTACCTTCCTCAACTGCGCCAACAATGGTGGCAAAATTATCATCTGCCAGCACCATGTCTGCCACATTTTTAGTAACATCCGTTCCGGTAATACCCATACCAACGCCAATATCAGCACTTTTAATAGAAGGCGCATCGTTGACACCGTCACCGGTCATAGCTGTTACATAGCCGGCATTTCTCCAGGCATTGACAATTCTTGTTTTATGCTCAGGTTGAACACGGGCATAAACGCTGATATTACGGAACTTGCTTTCAAACTCCTCATCAGTCATATCATTCAGCTGAGAACCGGTAATCGCGCAGGTATCCTCAGTAATGATGCCCAATTCCTTTGCAATGGCAACCGCTGTATCAATATGGTCACCGGTAATCATAATAGGACGAATACCTGCGTTTCTGCATTCCGCAATTGCCGCCTTGACCTCAGGACGAACGGGGTCGATCATCCCGCATAGGCCAACAAAGCACAGCCTATTTTCAAGATTTTCCGCTTCATAGTTAACAGGCGCAATATCCCACACCCGCTCTGCGCATGCGAGTACACGCAAAGCCTTATCTGCCATATTCTTATTGGCAGCAAGGATTCTGCTGCGGTATTCTTCTGTCATGGGAACAGGCTTTCCATCTTTTAAATAATGGGTGCATTTGCCAATTACCACATCGGGCGCGCCTTTGGTGTACTGAACATATTTACCGTCAACGCTATGAACAGTAGACATCATTTTTCTGCCGGAGTCAAAGGGCGCTTCTCCGCTGCGAGGGTATTTCTTTTTCAGCTCAAACTTCTTCATGCCAAGCTTATCCGCCCAAACAACCAAGGCTGCTTCCGTAGGCTCACCTGTCACATTACCCTCTGCATCCAGTTCGGCGTCACTGCAAAGAGCCATAGCAGATGCAATTTGCATTTCTTTTTCTCCAAAGAAATCAATCACTGTCATTTTATTTTGGGTAAGCGTACCTGTCTTATCAGAGCAAATAATCTGGGCGCAGCCTAAGGTTTCAACTGCTGTCAAACGGCGGATAATGGCATTACGCTTGGACATATTGGTAACGCCAATGGAAAGAACAACCGTAACAACAGCAGCCAGGCCCTCGGGAATTGCTGCGACAGCCAAAGAAACAGCGACCATAAAGGACGGGAGAATTGTTTCGTTAAAATCAAAATTGCCCGCACGAAACAGCTGAACGCCAAATACAACCAGGCAAATACCAAGCACAAGCCAGGTTAGGATTCTGGAAAGCTGATTCAGCTTTCTTTGCAGGGGTGTATCTCCATCCTCTGCCTGTTGAAGAGCACCGGCAATCTTGCCCATTTCCGTATCCATACCGGTAGCGGTTACAACAGCAGTACCACGACCATAGACCACAGTAGAGCCCATATATAGCATGTTCTTACGATCGCCCAGAGGAACATCCTTTTCGCCGTCTTTCAAATTAATCAAATCAATAAACTTTGTTACAGGAACAGACTCTCCGGTAAGTGCAGCTTCTTCCACCTTAAGGCTGGCATTTTCCAGAATTCTGGCATCTGCAGGAACAGCATCACCTGCTTCCAGCAAAATAATATCACCAACTACCAGGTCCTCGCTGTGAATGATTTGCACCTTGCCATCCCGCAGAACCTTTGATGTCGCTGCTGACATTTCCTGCAGTGCTTCAATCGCTTTCTCCGCTTTGCTTTCCTGGTAAACGCCCAAAACAGCATTTACAATTACCACCGCAAGAATAATGATTACATCAGCAAAGCTTTCATTCTCAACAACCGCAAGCACGCCGCTAATAAATGCAGCAACCAACAGAATAATGATCATGGGATCAGCCAATTGCTCAAGAAAACGCCGAACTAAAGATTTACCTTTTGCAGCGGCAAGCTTATTCTTACCGTTTGCTTCCAATCTCTTTGAAGCTTCCTCTGAGGAGAGGCCCTCTCGGGATGCATCCAATGCTTTTAAAACCTTCTCTTGATCTTCGCAATAAAACCTCACTTTAAAACCCTCCTGTTATAATAAAAAAGAGACCTATCTATTTTAAATAGATAAGTCTCGTCATTTAAGATAAAGCCAAGTAAACTGTAATGTTGAACTTTACCACACTTGCGTGCTGACTACTCCCTTATAAGGTATAGTATTTCAATTCGTTTGCATTATATCATAAAATTTATATTTGTCAATAAGAATACCTTTCCATTATATAGAAAGTCTCGCGTTTGTTTTACGTCTAAATAAAACCTTATAGCGGAAAGTGAAACCATACCGATCAGGTAGACAAATTGGAATTTGTCAAATGCTTTTTACTGGATGCAGTGCAATATATCCTCTTGTTCCGATAGGTTCTAATTGAATACGAGGGTTGTTATCATCCCAAGCGTATCCAATGCTTTCAGGGTTGTACTTTTTGATTGCATCCCATACCTGATAAATTGCCTCGCCAAAGTTCTCCTCCTCAAAAGGTTCACCTTGGAACATAATGTATTTGCATTTAGGCAGTTCAATAATATCAAATCCATCTGGGACTTCACCCGCATAGTCCATTGCGACCTCTACACCCTGCACATATTCAGATGTCCCTGCTTTGATGTAGTTTTTGGGAAGCCATAAACACACGGGTTCACCGCTAATTGCTTTCATACTGCAAAGCAATCCCCATACATCACAGCCAACTTCTTCGCAGTATTTGAAGTATTCTGTTGCTTCTTTACCTCGTTTGATAATGACCTTTCTTTCAGGTTTCTCCACTACTTGCAGGAAAACACTTTTCACTTCACTCATTTCTATATTCTCCTTTTTTTGAGCATATTTGATACCATAGGGCTTGAACAGATAGATTGGAGTAGGACGCATAGAATACTCATAAGGATTACATCCAAACTCTTTGTAAAATGCTCGCTGATAGCCGTCCACACTCTCGTATCCTGTGTCAAACGCAACATCAATTATCTTTACTTTTTCATCTCGTAATCGGAGTGCAGATTTAGACAATCTCAGCCGTCTGATATAAACTGCGGGTGTCATATGGAGTAAATCCAAAAAAAGTCTGTAAGAGTACCACGGCGAGTACCTTGAAACACGAGCTAAATCTGCCATCGAAATATCTGTATCAAGATGTGCTGTAATATAGTCCTGCATTCTTTGGACTGCTTCGATATGTTCATCCATTTCTGTTCACCTCCTTATGTGCATATTATAGGAGAAGCCTAATGGATTTTCTCGACTTAATTTGCTTAAACAGTGCAGCCGCCCCAGAACATAGGGGCGGCAATTTCTATCAGTTAGACAAATTCAAGTTTATCGTTGCGTTCATTGTATCACCGACAAACGCAAAAAGCAACCGCCGTCCTTGCCCAT
>JAZRBJ010000006.1:0-6831 GCA_045635065.1 Faecousia sp. | reverse complement strand
GCAACTGCCGGCAAGTTCGATCTGGCCGCCTGCGCAAAGCGCAACGGCCTGGATGCCATCCACGACACCGTCCATGAAATGGCCCGCGACGAGGCTCGTCACGGCAAGGCATTACAAGGCTTGCTTGCAAGATATTTCAAGTAAGCTCGTAGGGACACCCCTCCTGGGGTGTCCTTTTTTTTGTACTGTGGAAGCGGACACCCGGGGACGGGTGTCCCTACAAAATCAAATTATCCTCTGTAGGGGACGATGCCCACATCGTCCCGTTACACACGACATCTGCAGAACTACTTTTGAAAGCATAAAAACAGGGAGCCATCATTGACTCCCTGTTCGTTTATTCTTCATCTTCCCGGGGAACGGAGGTGACAATAGGTGTGCCGTCACGGTTCAGCATAACCGTTAAACCGCCTGCATAACCGCTGGCGGTCCACAGATAGTTTACACCGGTTTGCCGGTCTACCCAGACCTCCATGGAAGGATTGGCAAAGCCGCCTTGAGAGTAGGCTTTTACAAATCTCTTTTCTTTTTTCTCCGCCATTTTACTGTTCCTTTGTGCCTTCCACCAGACCATTTGCCAGACCTACCAGACCCTGCATTTCGCTGGGAATAATAATCTTGGTTGCCTTGCCGTCTGCAATCTTCTGCATGGCCTCAATGGACTTCAGCTTGATTACCTGATCATTGGGTGCTTTTTCATTTAACAGCGCCATAGAGTCAGCCAGTGCCTTCTGCACAGCCAGAATTGCCTGAGCTTCGCCGTCTGCCTTCAAAATGGCAGCCTGCTGCTCTGCCTCTGCCTTCAAAATAGCGGCCTGCTTTTCCGCATCTGCCCGCAAAATTGCAGACTCTCTTTCACCCTCGGCAATAAGGATAGCAGATTTTTTCTGACCTTCTGCCTGCAGGATTGCCTGACGGCGGTCACGCTCTGCCTTCATCTGCTTTTCCATGGAGGACTGAATATCCTGGGGAGGCAGAATGTTCTTCAGCTCCACACGGTTCACCTTAATACCCCAGGGATCGGTTGCCTCATCCAGAATGGCGCGCATCTTGGTATTGATCAAATCACGGGAAGTCAAGGTTTGATCCAGTTCCAAATCACCGATGATGTTACGCAAAGTGGTAGCGGTCAAGGTTTCCATGGCGGCCATAGGATGCTCTACACCATAGGTATACAGCTTAGGATCGGTAATCTGGAAGTACACTACGGTATCAATTTGCATGGTAACATTATCCTTGGTAATCACGGGCTGGGGAGGATAGTCATATACCTGCTCCTTCAAGCTCACTTTTCTGGCAATCCGGTCAATAAAGGGAATCTTTAAATGCAAGCCAACACCCCACACCGCCTGAAATGCGCCCAGACGCTCCACAACATAAGCCCGGGACTGCTGTACCACAGCAATGTTGGAAATCACAATGATCAGCAAAATCCCAATCACTGCAAAAATAATAGGTAACATAGAATATCCTCCTTTTATACTTCAGCAGAAATCTCTGCCGGTGTTACGAAAACCTTGACACCCTCAATCCGGTCTACCTGAATGAGCGTGCCTTCTTCAATGGGTTTACCGGAACTGCTGCGGGCAGTCCATTCCATTGCGCCCAGCTTTACCTGTCCGGTGGCTGAGATATTATCGATGGCTACCGTCACCCGACCCATGGTTCCCACAATGGCGTCCACATTGGTTTTTGTTAAATGGGGATTCAAAACCTTTTTAATAAAGGGCCAAAGACATACCAGCAACGCACAGGAAACAACGATGAACAGGATTATCTGCAGCCACAGCTGTGCGCCCAGCAAAGCGGCCACCATTGCCACAAACGCACCGGCAGCAAACCAGATGCTTACCAAGTGAATGGGACACGCAGCCTCTATAATCAGAAACAGAGCAATCAACCCCAGCCACACCCATGCTGCTATATTCATATGTTTCGTCTCCTTCCATAAGTTTGTACCTATAGCATATCAAAATTCCTTCTCTCCGTCAATTGACTTATTTTACATATTTATTAATTTTCAAATACGCCCCGCAAAGAAAAATATTTTGAAAATCCCTTGCAGGGAAAGGGAAGCTGGTGTATAATCTACTTGTAAAAATTTGGGCTTTGCCCGTATATAATTGGAGGAAAATCATCATGTTTAATGCAATGATCGAAACCTTGAAGGCTAACCCCCGGAAGATCGTGTTCACGGAAGGTCACGATGCCCGTATTCTGGAAGCAACTGCCCGTCTGGTTGAGGGCGGTTTTCTGACCCCCGTTCTGATCGGTAATGTGGACGAGGTCAAAGCCAACGCTGCCAAGGGTGGCTTTAACATTGACGGCGTAGAAGTTATCGATCCTCTGACCTATGAGGGCATGGATGCCATGGTGGAGAAAATGGTTGAGCTGCGTAAGGGCAAAATGAGCCCCGAGGAGTGCAAGGCTGCTCTTTCCAAGGGTAACTACTTTGGCACCATGCTGGTGAAGATGGGCTATGCCGATTCCCTGCTGGGCGGCGCTACCTACTCCACCGCCGATACTGTCCGTCCCGCTCTGCAGCTGGTTAAAACCAAGAAAGGTGTAAACCTGGTTTCTTCCTGCTTCATCATGGTTCGCGGTGATGAGAAGATCGCCATGGGCGACTGCGCCATCAACCTGAGCTACGAAGACACCCTGGATAAGGAAGGCAATGTGGTTCTTTCCGCCGCACAGAAGCTGGCTGAGGTAGCTGTGGAAACTGCCCGCACCGCCAAGGTGTTTGGCATTGATCCCAAGGTTGCCATGCTGAGCTTCTCCACCAACGGCTCCGGCAAGGGCGGCACCGTCAAGCTGAGCCACGATGCAACTTACATTGCCAAGGAAATGGCTCCCGAGTTTGATATCGACGGTGAGATGCAGTTCGATGCCGCTGTGGCTCCCGAAGTCGGTCAGCTGAAGTTCCCCGGCTCCAAGGTTGCCGGCAATGCCAATACCTTTATCTTCCCCTGCATTGAGGCAGGCAATATTGGCTACAAGATTGCCCAGCGTCTGGGCGGCTACGAAGCCTACGGCCCCATTCTGCAGGGCCTGGCAGCTCCCATCAATGACCTTTCCCGTGGTTGCAATGCCGACGAGGTCTATAAGATGGCCATTATCACCGCCGCTCTGGTATAATTCTTCTGTTTTGAACAGCCGGTCAAAAGACCGGCTGTTTTTTATTTCTTTTTTTATATTGTATCTGTGGAAAAAATCCTTGTTTTTTCTTGCAAAATATGATAAAATTTAGGGTGATATAGTATACGCATTTTTATCCGGGATTTTCCCGTTATTCTCTTATACAGAAAGGAGCCGATGATATGTTTGCCTCTGCCTATGTATGGGCCAAAATCATCAGTTATCTGGAAGAAAGACTCAATGCCATGACCATTTCCGCCAGCTTTGACGATGCAGAAGTGGTGGAGCTGAATGAGGAGCATTTGATTTTGTATTCTCCCTCTGATTTCCGCCGGGAAACCATTCGCCGCCGGTATAAGGAGCATATTCAGGATGCCTTAAGTGAGATTTTCCACTCCGATGCCAAGCTGATCGTTTTTGGTGATGAAGAACTGGCCGCCTACCGCTCCAAAGGAAAAATGCATACCTCCATGGATTTCAATCCTCAGTTTACCTTTGATAATTTCGTGGTCGGTCCCTCCAACCGGTTTGGCCATGGCGCTGCCATTGCCGTTTCCAACAATCCCGGTCAGGCCTACAATCCTCTGTTTATTTACGGTCCTGCCGGTGTGGGTAAGACGCACCTGCTGTATGCCATTGCCAACGGTATTCGCAAGCAAAACAGCAATGCCAACATCGTTTATATCAAGGGTGACCAATTTACCAACGAACTGATCGCAGCTATTCAAAGCGGCAAAAATGTGGAATTCCGCAGTAAATATCGGGAAGCAGATCTGTTTTTGATTGATGATATTCAGTTCATTGCCGGTAAGGAATCCACCCAGGAAGAATTCTTCCACACTTTCAATACCCTTTATGAAGAGCATAAGCAAATCGTTATGACCTCTGACCGGAAGCCCAGCGATATGCTGACTTTGGAAGACCGGTTAAAAACCCGTTTTGAATGGGGCTTGCTGGCAGATATTCAGCCGCCGGATTATGAAACCCGTATGGCCATTATCAAAACCAAGGCCACCTCTCTGGGTTTGGAACTCAGCGATGAGGTTTGCAACTACATTGCTGTGAATGTGACCAACAATGTTCGGCAGATTGAAGGCACGGTGAAAAAGATTCTGGCTTATCGGGATCTCAATGACATGCCTCTTGATCTTCCCAATATCTCCCGGGCCATTACGGATATGTTTAAAAGCGAAGGTAACAGCCTTCCCACCCCGGCTCTGATTATCAGCCAGGTTTGTAAATTCTATTCCCTTGATGAAACAGTCTTACGGGGTACATTGAAAAACAAAGGCACTACAGAAGCCCGCCAGATTGCAATGTATTTGATTCGTAAGCTGACAAACCTTAGTCTGCCGGATATTGGTAAGGAATTCGGCAAGGATCACTCTACGGTGCTTCACTCCATTCGTAAAGTAGAAGTTGCACTGAAGGGAGAAAATGCATCTTTGCAGAACAACATTCGGGATATTACTGCAAATATAAATTCCTGTCTATAACAGATTTCCACAGATCCTGTGGATTGTGGAGGGATTTTCTGTGGATGAAATTTTTCCTTTATTTCTTCAGACACGGTTGTGGAAAAGTAAAATTTCTTCGACAGATTCCTGTGGAAAAAAAGTGATTGCGTCAGTAAGATAAAAATGACTTTTCCACATAAAAATTCCCTATTACTATTATTACTGCCTAAAACATTTATTTTTATATATATCATTAATATTTATTTAGAAAAGAGGAATTTAAATGCGCTTTACCTGTGAAAAAACCATGTTGGTAACCGGTCTTAATATTACCGGTCGTACTGTGGCACAAAAAAGCAGCCTTTCTGTGATTGAAGGTATTCTCTGCCGTGCAGGCGAAGGCTTGAGTCTGACCGGCTATAATATGGAAACCGCCATTACTTATCAGATTGATGCCGAAGTTTCCGATCCCGGTGAATGTGTGCTTCCTGCCAGACTGTTTGGAGATATTATCCGCCGTCTACCGGAAGGTCCTGTAACGGTTGTAGTAGATGACAATTTTAAGGTTTCCATTCGGGCCGGTTTTGCATCCTTTACCATTTCTGCAGAAAGCGCTGCGGATTATCCGGAATTACCTGACATTGGCTCCGGCAGATGTGTCAAAATTCCCCAGGCAGCGCTGAAAGATTTGATTTCCGGTACTATTTTTGCTGTTTCTGAAAATCAGGGCAGACCCATTCATACCGGTGTGAAATTTGAGGTAGAGGATACCACAGTTTCTGCTATTGCTGTGGACGGCTTCCGTCTTGCCAGAAGAACCTATCACACAGAGGAAGCTGCCGGTCGGAATATGAGCTTTGTGGTTCCTGCTATGGCTTTGAAGGAAGTAGAAAAAATTCTGCAGGATGCCGATGAAGATGTTGCCTTTACTTTGGGTCAGAAGCACATTTTGTATCAGGTTGGTGATGCAACATTGATCTGCCGTCTGCTGGAGGGTGAATTTCTGGATTGGCGCAAGGTGGTTCCTACCAATTGCCCTGTGAAGCTCACTGCCAATGTAGGTGATTTGGCTTCTTCCATTGAACGCGTAGGTCTGATTGTTAGCGAAAAGTATAAGAGCCCTGTTCGTTGTGTGTTCTCTAATCAGGTATTGCAGCTACGCACCAATACAACCATCGGTGCAGCAGAGGATCAGTGCAGCATTGCCGGTGACGGCAAGGAATTGGAAATCGGCTTTAATGTTCGGTATCTTGCAGATGCCCTGCGGGCAATTCCCTCTGAAGAAGTGGTTTTGGAATTGACCAACGGCTTGAGTCCCATTGTGTTAACACCTGCAGAGGAAAAGTTCGATTATTCTTATATGGTCCTGCCTGTTCGTATTAAAAACGGCTAATGGTGAATGAAAATGAAAGTAACCATAAAGAAAAAAGATTCCCAGATTCCCGTTGTGATTCAGACGGAATTTATTAAGCTGGAATCTGCTATGAAGCTGGCAAACATTATTTCCACCGGTGGCGCAGCAAAGGCAGAGATTCAGGAGGGCTTTGTTGCCGTCAATGGAGAAGTTTGCACCATGCGGGGAAAGAAGCTTTACCCCGGGGATACCTTTTCCTATGAGGGTCAGATTTATCTGATTTGTGTCCATGAAGCTCAATAATATAACGCTGCATGATTTTCGAAATTATGAATATGCCAAAATGGATTTTGAGTCCGGTGTAAATTTAATTGTCGGTGATAACGCCCAGGGAAAAACAAATCTTTTAGAGGCAATTAGCTATTTGGGTTCCGGAAAAAGCTTTCGCGCTCAAAAAAGCAATGAGTTGGTGCGTTTTGGCGCAGAGTTTGCAGATTGTGAAGGAGAGATTTTCTCTCAGGAAAGAGAGCAAACCTTGCGTTGGGTTATTTTTAATAATAACAGAAAACGCCAGTTGTTCCGAAACGGATCAAAAAAGAAAACTACCGCAGAAATTGCGGGCGTGCTGCAAACTGTTTTGTTTTGTCCGGAAGATTTGATGGTATTGAAAGCCGGCGCTTCTGCCCGGCGAAGGCTGGGAGATCATGCTCTTTGCCAAATGCGGCCGAATTATGAGGCGGTGCTTTCGGAATATAACCGAATTCTGGAACAGAAAAACAGAATTTTAAAGGATCGGTATGAAGATCCCCGGTTATTGGAGTTGCTTCCGGAATATAATTTGCGGTTATGTCAGGTAGGCGCGCTGCTTGTTTCCTACCGGGC
>JAZRBJ010000005.1:0-3865 GCA_045635065.1 Faecousia sp. | reverse complement strand
AGAGCATATCGTATACATAGCCCACGATGGTATTCATGCCCGCAGCGTTTAGATTGGTGCCGAACAGGGCCACTGAATCCGCGTAGGCCTTGAATGCCCCGATAAAACCGGTGATGATCAGGTAAAACAGCGTGGGCGAAATCATGGGCAGGGTAATGCGGGTAAAGGTACGCAGGCGGGGGGTGCCGTCAATCATGGCGGCGTTGTAATAATCCTGCTTTACGGAAGCCAGCGCGCCGGTGAGCACCAGAATTTTAAAGGGCAGCACCACCCAAATGGTATACACGCACAGCACCAGCATTTTTGGCCAGTAAGGGCCGTCCATGAAGTCCACGCTTTCCATGCCAAACAGATTTAAAAGCATATTTACAAGCCCGTCGGAGTAGGGGGTCTTGCGGAAGAGAATCATAAATACCAGACCCACCGCCAGGGTGTTGGTTACATAGGGCAGGAAATACACGGTCTGGTACAGCTCCCGCAGCTTGCGGATGGAGCTGAGACCCACGCTGATGAGCAGAGCAAGACCGGTGGACAGGGGAACGGTGATGGCCACCAGCAAAAAAGTGTTCTTCAGCGCCTGGAGAAAATAGGGGTCATGGAGCACATAGGAATAGTTGTAAAGACCTGTGCCGTAATAGCTTTGGGAGGCGAAGTTAAAGCCCTCCTCAAAGGAATAAATAAACACATCGATAAGGGGGTACACCAGGAAGAAACCCAGAAATACCGCCGCGGGCAGCAGATACAGCCAGCCCTTGAAGGAGCGTTGTTCCATGGCGGCCTCCTTACAGCAGCCGCTGGCCGGTGGCGGGGTGGAACAGGAACACCTTCTCCTTTTTCAGGAGGAAGCGCTGCGCCGGGCTGCCGGCGTCAATGGGGGTGCCGGCGCTGAGAATACTGCGCACCACGGGATTTTCGCTTTCCGGATGGGTGGAAACCAGGGTAATGTCCCGGCCCATGACCTCCACCACGGACAGCTGCATGGTAAAATTGCCCTTGGGGTCGGGGATAAAGCCCTCGGGGCGAACGGCAACGGTGACCTCTGCGTCGGCAACCTCGGGGGTGTCCAGTACGGATTCTTCGCCAATGTACAGCTTGCCGCCACTTACCTTGCCCCGGAACAGGTTGATGGGGGGCGTACCCAGGAATTTGGCAACGAACAGGTTGGCGGGGTCATCGTAAACCTCCTGGGGCTTGCCGATTTGCTGCACCACGCCCTTGTCCATAACCACAATAAGGTCGGAGATGCTCATGGCCTCCTCCTGGTCGTGGGTGACGAATACGGTGGTAATGCCGGTGCTTTGCTGAATCCGGCGGATCTCCTCCCGGGTTTGCAGACGCAGACGGGCGTCCAGATTGGAAAGAGGCTCGTCCAGCAGCAGAATCCGGGGCATTTTTACCAGAGCCCGGGCAATGGCTACCCGCTGCTGCTGACCGCCGGAAAGCTCGCCGGGCTTGCGGTCCATCAGTTCCTCAATCTGCACCAGACGGGCGGCTTCCAGGGCCTTTTCCGCCATCTGGGCTTTGGAAAGCTTTGCCTTGCCCCGCAGGTTTTCCAGGGGGAAGGTGATGTTCTGCTTCACCGTTAAGTGGGGGTACAGGGCGTAATTCTGGAATACCAGACCCACCCCCCGGTTCTGGGGCGGCAGGTCGGTAACATCGTCATCACCAAAGAAAATCTTGCCCGCCGTGGGGCGCAGCAGACCGGACAGCAGGTTTAAGGTGGTGGACTTGCCGCAGCCGGAGGGACCCAGCAGGCCGATGAGCTTGCCATCGGGAATTTCAAAGGTGAAATCCTTGACGGCTACCACTTCTGCGCCCTTTTTGCCGGGGAACTTTTTGGTTAGATTCTGCAAAGCGACTTTCATAGGAATCCCTTCCTTACATTATTATAATTGTATTATATTACCAAGGAGCGTACATTGCAAGAGGAAAAGAAAAGGGATTACCCGGTAGCGGGAAAGGAAAAGCTGACAAAAAACAGTTGAAAAAGAAAGGCGGTAATGGTAGTATGAAATTATTACTGAAAGGGGTGCAGAAGATGAAAGAATATTGGAAGGATTTAGCAGATTTTTTAAAAAATAGAGTATTTGTGGTATGCCTTGCGATTTTGGTGGTGATTGCTTATGGATATGCAGCTATGAATACTGCTATCTCCATTGATGATATGGAAACAGACCGCTATGTAGGCTCGGGAATGGAAATGCTTCGGGCGGGGCGGTTCGGTATGTGGTTCTGGCATGTGATTCAGGGCGGTTACAATACCGGTGTTACCATGGATATTCTGGCAGTTCTATTGATGATTGCCGGCGCTTACAGCTGCTGTGTGTTGTTTAAACATGCATCCCGGGATCATATCAGCATGCCTGCTTTTGCCGTGTACATACTGATGACAGTCACCTATCCTCTGGTGCAGGAGATCTGGGAATTTACCGGAGCGAATGTGACGGTTTATGGATCAATTCTGTGCGCCACATGGACTGTAGCACTTATGTATGGGCAGATTCATGAAGGAAATTGGAGCAAACCCTGGCGGGTGCTGCTGGCAGCTTTGCTGATGATGTTGGTGTGCGCATCCTATGAATCCGTAGTGGCGGTGTATATTTTCTTGGTTTGTGCGGTTCTTTCTTTGCAGGCGGTATATGGAAATGAGAAGGAAAATACGCTGAAGGAAATTCTTCGTCAGGGATTGTTGTATGCTGCTGTTTTGGTAATCGGATTGATTCTGCGACTGGTTGTGCATAGATTGATTCTGACAGCATTGCATCTGGAATTGGGGTCAAATGGCCGTACAGCCATTTTATGGGGAACGGCGCCGGTGACTACGATTGTAAAGCAACTTCTGCTGGAGTGGCTGCGCTATTATGGTCTAAACGGTATTATTTATTACCCCATTGGTCTGATGCAGGTGTCTGCGGTCGTTTTGGTGCTGATTGGTATTGTAGCTTGCAGAAAGCATGGTGCTGCATTGTTGCTTCCCGGTGCGGGAATGCTGCTGTCGTTGATTGCGCTTTCTTTGCTGCAGGGAACATTTACTTATTACCGCGCCTGCCAGGTGTTTGGTGTTTTATGTGGCTTTGTGGCGATGGTGCTGGCGAATAAATTGTCAGAAAAGAGAAAGGGTGTTCGAATAGTAGCTGCGCTTTTGTGTGGCTGGCTGGTTCTGTTCCAGGCAACATATATTAATTACTTTTTGGAGTTGGATGTTCGCAGGTCTCAACAGGAAGCAGAAACGGTTAAACAGATCGGCATGAAATTGGAAAAGGAATTTGATCTGGAAAAACCGGTGCTTTTTGTGGGAGATTATTCCCTCAGCCAGGAAATTACAGAGGCGGGATCACTTCCGGAGGATAGTCTGAGGTGGCAGACATATAAGGCTGTCGGAAATTGGGGATACCGATTGGCAGGACAAAATTCGGATGATTTAAAATACAGACGAATTCTACCACAGACCAATATCAAGTCTGTAATTCAGTGGTCCGTAGAAGCGTTTAATCAGGAACCTATGAAAAAACTGTTTGCTTATTATGGTTATGAAATTGTGGGCGCAGATTATTCGGGGTTGAAGGACGAAGCGCTGGTTTATGCAGAGGAAACCAATATGCCAGCCTATCCCAAAGAGGGATACATAGAAGATGTAGGCGAATATATCATTGTAAATTTAGGGTAAAGGCAAGGTGCTGCTTTCCGGAACGGGAAAGCAGCACCTCAGTCTGTCAAAAAAGCATTTTTGACAGACTGGCAGAGGTCACTAAAGTCGTCAAGATAAGCAATGCGACCCCGAAGTGTATATGGATACTCGAGAGGGGAGCATTGCGCAATAAGTCAAAACACCTTGCGCTGTAAGATTATTTCGCCATTCATCAAT
>JAZRBJ010000004.1:0-7834 GCA_045635065.1 Faecousia sp. | reverse complement strand
TGGGGGACTCATCAAACCGGGCAAAATAACGGCCCAGCATCATGAAATCAGCGCCCATGGCCAAAGCCAGCGTCATGTGATAATCGTGAACAATGCCGCCATCGGAGCAAATGGGCACATAAATGCCGGTTTCCTTGAAATACTCGTCCCGGGCAGCCGCCACTTCAATCAACGCGGTAGCCTGTCCGCGGGCAATGCCCTTGGTCTCACGGGTGATACAAATAGAGCCGCCGCCGATACCTACCTTCACAAAGTCTGCTCCGGCCTTTGCCAGGAACAGGAAGCCGTCCCGGTCAACTACATTGCCGGCGCCAATCTTTACCGTGTCACCCTAGGTCTCGCGCACCCAGGCGATGGTCTTTGCCTGCCAACAGGTATAGCCCTCGGAAGAGTCGATGCACAGCACATCTGCGCCAGCCTCCAGCAAAGCGGGAATTCTCTCAGCATAGTCCCGGGTATTGATACCGGCACCTACCAGATAACGCTTCTTGCTGTCCAGCAGCTCCTGGGGATGCGCCTTGTGGGAAGCATAATCCTTGCGGAACACGAAATACATCAGGTGATCATTTTCATCCACAATGGGCAGGCTGTTCAACTTGTGTTCCCAAATAATATCGTTGGCTTCCTTTAATGTCGTAGCAGCAGGAGCCGTGATCAGCTTTTCACGGGGGGTCATGAAGGATGCAACCTTCTCATTTACATCCATACGGCTGACACGATAGTCGCGACTGGTGACGATGCCCAGCAGTTTACCGGTAGCCGTGCCGTCATGGGTAATCGCCACGGTGGAGAATCCATTCTCCTCCTTCAGCGCCAGCACATCTGCCAGGGTGTTGTCAGGTGTCAGATTGGAGGCGGAAACCACAAAGCCGGCCTTGTAGCCCTTAACCTTTGCCACCATAGCCGCCTGAGATTCAATGGACTGAGAACCGAAGATAAAGCTCAAGCCGCCCTCTTTCGCCAAAGCAATAGCCAGGGAGTCATTGGAAACCGACTGCATAATTGCAGAGGTCATAGGAATATTCAGGGAAATCGCAGGTTCTTCCTGTCCCTTGCGATACTTGGTCAACGGCGTGCGCAAAGATACGCGGTCGGGTACACATTCCTCGGAAGTATAACCGGGAATCAGCAAATACTCGCTGAAGGTGTGGCTGGGCTCGGAATAATAAAAAGCCATTGGATTTTCCTCCTGTCAAAATAATGGGGATTGTTTGTTTTTTATTACCTTATAATATAACATAGGTTTTTTTGCGGGTCAAGCAAAATCGCATGGGCTTTCCATACGGGAATCCCGTTTGTTTTCAGGGTCTTTTCGTTGTTTTTGCCAGATTGATTGCATTTTTCCTCTGGGTGTGATATAGTTTTAATTTAGGAATATACAAAAGGAGCGGTAAACATGGCTGTTCAGGAAAAAATTCGTAATATCGCAATCATTGCGCATGTAGACCACGGCAAAACAACGCTGGTGGATGAGATGCTGAAGCAGGGCGGTATTTACAGGGAAAATCAGGTTACCCAGGACCGGGTAATGGACTCCGGCGATCTGGAACGGGAGCGGGGCATTACCATTCTGGCCAAGAACACCTCCGTTAATTATAAGGATTTTAAAATCAACATTGTTGATACCCCCGGTCACGCCGATTTTGGCGGCGAGGTGGAGCGCATCCTGAAAATGGTCAACGGCGTTATCCTGCTGGTAGATGCCGCGGAAGGACCCATGCCTCAGACCCGTTTCGTGTTGGGCAAGGCTCTGGAGCTGGGTCACAAGCTTATTGTGGCGGTCAACAAGGTGGACAAGCCCGACGCCCGTGTTCATGAGGTTATGGACGAGGTTTTGGTGCTGCTGCTGGACCTCAATGCCACCGACGAGCAATTCAACTCTCCCACCGTATTCTGCTCCGGCCGCCACGGCACCGCCTCCTATGGCCCCGACGAAGCCGGCGTGGATTTGGTTCCCCTGTTTGAAACCATCGTAAACTATATCCCCGCCCCGGAGGGTGACGAAACCGCGCCTCTGCAGCTGCTGGTCAGCTCCATTGATTATAATGAATATGTGGGCCGTATTGCCGTGGGTCGTGTTGAGAGAGGCACTATTAAGGTAAATCAGGAAGTTACGATTTGCGACTATCACGATACAGAACTGAAAACCAAAGGCAAGGTAGTTGCTCTTTATACCTACGACGGCTTGGGCAAAGCCCCGGTACAGGAGGCCTCCGCCGGTGAAATTGTTGCTCTGTCCGGCATGGCGGATATTACCATCGGCAGAACCCTGTGCGCGCCCGAGACCATTGAGCCCCTGCCCTTTGTAAAGATTTCCGACCCCACCATCGAAATGACCTTTGCAGTCAACGATTCTCCCTTTGCCGGTAAGGAAGGCAAATTTGTCACCTCCCGCAATCTCCGGGACCGGCTGGAAAAAGAGCTTTTAAAGGACGTCTCCCTCCATGTTACTGAGCAGGGTACCGACGCTTTCAATGTGGCCGGTCGCGGCGAAATGCACCTTTCCATTTTAATGGAAACCATGCGCCGGGAGGGCTACGAATTCTCCGTTTCCACACCCAGAGTCTTGACCAAGGAAATTGACGGCAAGCTGTGCGAACCCATTGAACGAATGGTTGCCGATGTTCCCGAGGAATGTATGGGCGCAGTTATTGAGAAAATGGGCCGCCGCAAAGGTGACCTGCTGGGCATGACCCCCATGGGCAGCCGCTACCGCCTGGAATTTTTAGTTCCCTCCCGGGGTCTGTTTGGCTACCGCAACGAATTTCTTACTGACACCCGGGGCGAAGGTATCATGTCCTCCGTTCTGGACAGCTACGCACCCATGAAGGGCGAGGTGGAGCGCCGGCTGACCGGCTCTCTGATCTCCTTTGAATCCGGCGAAGCCGTAACCTACGGTTTGCACGCCGCACAGGAGCGCGGCGCGCTGTTTATCGGCCCCGGCACTCCGGTTTACGCCGGCATGGTTGTGGGTATTTGCAGCCGCAACGAGGATATGACCGTTAATGTCTGCAAGAAAAAGCAGCTGACCAATATGCGTGCCTCCGGTTCTGACGAGGCCCTGCGGCTTACCAGCCCCAAGGTATTCTCTCTGGAGCAATGTCTGGAATTTTTGGCAGACGACGAGCTGCTGGAATGCACCCCCAAAAGCCTTCGTATCCGTAAGCGCACCCTGGATCACAGCCAGCGTATGCGGGAACTGATGAAGAAACGCAATCAGGAGTAAGTATGAAATCTGTGCTTTCCGTGCAGGATCTTTCCTGCGTAGGCCGTTGCAGCCTGACTGTTGCCCTACCCGTGCTTTCCGCCATGGGCTGCCGGTGCAGCGTGCTGCCCACCGCCGTACTTTCCACCCATACCGGGTTCCCCAACCCTCATGTGGTTCCTTTGACAGAGCATATTGATGCCATGGATGCCCATTTTGACGCGGTGGATGTATCCTTCGATACGGTAACCACCGGATATCTTGCCAATCCCCAGCAGGCAGAAGCCGTCCTGAAGCTGCTTTACAACCACAAAACCAAGGGCAGCACCGTTATCGTTGACCCCGCCATGGGCGACCACGGCAAGCTTTACAGCCGGTTGGATGATGACCATGTGGTTGCCATGAGCGAGCTTTGCAAGGCAGCAGACATATTGCTGCCCAATCTCACAGAGGCCGCCTTGTTGACAGACATGCCCTATCGGGAGGAAACCGACGGCGCATATCTGCGCTCCCTCACCGGTGCGCTTATGGAATACTATCAAGTAAATGCCGTAGTAATCACCGGTGTAACCGGCAAAAACGGCACCATCGGGTTTTGCGGAGCAGGTCGGCAGGAGGGCTCTTTTTCCTATCAGACCCCCGTGGTTCCCCGTCAGTTCCATGGCACCGGAGATCTCTTTGCCGCGGTGTTTGCCGGCAGCCTCACCCGGGGCGCAGGTGTGTATGATTCTGCCGTCCTGGCAGCAGATTTTGTCCGTTGCTGCGTGGAACAAACGCCGGAGGTAACCCCCCACGGCGTAGCCTTTGAGTCCCAGCTTTGCCATCTTTGGGAAAAAGTTTGAAAAAAATTGTTGACCTGGTTGCATTTTTAGGTTATACTGGTCTAGCATGACCTTTTATGGTCTTTTATTATGTGTTGCTGCGGCCGTTTTAACGGCTGTCGAGCATCTTGATTTGACAGGAGGTGTACCCATGAAGCGTACCTATCAGCCCAGCCGTCGCCATAGATCCAAGGTCCACGGTTTCCGGAAGAGAATGGCTACTTCCAACGGCCGCAAGGTTCTTGCCCGCCGCCGTGCCAAGGGCCGCAAGGTTCTGTCTGCTTGAGCACCACAACGTGGGTAACCACAGCTGACGCATCGCTCACAGCGAAAACGGGAGTCCATGCGGGGCGAGTGTTCGCCCCGCTCCCTTTTTAATATGGACAACCTCACAAAGGGTTCGTTTCCTTTTCGCCGGGCTCTCTTTCGCAGCTCTGCGATGCACCAACCTTGAAATACACAAAGTATGTCTGCGGTTGGTGCATCTTGATCTGCAAAAGATTTCCTCGCCGAAAATTGAATCGCTCCCTTTGTTCGGCTGTCCCGGTTTGGGCTCTTTTTGTTGTAGCTGAACGAGTCTTTTGGGAGTTATTGTTATGAAATTTTCCAGCGCGCTGAAACTGAATCATATTTTTCGGCGGCTTTACGCTACCCAGGGTTATGCCAATTCCTGCCTGGTTCTGTATGCCCGTCCCAATCACCTTTCCGGTAACCGGGTAGGCATCACCGTCAGCAAGAAGCTGGGTGGCGCGGTTGTACGCAATCGCATCCGTCGCCGCATTCGGGAGGTTTACCGCCTTCATGAAGATCAGTTTTCTCCCGGCTGGGATATTGTGGTCGTTGCAAGGAGCCGGAGCATTACCGCTTCTTTCGAGAAGCTGACCCAGGCTTATTTGAGCCTTGCCCACAAGGCCGGTTTGCTGCTCCAGGAGCAGCCGGAGGCAGATCAGTGAAGAAAATCCTGCTTGCCATGATCCGTTTTTACCGGAACAGTATTTCTCCCTTTACCCCCGCCCGCTGTCGTTTTACTCCCACCTGTTCTGCTTACGCGCAAGAAGCCATTTGTAAATACGGGGCCTGGAAGGGTGGCTGGTTAGCCTTCAAGCGGCTGCTGCGCTGCCACCCTTTTTATAGGGGCAATCCCTACGACCCCGTTCCGTGAATATCAAGGAGGAGATTTTTATGATTCTCGCATTTAAGCTTGGTAATATCATCACGGTTCCCTTCGGCTATTTGCTCTCCTGGTTGTATCAACTTGTTGACAACTACGGTGTTGCTCTGATTTTGTTTGCGGTGATCGTTAAGCTCATTCTGCTTCCCGTTACCGCCAAGAGCAAGAAGAGTTCCATGAAGATGTCCCGCCTTACCCCCCGGATGAACGCAATCCGGGAAAAGTATGCCGATGATCCTCAGAAGCAGAATGCCGCTGTGCAGGCTCTGTACAAAGAGGAAGGCGTTTCCATGATGGGCGGCTGCCTGTGGGGTTTTGTCCCCCTGCTGATCCTGATTCCTCTATACAATGTGGTGTGTGACCCCATTCAGTATATGCTCCATGAAGCGCCCGAGGTGGCAGACCGCATTGTGGAAATCGTCAAGGCAGCCACAGAGGAAACCGGCATGAACCTGTTTACCTCCAAAAATGAGCGCTACTGGCAAATGATCGCTGCTCCGCATATCAAAACCTATGCCGCAGCCATCCAGGCTGAGTTCCCTGAGATCAGCGCTGCCACCCTGGAAGGCATCAAGTTCAACTTCTTTAAAATCGATCTGGCCGCCATTCCCACCTTCAATCCCGCAAAATGGCCCGCCTACAACTGGCCCATTATCGGCGCATTCCTGGTTCCCATCCTTTCCGCCGGCAGCCAGGTTCTGTCCATGTTTATCTCCATGCGGCAGAATAATTCCGTAATCACCGACCAGAACGGCGTTCAGGACAAGGAAACCGCCAAAAATTCTCAAACCAACCAGACAAGCAAAACCATGATGTGGATGATGCCCCTCATGTCCCTGTGGATCGGCTTTAGCGTTCCCGCAGTCATGAGCCTGTACTGGTTCGTACAAGGTGTCGTTTCTCTGCTCATGGATATGGCCTTGACCAAACACTACCGCAAGATTTATGATGCTGAAGATGCTGTCCGTTTGCAGAAGGCTCTGGAGGCTGACCGACTGGAAGCAGAAAAAGAGCGGGTGCGGGCAGAACGCCGTGCCGCCAATCCCGAAGGCATCACCGAAAACACCAGCAAGAAAAAGCTGCAGCAGGCAAAGAAGGCCGAGCAGGAAGCTGCCAAGGCCGCCGCTGCTAAGGAATATGCAGCCAAAAAGGGTATTGTAGAGGAAACCGTCGAAAAGAAAGTGCGTTCCGGCATTACCGATCGCCCCAACTGCAAAGGCCGCGCCTATGATCCCAACCGCTACAATTCCGAATCCACGGAGGAATAAATAATGGAAAAAACATTGATTGCCACCGGCAAGACCATTGACCTTGCCGTTGCGTCCGCTCTGGCTCAACTGGGTCTGGAGCGCGACGATGTTTCTGTTCAGGTCCTTGCCCAAGCCAAATCCGGCTTCCTGGGTCTTGGTGCCACCCCCGCCAAGGTAGAAGTCACCTATGAGGCTCCGGACCCCGCCCCCAAGGTTGCTCTGAGCTCTGCTTCCCGCTCCAAGCCCAAGGCAAAGAAGCCCGAGGCACCCAAGGTAGAAACACCTAAGGCTGAAGCCCCCAAGGCAGAACCGCCCAAGGCAGAAGCCCCCAAGACCGTAAAGCCCGCAAAAGCCGAAAAGAAAGAAACCCCGAAAGCCCCCAAGGAGCCCAAGGTTTATGCGCCTGCCGAACCCGGCAGCACCGAAGAAAAAATCGAGCAGTTCCTGAAGGGTCTGCTGGAGCACATGGGCAGCGATGCCGTTCCTCATGCCTGGAAGGCAGAGGAGGCCGACACCTATAAGGTTGATCTGGTCGGTCAGGATCTGGGCTACCTCATCGGCCGCCGGGGTGACACCCTGGATGCCATTCAGCACCTTTGCAACTATTCCGTGAAGCGGGATGTGGAGGGTCATATCCGCATCAATGTGGACGCTGAGGAATACCGGGAAAAACGGGAGGATTCCCTGCGCCGCTATGCCTTGAAGAAGGCGCAGCAGGTGCTGAAGGCTCGCCGCCGCACCACCCTGGAGCCGATGAACGCCTATGAGCGTCATGTGATCCACTCTGCTCTGCAAGATATGGAGAACATCACCACCCATTCCACCGGCACCGAACCCAACCGCCGGGTGGTCATTGAATTTGTACGATAACGCCCAACAGCCCGACTCAAAAAGAGTCGGGCTGTTTTTTTGCCTTGCCATATACATTTTGCTTTGGTATAATGATGTTAGAATACTGTTGTCGGAGGTTATGATATGCCTATTTCCTATAACGAACAAACCAAGCAGTTTTACTTACATACCGACAGTTCCAGCTACGTTATGGAAGTATATAACGGCTATCTGGCTCACTCCTATTGGGGCGCACGGCTAGAGCAGTTGCCCGTGCTGAACGACCGCTTCCTTTCTGCCTTTGGCACGTTTTTAGCCACCGACATGCCCGGAACACAAATTGCCTACTCCGAGGCCCTTCCTCAAGAACTTCCCACCTTTGGCAGCGCTGATTTGCGCTCCCCGGCAGTACATACCCGCCACAAAGACGGCGACGCATTGCTGCACCTGCGCTATCACAACCATCGGATTTTCTCTGGAAAGCCTGCTCTGTCCGGTCTTCCCGCATCTTACGGCGATGACTGTGAAACTCTGGAAATCACACTTCTGGACGATC
>JAZRBJ010000003.1:0-21520 GCA_045635065.1 Faecousia sp. | reverse complement strand
TAGGGAGGATTGTGGGCCGGGGCTACGGAATTGAAATCTGCCATGGCTTGCAGCACATCTTCGGTTAGATACTGCACGCCGGTTACACCCTTTGCATGTACCACTTTAAAGCCCACACAGCTGATTTCTTTTAGATCGGTTATGCAGCCGCTGAGAAGATTTTTCAGCATTTCCGTAATGGCTTCACCATGGGTAGGAAATACGGCATCGTATTTCAGCTGGTTACCGGTGATGTCCTTATGATAGAACAGAGCTTTGGCCGCGCCAACCCGTTCCGCGCCGCCGGCGGCAAGAACTTTTTCTCCCTCATTCATGGAAAACAGCTGGTATTTTAAGGATGTAGAGCCAACATTACAAATGAGAATGTTCATAGGGTTTCCTCCTGCGTGATTTCGGTAACGGTGAGGGTATTGCCCTTCACCCGAAAGCGGACATTGATACCGCCGAAGCTGAGACCGTAGATTCGCTGGGAATCCTCCTGGTAGGAGGGGCGCGGGTCGTGGGAAAGCACACCCAGCAGGGCTTCCTGTTTGTTTTTTGGAATCTGTTGAAGAAGTTCCTCAGAGATTTCCACCTTCAGCAAAAAGTCACCTGCGGCATCCGTAAAGCCACCCAGAGCGTCGGGGTGTGCATCGGCGTAGGGAATATAGGGTTTAATATCAAAAATCGGGGTGCCGTCCATCAGGTCAGCACCGGCAACATGCAGCACCGTGCCATAATTTTCAGTTTCCTCCACACTCAAAAGCTTTACACAGGAAAGCCCCAAAGAGTTGGGACGGAAGGGGGAACGGGTGGCAAATACGCCCATACGGGTATTCCCGCCTAATCTGGGCGGGCGGACAGTGGGGGACCAGGGTTTCCCCAGGGCCTGGGAAAACTGCCAGATAATCCACAGATGAGAAAAGCCTTCAATGCCACGCAGGGCATCGGCATTGCGAAATTCCTCTGTAAAAATGACGGTGGAGGTAAGTTTTTCCACCAAGCCGCTTTGCCGGGGGATGCCGAATTTAGAGGGGAAGTCGCTTTTCATATGGGCAATGGGGCAAATAGAAAAGGATTGCATGGACATGTTTCCTTTCTGCAGGTTTCTATCTTTATCATATCATCTGTGTCAAGAAAAAAGCGATTGCAATGCAACCGCTTTCCGTATTAATGGGTGTCCAGCCAGTCGTTTAGTTTGGCTTTTGCCAGACGGAGAATATCTTCCTTGGGATAGGGAGAGGTCTCGCCGCCCCGGACATGGAGAAAGTACAGCCCATCGGGGGTCTGGTACAGAATTTCCTCATAGCCTGCGGGATCACTGAAGAAACCGGCAGTATAATGCTGAATCAGAGTTGCGGTTTCAGTATCATATTCTCTTTTGCAAATGGTTTTTTTCATAAGTAAGTCTCCTTTCGTGTGCAGAACGGTTGTATTATATACTTTTGGCATTAAATTTCAAGGGGATTTTGACGAATGGGGATAATTACCAATTATTTGCGGGGAAACAGAAGGAATAGAATGCTTTTTTCAACTATTCCAAAATAACCGGAAATGTGTTATTCTTAAATGGAGGTGAACGGCATGAAAGATATTCCCATGTTTACAACACCCTACGGCACGGCGGGACTGATTCTCAGAGAGATACCCTACCAGGAAGAAGCTTATGTGCGACTTCAGGATGTAACGGATTTGCAAGGATTAATAAAAGAATGTTTGGATTTTTGCAAAGCGGTGGGGGCGCAGCGGGTATATGCCACCGGGCATAGGGGCTTGGAAGCATATCCCTTGTCCACGGCAATTGTTTCCATGGTTTGCCAGAAGGATTCTCTGGGAGAAACAGATGCGGCGCTGTGGCCGGTACAGGAAAATACCGCGGCGGAATTTCAAAGAATTTATAATGAAAAGATTTCCCATGTACCCAATGGCGCGTGGATGGATCAGGTGGATATTCGGGAAATGCTAACCCGAGGGGACGGCTATTTTGTGCATAGGGGAGAAACCCTGTTGGGAATTGGGCGTGTGTATGACGGCTATATTTTGTGGTTAGCAGCGGTACAAAAGGGCGCCGGGGCAGATGTGGTAAAGGCCCTTGCCACAGCATTGCATACTGACACGGTTAAACTGGGCGTGGCAACAGCCAACCAAAAGGCAAACAAGCTTTATTTGCAGCTGGGTTTCCTGCCTGTGGAGGAGAAATCCCGCTGGTATCAAATTCTTTGAGCATGTCAAGAAAAAATACTTGACAAGGAAAAGGACGCGTGGTATAATATCGCAGGTATCAAGCAATAATGCTTGACAGGAGGCCCTTTATGGACGGAGCGGAACTGATTCTGCTATATGATTATTACGGCGCATTGCTGACGGACCGTCAGCGGGAATGCTTTGAGCTGCGCTATGACCAGGATCTTTCTCTGGGTGAGATTGCCCAGGAGTTAGGCATCAGCCGCCAGGGTGTGCATGATAATTTGACCCGCACAGAAGCGTTGCTGAAGAACATGGAAGAAAAGACAGGCTGTGTCAGCCGTGACCGCCGCTGCCGCTTGATGGCAAGCCGTGTGTCCGATCTGGCCAGGGAGCTTTCTTCTGTAAATGATCCTGCTGTTGTGCGGCTGGCTGAAGAGATTCTCAGCGTCGCCCGGGAACTTGAGGAGTAACACATGGCATTTGAAGGTTTAACTGAAAAGATCACCGCGGCCTTCAAAAAGCTCCGGGGTAAGGGTAGGCTGAAGGAAGCCGATGTGAAGGAGGCAATGCGGGAAATCCGTATGGCTTTGCTGGAGGCTGATGTCAGCTACAAGGTGGTCAAGGACTTTGTGAAGTCCGTCACAGAACGCTGCGTGGGCAGCGATGTTCTGGAGTCTTTGACACCGGCGCAGATGATCGTGAAGATCGTCAACGAGGAGCTGTGCAATCTCATGGGCTCCGAGACCAAACATATTACCATCAATCCTGCCGGCCCTACTGTGGTAATGCTGGTGGGTTTGCAAGGTGCAGGTAAGACCACCAACGGCAGTAAGCTGGCGGGTCTTATGAAAAAGCAGGGAAAGAACCCCTTGCTGGTTGCCTGTGATATTTACCGCCCCGCAGCCATCACCCAGTTGAAGGTTTGCGGTGAAAAGCTGGGCATTCCCGTGTTTGAAAAGGGACAGACCGATCCCGTGACCATTGCTAAGGAAGCGGTGCTTTATGCGACCCAGAGGGGCCATGACATGGTGTTTCTGGATACCGCCGGCCGGCTGCATGTGGATGAGGCTCTGATGGATGAGCTGAAGCGCATTAAGGCAGCGGTGCAGCCCCAGGAAATTATGCTGGTGGTTGACGCCATGACCGGTCAGGATGCGGTGAATGCGGCTCAGAGCTTCCACGAATGGCTGGACATTGACTCTGTGATGCTCAGCAAGCTGGACGGCGATGCCCGAGGCGGCGCAGCCTTGTCGGTCAGAGCGGTTACCGGTAAGCCTATTAAGTTTGCAGGTATGGGTGAAAAGCTGGAGGACATTGAGCCCTTCCACCCGGATCGCATGGCTTCCAGAATTCTGGGCATGGGCGATGTGCTGACCTTGATTGAAAAGGCAGAACAGGCTTATGATGCCAAGAAAACCGCGGAGATGGAAGAAAAGCTTCGTTCCAACCGGTTTACTTTGCAGGATTTCTACGAGCAGATGGTGCAGCTGAAGTCTATGGGCTCCATGCAGGATATTCTGGCGCAGCTACCCGGCGGCGCATCCTTGAAGAATGTGCAGATGGATGAAAAAGCTTTGGCGCATACCGAGGCAATCATTCTTTCCATGACGCCCAGGGAGCGGGAAAATCCCAGCATTATCGGCGCCAGCCGGAAAAAGAGAATCGCTGCCGGCGCAGGGCTGAAGGTGGAGGATGTGAACCGCTTGCTGAAGTCCTTTGAGCAGATGCGCAGCATGCTGAAGCAGTTCTCCGGTCCGGGCATGGGAAAGAAACTGAAGCGCATGCGTGGGCTGGGCGGCTTCCCCGGCTTCTGAATTGTTCGATGAAAGCAATCGCTTTTACGATATAGAAAACCAAATTTTGGAGGTGAAACTACTATGGTTAAGATCAGACTGAGAAGAATGGGCGCTAAGAAGAGCCCCTACTACCGTATTGTTGTTGCTGACGCTCGCAGCCCCCGTGACGGCCGCTGCATCGAGGAAATCGGCACCTACAACCCTCTGACCGATCCCGCTGTCATCAATGTTGACGTGGAGAAGGCTCAGACCTGGATCAAGAACGGCGCTCAGCCCACCGATACTGTTCGTGGTCTGCTGAAGAAGGCTGGCGTGCTGTAATATCCCAAAGGAGATTCGCAATGAAAGAACTTTTGCTGTACATGGCAAAGAATCTGGTTGACGATCCCGAGGCAGTTACAGTTTCTGAGATCAAGGATGAGGACGGCACTGTACTGGAGCTTCGTGTTGCCCCCGGCGACATGGGCAAGGTGATCGGCCGCCAGGGACGGATCGCAAAGGAGATCCGTACCATTGTCAAGACTGTGGCACAACGCACTGGCGAGAAGGTCACAGTGGAGATTGTGGATTAATTGGCTATGCGTGACGAATCCGTCACGCATTTGCCATTCATCTGGGAGGAAAAGTATGAAGCTTGAATTTATCGAGGCCGGTGAAGTTGTTACCACCCACGGCGTGCGTGGAGAGATGAAAGTGCTGCCCTGGGGAGATTCACCGGAATTTTTGTGTGATTTCTCTCGGGTGAGAATTGCCGGAAAAACCTATGAAGTTGAGAATTGCAGGATACAGAAAACCTGTAACCTGTTAAAAATAAAGGGCGTGGACACCATGGAGGCAGCTCAGGCCTTGCGGGGCAAGGTGGTGGAGGTTTACCGCTGCGATGCGCCGGAAGGACTGATTTTTGCCGCTGAGCTGGTGGGCTTTTCTGTTCGCAGTGAAGGAGAAGAGATTGGTAAATTGATCCAGGTGCTGGATTATCCCGGCAACAAGGTCTATGTTGTCAAAGGAAAGCATACCTATATGATTCCTGCTGTCAAGGCCTTTGTTCTTCACACGGATTTGGACAGTGAAACCATGGATGTGCGCTTGATTGAAGGGATGGGCGATCATGAGGATTGATATTCTGACCCTGTTTCCCGAAACGGTGGGAGATGTTTTGTCTGAAAGCATTTTGGGCAGAGCCCAGGAGCGTGGTTTTATTAAGATCGATACCCATCAGATTCGTCAGTATACCACCAACAAGCAAAATCAGGTGGACGATTATCCCTATGGCGGCGGCCGTGGGGCTGTGATGCAGGCAGACCCTTTGTATCGGTGCTGGGATGCGGTGCGGGAAATGGCCGGGGGAAAGGTGCATACGGTGTATCTCTCTCCCTGTGGCAAAACTTTCTGCCAGGCAGATGCCATTCGCTTGAGCAAGCTGGAAAATTTGGTGCTGGTTTGCGGTCATTACGAGGGCATTGATCAGCGTTTTATTGACGAGTGTGTGGATGAGGAGATCTCTCTGGGTGATTTTGTACTTACCGGCGGTGAAATTGCTGCTATGGCAGTGACCGATGCGGTGTGCCGTATGGTGCCGGGGGTATTGGCTGACCCGGAGTGTTTTGAGGACGAAAGCCATTACAGCGGTATGCTGGAGTATCCCCAGTACAGCCGTCCTGCCGTATGGCATGGCAGAGAAGTGCCCCAGATCCTCCTTTCCGGTGATCATAAGAAGGTTGCCCTCTGGCGGAGAAAACAAGCGCTGCGGCGTACCAGAGAGCGCAGACCGGATATGTATGCAAAACTGGATCTTTCCTCCAAGCAGGATAAGAAGCTTCTTGCGGAAATGGAGCAGGAAGATCAGGAATCACAGAATGAATAAAAAAGGATTCCCGGTACCTCAGTACCGGGAATTTGCTTATTTACTGGAATCGTAATTGACTACAACGCTCTTCTCCGTCAGGAAGGATACACTCTTAACCTTGGTGCCAAAGACATTGACCTGCACCAGCAGGGGGCAATTATCCAATGCACTCAGAGAGGACAGACCGGAGTTATAATCCAGATACACATTGTTCAGCTGTTTCAAATTGCCCAGTCTTTCCACGGAGCGGATCTGGTTGTAAGAACCGTCGATGGTAACCAGAGGAGATTCAGGAACAAATTTGGGTAGCTCCTTGACCAGATTATGGGCAAAATTCAAATCGGTGAGATTGATCATGTTATACAGACAGGAAATGTCGATAACGGAGTTGTTGGAAATATTGAGATTTACCAGGGTATTCAGATCCTTAAGGGGAGAGATGTCAGTGAGCAGGTTTTGGCTCAGATCCAGAACACCCAGGGATTTCAAAGCGCCGATGCCGTTGATCTGGGTGATCTGATTGTTGGCAGCCACCAGGATCATAATGGGTCTTTCCGTAAAAATGGGCTCAAGTGTGGTTAGGCTGTTGCCGGAAACATCCACGGTATTCAGCTCTGCCAAAGATGCAAGGGCGGCAAGATCCACCAGAGCGTTTTTGGAGACATCCAGCTTTTGAAGCTTGGTCATACCGGAGATCGCGGAGATATTACGCAGGGAATTGCCGGAAACATCCAGGGTGGTCAGACCGCTGAGAGATTCCAGCGGGGCAATGGTGGAAAGACCGCAGCCTTCCATAACCAGGGTTTTCAGACCGGACAGGCTGCTGATGGATTTCAGCACATCCTCACTGACCTTGCAGTTGCGCAGATTCAGTTCTTCCAAGGCTGCAAGCTTGGACAGCGCGGAAAGATCGGCATCGGTGTTTTCTACAGTCAGGCTGCGAAGATAGGTGAAATATTTCAGATCCTCCAGAGTGGAAACACCTTCTGGGACGGTGAAATTGGTAATGCCCCACAGATCGTTGGTAAAGAGGGTAGTGTTTGCGCCGGTGTTCAGAAGCTGGCGAACGGTTTTTTCCATGGTCTCGTCTGCAAAACTGACCTCTTCAATGACGCCGCCGATGGTGTAGCCGTAAACCAGCAGGGGGCTGACAATATTCTTTTCGCTGACAGAAACAACATACACCACGGATTCACCGCCGGGCAGGGTAATGGGCTGGGTGTAAAGATCGGTTTCCATGCTGGGATAGTGACCGCCGGTGGAAACATAGATGTCCTTGCCGGTGGATTCCACGGTCAAGGTGATGTACTGGGAATAGAAGCCGGGCTTGTGGCTTACTGTGGGCGCGCTGGGGCGCATGGCATCCAGAGCCTGGGAGATTTTGGGATCGGAAATGGTATCCAGTAAATTCACCGCATCCAAAAGCTTGTCCTGCTGGACATAGATGGAGCAAAGGGCGGCATACAGCGGAGCGGAGCTGCGGTTGGAAATGGCTTGGCTCAGGGTGTATTCGGCTTTGGTGAAATTACCGGCCTTCACATATTGCTGAGCCAGCTCAATGGCCACATCATCGTCCTGCCGGGATTGAAAATAGGCAATGTCATACATCCAGGCGGCAGCCTTGTGATTGCCGGAATCTTCAAAGTGTCTGGCCTGGGACAGCAGCATATCCCGGGTAAATTCCCGGTCATACACCAGCAGATACCATGCGGCAAAGGTAACCAACACAGCCACCAGTAAAATGGGTATAACGATACGAAGTGCTCGTTTCATAGTAATCCCCGTTTCTCATTTTGTTATTATTTGTAATTATACTGTTATCAGGCGGTTCTGTCAAGGATTAGCAACTGGAAATCCTTTCCGTCACACTTCATTCTTTTTCTTTCCTTGCCCATGGTAGCATAAGGCAGGGGGGAAGAGAATGAAAATAAAATGTAAGGAAATCGCTTTGGCTTTTGCGCTGGTTTTTGTGATCCCCTGGATCGTTTTTTGTCTGGCGCCAAAAGGGGAGCAGCAAAAGGCTGCGACTGCCGAAAGGACCGTTCCGGTGCTGACGGAGCAGGGACTTGTGACTATGGACATAGACAGCTATTTGACCGGTGTTTTGCTGCGGGAATTGCCCGGGGATTTTCACATGCAGGCAAAGATGGCCCAGGCGGTGGTTGCCCGTACCTATACGCTGAGAACGGTGCAGATGAAGGACAAGCACCCGCAAAATGCGGTTTGTACGGATTCTGCCTGCTGCCAGGGATATCTGTCAACGGAGGAATACTTATCCATGGGTGGCGCCCGGGCGGTGGTGGAAGAGGCGCAACAGGCTGTGGAAAACACAAAGGATTGGGTGCTGATCTATGACGGACAGCTGATCGATGCCACTTATTTTTCCTGTTCCGGAGGGCGGACGGAGGATGCCCTTGCGGTTTGGGGCGCTGACATTCCGTATCTGCAATCGGTTGAAAGTCCGGGAGAGGTGTATGCGGGGCATTACCGGGATGCGGTAACCTTTTCCAAAGCCCAGCTGCAGCAGGCCCTGGGCATTATCTTGAAAGGAGAATCTTCACAATGGTTTGGACAAACCGTCTATACCCAGGGCGGAGGTGTGGAATCCATGTACATTGGGGGGAAGCGGTTCAGCGGAACGACCTTGCGGTCTGCGCTGGGGCTGCGTTCTACCGCTTTTTCGGTGGAGGTTAATGGGGATGAAATCGTTTTTACTACCAAAGGATTCGGCCACCGGGTGGGCATGAGCCAGTATGGCGCAGATGCCATGGCAAACGAGGGCAGTACCTGGGAAGAGATTCTTTGTCATTTTTACACGGATGTGGAACTTCGTGATATTGACAAAAACCCCATTCTGGGATAAGATGATAGAAATTTCTCAGGGGGGTGTGGACTGTGCCCATTCAGATTCCCAATGATCTTCCTGCTGCCGCAACCTTGCAGGATGAAAATATCTTTGTCATGCCCCAAAATCGGGCAATGACTCAGGACATTCGTCCTTTGGAAATTGTGGTGCTGAACCTTATGCCTACCAAGGTAGCTACGGAAACACAGCTGGCGCGGCTGCTGGGCAATACGCCACTACAGGTTCATTTGGAGCTGATGCACACCACATCCCACCGGGCGAAGAATGTTTCCCCGGAGCATCTGCTTAGCTTCTATAAAAGCTTTGACGAGTTGAAACACCGGAAATTCGACGGTATGGTGATTACCGGCGCACCGGTGGAACATCTGGCTTTTGAGGATGTGGACTACTGGCAGGAGCTGTGCGAAATTATGGAGTGGAGCAAGACCAATGTTCATTCCACCTTCCACATTTGCTGGGGCGCACAGGCGGGGCTGTATTATCATTTTGGAATTCAAAAGCACGCTTTGGATCAAAAGCTGTTTGGTGTTTACCGCCATGATAAGGAGTACAAGCGCTCCATTTTGCTCCGAGGCTTTGACGACAGCTTCTGGGTGCCTCATTCCCGTCATACCACCGTGCTGCGGGAGGATATTGAGAAAATTCCGGAGCTGAAGATTGTGGCGTCTTCTCCGGAGGCGGGTGTGTACGCCCTCCTCAGCGACCAGGGTCGGCAGATCTTTATTACCGGTCACTCGGAGTACGATCCCAGAACCTTGGAAACCGAGTATTTGCGGGACAAAAATCTGGGACTGGATATTCAGGTTCCCGAAAACTACTATCCCGATGACGATCCCACACGGGAGCCTTTGGTGCGGTGGAGAGGTCATGCCAATCTTCTGTTTTCCAACTGGCTGAATTACTTTGTGTATCAGACAACCCCTTACGACATCATGACCATCGGCAAATAAAACCTTCGCCCTGCGCACAATGGCGCGGGGCGTATGTTTTTAGAAAATACTTGCAACGGTCTGAGAATCGTGTTATAATAAACCCAAATATGTGTCAACAATACATGGAGAACACCTATGGCAGAACCGCAGTATCGCCTGGAAGGCATTGTGCGCACCCGCAGTGAGGTTATGGAGGATTTTGAAGGTCCTCTGGATGTTATCTTTCTGCTGCTGAGCAAGAACAAAATAGAGATCCAGGATGTTTCCATCACGGCGATTCTGGAGCAGTATCTTGCCTACCTGGACGAGATGAAGCGACTGGATATGGAGATTGCCAGCGAATTTATTACCATGGCAAGCCATCTCATGCTCATTAAGACGAAAATGCTTCTTTCCCAGGCTGAGCGGGAGGAAGCCCAAAGTGAGCTGGATCTTTTGCGTCAGAGCCTGCTGGAGCGTCAGCGCAAGGAGGCGATTGATCAGATTCGCATTGCTGTTTCCGCTCTGGAACCCCGCAATGAAATTGGCCGGTGTATGTTTGTCAAGCCGCCGGAGCCTCTGCGTAAGGATCGCACCTATGAATATAAGCATGCCCCCGAAGACCTGCTTCGGGCGCTGGACGACATTGCAGAGCGGGAGAACCGCCGCCTGCCGCCTCCCACAGTAAACTTTAAGGGCATTGTGGGCAAGGAGCCTTATCCTGTGACCCGGAAGGCAAAGGAAGTCATTCGCACGCTGGTTCTCAGAGGCGTGGAGCGACTCAAGAATCTGTTTAAGGGCAACCGCAGCCGTTCTGAGGTGGTTGCTACCTTCCTGGCGATTCTGGAGCTGTGCAAGACCGGCTCTGCCACCCTGGAAGATGATATAACCGGCGAAAATCCCAATGTTAAGCTACTCAAGACACCTGCGGAACTGGAGGCAGAAACCAATGGAACTGAATGATTTGCAAAGAGCCATTGAGGCCATCCTGTTTGCTGCCGGTGAGCCGGTGGAGATTGCCCGCATGGCGGAGGTTTTGGAGTGCGACAAGCCGGATATTGAGCAGGCCGTCAATGCCATGGCTGACGAATGGGCATTCCAGCGCCGGGGTATTCGCATTCTGCGGTTGGAAAATGCGTATCAAATGGTCTCCTCCGGAGAAATGGGAGACTTTGTCACCAAGGCTTTGGAAACCCGTAAGCCCCCCAAGCTTTCCGCTTCTCAGCTGGAAGCGCTGACCATCGTGGCCTATTATCAGCCTGCCACCAAAGCCATGGTGGAGCAAATTCGGGGCGTGGACAGTTCCTATTCCATTGGCGCGCTTTTGAACAAGAAGCTGATTCAGGAGGCCGGCCGGCTGAATGTGCCGGGCAGACCCATTTTGTATAAGACCACCCCCAATTTCCTGCGTACCTTTGGTCTCAGCTCTCTGGAGGAGCTGCCGGACATTGAAAAGGTGGAATTCGGTGAGGTGCTTCCCGAGATTTCCGAGCAGATGGAGCTGACACAGCAGCCGGAAACAGCGGAATAATTTCATAACTACACTGCGAAAATATTTAAAAAGGCGGTTGAATACTATGAGCAAGACCCTTCCCAACATGCTGGAAAATACGATTTCTAAAATCCGTGAAATGGTTGATGTAAATTCCGTAATCGGCGATCCCATTACCACCCCCGATGGAGTGACCATTATTCCCATTTCCAAGGTTAGCGTTGGTTATGTGGGCGGCGGCAGCGAGTATGTTTCCAAGAAAAATCCCAATGCCCAGGAAAATCCCTTTGGCGGCGGCGCAGGCGGCGGCGCAAAGGTGACACCCCTTGGCTTCCTGATTATCAAGGACGGCAATGTGCGTATGCTGCCTGTTGCAACGCCTCCCAACACCCCCACGGACCGTTTGGTGGAGATGGTTCCTGATTTTCTGGACAGAGTCACCGACTTTGTGGATACCCATGTAAAAAAGCCGGAATAAAAATGCCCTTATCCCCGCAAACTATGCCGGGGTGAGAACATGAAACCAAAGTTTTTCAAGGCGGCGGCTGTGCTCATAGCCGCTGCTTTGTTGTTTCCCTGCAAAGCAAAAGCGCTTTCTGCCCACAGCGCCGTTTTGATGGACGGACAAACAGGCAGGATCTTGTACGAAAAGAATATGGATGAAAAGAGCCTCATTGCCAGCACTACCAAGATCATGACTGCCCTGGTGGTGTGTGAGCAATGCAATGTGCTGGACCGAATGAGAATCCCAAAGGAAGCGGTGGGGATCGAAGGCTCCTCCATGTATTTGCAGGAGGGGGAAGTGCTGACTCTGCAGGAGCTTTTATATGGCTTGATGCTGCGCAGCGGAAACGATGCGGCAGTGGCGCTGGCGATTTACTGCGGCGGTACCGTGGAGGGTTTCGCCCAGCTGATGAATGACAAGGCCCGTAGTCTGGGGTTGACCGGTACCCATTTTTCCAATCCTCACGGGCTGGATGCTCCGGATCACTATTCTACTGCAAGGGATTTGGCGGTGCTTTCCGCCTACGCTATGCAAAATCCTGTTTTTGCCATGACCGTAAGCACAAAAACCGTTTCTGTCGGACAGCGGCAGCTGCGCAATCACAATAAGCTTTTGTGGCAGGTGGAGGGCGCTAACGGCGTGAAAACCGGCTATACCAAAGCCGCCGGGCGGATTTTGGTTTCCGGCGCCAAACGCCAGGGCCGTCAGCTGATTGCTGTGACCATCAATGCACCCAGCGATTGGGCGGATCATAAGCAGCTTTTGGAGGAGGGATTTTCCCGGTTTTCCGTAAAGAAACTGATTGAAGCCGGAGAGAACCTGGGCTCCCGGCAGGTGTTTGGCGGAGATGCGGAAAAGGTGCAGCTGTTGGCGGGAGAAGATTTTTCCTACGCCTTGGCGCAGGGGGAGCAGGTGTCGGTCGAATTGTCCGGAGCGGAATTTGTGTATGCGCCTGTTTCCCGGGGGCAGGAAGCCGGCTATGCCCATATCATGATAGACGGCAGCCCTGTTGGCAAAGTTTCCCTGTATTACGGAGAAACAATTATCCGGGAAACACAGCCGGAAAAATCCATTTGGGAAAAACTGTTGGGAGTATTGCGATGAAGGAAAGAATCCAGAAAATTTTATCTGCCCGCGGAATTGCATCCCGGCGGGGGGCAGAGGAAATGATCAAGGCAGGTCGAGTGACCTGCAACGGCAGCTTGTGCCATTTGGGCGACATTGCCGATCCTGAGTCCGACCGCATTTGTGTTGACGAAAAGCCGTTGCCTTCCCGGGAGGAACGGCTGTACATATTGCTGCACAAGCCCAGGGGCTATGTAACCACCCTGTCCGATGAAAGGGGCAGGAAAAATGTTGCGCAGCTTGTGGAGGGCTGCGGTCAGCGGGTGTACCCTGTGGGACGGCTGGATATGGACTCAGAGGGGCTGCTTTTGCTTACCAACGACGGGGAATTTGCCCACCGGATCATGCATCCCAGTCAGGAAGTGGAAAAGGTTTACCGAACGACTGTGGCAGGCTTTTCTCCGGAGGCGCTGAGCCGCCTGGAAAAGCCCATGGTGTTGGATGGCTACACCTTGTCCGTTCCCAAGGTGGAGGTGGAAAGCCAGGAAGGGCAGCGGGCGATTCTTCAGATTACCATTCATGAGGGCAGAAACCGGCAGGTTCGTCGTATGTGCGCCCGGGTGGGTATGCAGGTGAAACGCCTGGTGCGGATCAGAGAAGGAGATCTGAATCTGGGCGATCTGCCCTGTGGAAAGTGGCGTTACCTCACCGAAGAAGAGCGTGTTCAATTGGGCGTAAAATAAGGATTTCGGATTCTCACGGCTGTTGGGAATCCGATTCTTTTTGCAACTTTTTGATTTTTACCTTGCAAAAACGCCGTGACTTTGATAAAATCATTGGAGAAAAAATTTTAAGAGGTGTGCTATGCGAGCCGATATTTTGACTGAATTGCAATCCAATCTGCCTAAGTTTTCCAAGGGTCAGCGAGCCATTGCCGGCTATATTACCCAGAATTATGATAAAGCAGCGTTTATGACCGCCAACCGTCTGGGCAAGACCGTGGGCGTATCCGAATCTACGGTGGTGCGTTTTGCCACGGAGTTGGGCTTTGACGGCTATCCCGCCATGCAGAAAACTCTGCAGGAAATGGTTGTCAACCGGTTGACTTCTGCCCAGCGCATTGAGGTTGCCAATGACCGCATCGGCAACCAGGATCTGCTGACAACGGTTATCCAATCCGACATGGAAAAACTGCGCCAAACCGCAGAAATGATTTCCAGAGAGGATTTTTTGCAGGCGGTGGATAAAATTCTGAAAGCGCGTAAGGTGTATATCCTTGGCGTGCGTTCCACCGCGCCTTTGGCCAATTTCCTGGGGTATTACCTGGGTCAAATGCTGGACAATGTGCAAATCGTTTCCACTTCCGGCGTCAGCGCTGTGTTTGAGCAGATCATCAGCGTGGATGAGCGGGATGCAGTGGTGGCATTCAGCTTCCCCCGGTACTCCACCTCCACTGCCCAGGGCGCAGCCTACTGCCGCAGTAAGGGTGCATGTGTCATCGGCATTACCGATTCTCCCGCATCGCCCCTTGGTCGCAATTGCGATCGGGTGCTTCTTGCAAAAAGCGATATGATTTCCCTGGTGGATTCCCTAACTGCCCCGCTTAGCATTGTCAACGCCATGATTGTTGCCATTGCCTCCCGGAAAGAGCAGGAGCTTTCCGCTAAGTTTGAAGAGCTGGAGCGGCTGTGGGAGGAGCATCATGTCTACGAAAAGCAGGTGGAAGTATGACTACCGGCATTGTTATCGGCGGTGGCGCTGCGGGCATGTATGCTGCCGTTCATGCTGCCATGCAGGGCAACCGGGTGATTTTGCTGGAATGTAATGACCGCTTGGGCAAGAAGCTGCTGATCACCGGCAAGGGCCGCTGCAATGTGACCAACAACTGCACCGCTCAGGAGGTGCTTACCAACATTCCCCGAAACCCCAGATTTCTTTATAGCGCCATGAAAAATCACCCGCCGGAGGCTGTTTGCGCATTTTTTGAGCAAAACGGGTGTAAGCTGAAAACAGAGCGGGGAAACCGTGTGTTTCCCGTTTCAGATCAATCCCGCAGCATTTTGGAATGTCTCAGAGCCGCCATGGACCGCTGTGGGGTTCAGGTGCGCAGGGGACGGGCCAAGGAAATTCTTACGGAAAACGGCGCTGTCTATGGCGTGAGAACGGAACAGGATGAGTTGCCCTGTGATTGGGTAATTCTCTCAACCGGTGGTCTCAGCTATCCCACCACCGGCTCCACCGGTGACGGTTATGCCATGGCACAAGCCTTGGGTCATACGGTTACTCCCTGTCAGGGCAGCCTGGTTCCCCTGGAAGTAGAGGGAAGTGACTGCCCGGATATGCAGGGCTTATCTCTTCGCAATGTGGGGGTCAAACTGGTAAACGAAAAGGGGAAAGCGCTGTATAAGGACTTTGGAGAATTGCTGTTTACCCATTTTGGCGTGTCCGGCCCCACGGTGCTGTCTGCATCTGCCCACATAAAGGGCGTTTGCAGCCTGAGCATTGATTTGAAGCCCGCGCTTGATGAGGGTAAGCTGAATGAGCGGATTCTTCGGGATTTGCAAACCTACCGTAACCGCTCCATGGAAAATGCCCTGACGGATTTGTTGCCCCGGAGTATGATTCCTGTGGTTTTGCGGCGGTTGTGCATTGACCCTTCCATGCAGGCCAATGCCCTGTGCAAGGAGGATCGCCGGCGGCTCGTGCAGCTGTTGAAGAATTTTTCTCTGCCCATCACCGGAAAACGCCCGGTGGCGGAAGCGATTATCACCAGTGGCGGCATCAAGGTTTCGGAGATTGACCCGAAAACCATGGAATCCAAACTGGTTCCCGGCTTGTACTTTGCCGGAGAAATCATTGACTGCGATGCCTACACCGGCGGATTCAACCTGCAAATTGCATGGTCAACTGCCTATGCCGCTGCTATGGCTGCAGGGAAAAAGCATTGACAAAAGCACCGGGATGTAATAAAATAACCGGAGATAAAAAAACCATCATTGGAGGAAAAGAATATGTACGAAAAGTTAGTTTCTTACGCAGCCCAACACCTGGAACTGGATGTTTCCGAGATCACTCCCGACACCACCTTCGTAAGCCTGGGAATTGACTTCCTGGATGTGGTGGAAATGATCATGGATCTGGAATCCGAGTTTGGTGTTGAACTGGAAATCGAGAACGAGCAGATCGCTACCTTCGGTGAGCTGGCTGCATTTATCGAGAGCAAGGTCAACTAATTTTTGATTTTTCTTGTTATAACCGGCTTATAACAAGGTCGCACTAGTCGGGGAGATAGCGGTGCCCTGTTGCCTGCAATCCGCTATAGCAGGGATGAATTCCCACACCCGGGCATGCCTTAGTATCGTCCGAGCCCAATAAGTGGTGTTGAGGCAGCGGTCCTGCGCAACGGGATCCCGTGAACCATGTCAGGTGGGGAACCAAGCAGCATTAAGCGGACTTTTCCGTGTGCCGCAGGGCTGCCGCTGCTGAGCCGTCTGTTGGGTGATTCGGGTATTGAGCCTGCTCAAATGTGGGTGTGCGATCTTGTTATGAGCCGGTTATTCTATAAAATCAAGTTGGGCGAACAAGGCTCGCCCGTACCAGTTATCTTTCATTTGATTGGCAGGTGATCGCATGTATCAGGCACTATACCGCAAATACCGCCCTCAGACCTTCGATGATGTGGTTGGTCAGCAGGCGGTGACTCAAACTTTAAAATCCCAGCTGCAATCCGGTAAGCTGAGTCATGCCTATTTGTTCACCGGCTCCCGCGGTACCGGCAAGACCAGCTCTGCCAAGATCCTGGCCAAGGCGGTCAACTGCGAGAACCCTGTGGACGGCAACCCCTGTAATGCCTGCGCAGCCTGTAAGGCCATTGATTCCGGCTCCTGTATGGATGTTCTGGAAATTGACGCAGCCTCCAACAACGGCGTGGACAATGTCCGTGATCTGCGGGATGATGCGATTTATACGCCCTCCCAGGTGAAAAAGCGGGTGTACATCATTGATGAGGTACACATGTTGTCCATTTCCGCCTTCAATGCTTTGCTGAAGATCATTGAAGAACCGCCGGAGCATTTGCTGTTCATTTTGGCAACCACCGAGCTGCATAAAGTGCCTGCCACCATCCTGTCCCGCTGCCAGCGGTTTTCTTTCCGCCGCATCAGCCAGGAGGATATTGCCGCAAGGTTGCAATATGTGGCTTATCAGGAGAATATTGATCTGGACGACAGCGCCGCCAGAGTGCTGGCCCGTCTTGCTGATGGCGGTATGCGTGACGGTCTCAGCCTGCTGGATCAGTGCGCCAGCGCTATTTCCGGCGAGCTGAATGCTGACCGGGTGTATGCCTGTCTGGGTATTGCCGGTGTGCAGGAATGCGCCGCTTTGATGGATGCCATTGCACGGCAGGACAGCGCTTCTGCCATGACGCTTCTGGACCGTTCCTACTCCATGGGTAAGGATATGGGCGCTCTTTTGGATGAGCTTGCCTGCCTGATCCGGGATATGATGATACTCAATACCGCCCCCAAGGAAGGCATTTCCATGCTGTCCGGTGTGGTTGCCGATGACAGGGTCAAGGCACTTGCCACTAAGTTCACCCCCGCCCAGCTGGTGTATATGATGAACCTGGTGCAGCGCACTTTGCAGGGTTTTACCCGCAGCGCTTCCCGGCGTGTGGATACGGAACTGTGCGTTTTAAACCTGTGCCGCCCGGAGCTGATGCTGGATGCCCAGCGTTTGAACGCCCGGCTCAGCGCGGTGGAGGAGCAACTGAAAAGCGGTATTACTTTGCAGCCTGTTGCCTCGGTGACAGAGGAGGAGCTTCCGCCCCCGCCGGGTGACGATGATATACCTCCCATGCCGGAGGAAATGCCCGCTCCCGTGGTGAGCGAGGCGCCTGCGGGTTTCTGGACGGATTTGGTTCGGGAATTGAGCAAAGAACTAAAACCTCCGGTTTCCGGTTTTTTTGCAGCCTCAGAAACCGCGTCTGTGCAAGGCGTTCTCCGTGGAGATACCCTTGTCTTGAAGTGTGATACAGACTTTGTGGTCAAGCAGGTGGACAAGCCGGAGCTGACCCAACTGATTGTCCGGAAAGCCTCTGCCAAGCTGGGCAGACCCCTGCGTGTTCAGGTTGTGGATGGCTCTGCTTCTGCATCCAATCCTCATTTGCAGCAGCTTATGGATTTTGGCAGAGCCCACAGCGGTGTGATCCGTATTAAAGAATAATCAATCCAAAGGAGATTTTGAATATGGCAAAAGGTGGATTCCGGGGTATGCCCGGTGGCATGAACCAGGCCGCAATGATGAAGCAGGCCCAGAAGATGCAGCAGGATCTGCTGCGTATGCAGGAAGAAATGGAAACCAAAACCTACAGCGCAACCTCCGGCGGCGGAATGGTTACCGCAACGGTGAACGGCAAGCATACCCTGGTGGACCTCTCCATCAAGGAAGAGGCAGTGGATCCCGATGATGTGGAAATGCTGCAGGATCTGGTCATTGCCGCCGTCAATGAAGCCATGCGCGCCGCAGAGAATGATGCAGCCAACAATATGTCCCGTCTTACCGGCGGCCTGAATCTGGGCGGCCTGTTCTAAGGAGAGAGCCATGCAATATTTTCCCGCAGCATTGCAGGATCTGGCGGATGCCTTCTCCCGACTGCCCGGCATCGGTGGAAAGACAGCCCAGCGTCTTGCGTTTCATGTACTTTCTCTTCCTATGGAGGAGGCGGAAAGCTTTGCCGGTGCAATTCTGGCGGCAAAAAAATCCGTGCATACCTGCCCGATTTGTCAAAATTTGACGGATCGGGAGCTGTGTCCCATCTGCCAGGATACCACCCGTGACAGCTCTACCATTTGTGTGGTGGCAGAGCCCAGGGATGTGATCGCCATGGAGCGCAGCCGGGAGTATAACGGCGTTTACCATGTGCTTCACGGTGTGATTTCTCCGTTAAACCATGTCACCCAGGACGATATCCGCATCAAAGAACTGCTGCAGCGC
The DNA here is from genome assembly GCA_045635065.1 of Faecousia sp. Lineage (GTDB taxonomy): Bacteria > Bacillota > Clostridia > Oscillospirales > Oscillospiraceae > Faecousia. Next base: position 2,879 of record JAZRBJ010000003.1, on the reverse strand, counting down.
ATCAGCAGCGGCAATGTGCGGGAAGTGATCATGGCCACCAATCCGGATACGGAAGGGGAGGCCACCGCCATGTACATCTCCCGGCTCCTGCGCCCAATGGAACTGAAAGTGACACGGCTTGCCTACGGCGTACCCGTTGGCAGCCAGCTGGAATATGCTGACGAAGTGACCCTGACCCGCGCCCTGGAGGGCCGGCAGGAGATATAAGAAATTTGTCATTCCCAAAGTGACTGTGAAACCCCTGGCTGACTCTGACCGGGAGCGCCACCGACCGCTTGGGCATGACAAATTTTCTTACCTGTATTATAGCACAAATGTTCGCAAATGTCAAGTCCTACCATTTTCAAGGAAAACAGGGGAGTAAATGCAACGGGCGTTCATTGCTTGAAAATTACAAACAAAAAAACAAGAAAAATCTCTAAAAAAACACCCGTCCCCCAATGCCCCTATTTAGAACTGTGGTTCTTATACTTAGTCTTAATCTTTTTCTTTTTCTTTATCTTAATCTCTATCTTAATCTCTATCTTAATCTCTGTCTTTTTCTTGCTCTTGTTCTTGTCCTTATTGAAAAAAGCACCGCCCCCTACGGGGCGGTGAAATTTTTAGTCCTTGTACTGCACAAACATAAGGGTTAAATAGTCCAGATATGCATGTTTTTCCGGGGCTGTGCCGGAGGTGACACGGCGGCAGGTGACATCCCAGACATTGTGTCCTGCTACTTCACCTTTCCGAATTTCAAACACATGGTTCCAGCTTCTGCCCTCCATGTACTGTTCCTCCCGCACAAACCGGATCAGCTCCAGCCGCCGGAAATCGTTGGTGGGAAACCCGTTCTTGACCAATGCTTCAAAGAGCTTTTCCGCATCCCGAACACTGCCCAATTCAAAGGTGGAACGAATCATTGCGCCATAGTCCTGCATAAAAATACCTCCTTAACCGATGTTTACAGTTTGTCGTAGGTTTTGTCTAAGAATTTTTGGGTGTTAACGATGGCCCGTTTGTGGGTGGCTTCACCGATCACTCCGGCTTCGTCGCTGGCGGTGATTTGGAAGGTGATGATTTTGCCGTCAACAGCGGTAACCTCTGCAATAGCGGTAACCTCCATTCCCACGGGCGTAGCGGCAGTGTGAGCCAAATTCAGTTCAATGCCGACGCTGGTTTTGCCTTCCTCCAAGACGCCATTGAGAGCCTCGCAGGCTGCCCCTTCCATAAGGGCGGCCATGCAGGGGGTGGCGTAGACCAGCAAGCTGCCGGAGCCAACCTCCAGAGCTGTGTCCTCCCGCTCTACCAAAGTTTGGGCAGAGCCCTTCGTGCCAACGGTAATTTCCATGCTAACCGCCTCCCATATTTTTTACAAAAATAGTATACTTCATGGATACTTTTTAGTCAATGCCTCTCTCATAAAATAAGAAAAGGACATGCAGATACATGTCCTTTTCCATTTGTTATAATTCTTCACTGATAGCCAGCAGGAGAATACCAATAATGACAATGGCGATAAACAGGTAAGTTTTCCGGGAAAGCTTTTCCTTCAGGAAGATCCGTGACAGCAGCAGGGATACAACACAAACGGAGGAAAGAATTGGTGCGGCAACGGCATCTACAGCACCGAGTGCATAGACATAAGTAAACTGACCGGCGGTTTCAAATACCGCTGCCAAGACCTTGTCCTTGTTCTGGGAAACAGGGCCAAACTTGACACCTTTTGCTTTCATAAAGATGAACAGGCCAAGGGCGAATGCGGCAAAAGTCAGCTCGTAGCTGGTATTGGCAACCGCCTCAATGGTCTGCTCGGTCACATCCACAAAAGGTGCGTTTGCAATATCTTCTACCAGGAAAAAAGCATCGTCAAAGAATGTGCCAAAGGCATCCAGAAGGGCATACACAAAAGGCATACAGAAGGCCACAACGGCAAGCTTCTTGCCATAGGTCTTTTTTCTTTGGGTCTCGCCGCGGTTCTCTAAATAACTAACGCCAACAACGCCAACTGCGATTACGCAAATAGCAAGCCAGGTAAGCCAGTGGAATTCATCACCCATGAACAGGGCAAACAGGAGAACGCAAATGACGCCTGCGGTGTTCTCAATGGGGTCGGAAATGGATTCCTCCAGGAATCGCATTCCAAAATAGGAGAATGCCATAGAAATGATGTAAAACAGAGAAACAGGCAGGTAAATCAGCATGTTAACGGGATTGTAATGAATGTCTTGGGTCAGCAGAGTAAAAATTGCATGGGCACCCATGACCACACCAACCCATACACAGATCTTTAGGTGGGAATACTTTTCATTGGGCTGCGCGCCTTTTTTGTAAAAAAGCTCTGCAGTACCCCACAAAAGAGCAGTGCCAATTGCGAAGAATAGCCATTTGAATTCCATGATTTTAGATAGAATGACTTGGAAATCCATACATTTATACCTCTAATTTTATAATGTTACAAGCTTCGCTTCCACCAGCTTTTGCAGGCTCAGCAGAATACCCAGCTTGGCGTGATACCAGGTAAGACCTCCCTGGAAATACACGGCATAGGGTTCACGAATAGGGCCGTCAGCGGAAAGCTCAATGGAAGAACCTTGAATGAATGCGCCGGCAGCCATAATCACCTTGTCGTTGTAGCCGGGCATATCCCAGGGCAGGGGGGTTGCAAAGCTGTCCACCGGGGCAGCCTGCTGAATACCCTTGCAGAATGCGATCATACCAGCTTCGCTGCCCAGCTCAACCGCCTGAATGATGTCATGGCGGGATTCTGTGGCATTGGGAACACAACGGAAGCCCAGAGGCTCATAGAGGTTTGCTGCAAAGATCGCGCCCTTTTCTGCGCCGGCAACCACCGTAGGCGCCAGGAACAGACCTTGATACAGGCTGAGCATTAAGCCCAG
>JAZRBJ010000002.1:0-5461 GCA_045635065.1 Faecousia sp. | reverse complement strand
TTGCCGCGCCGGCAGCCAGACCTGCTACCAAACCGATCACAGTACTCTTTTTCATAAGTAACCCTCCTCATTGATTACATTTTTCTTCCACTTCTATTAAATCACAAACTCCCGCATAAAGCAAGACCAAACCTGCACTTAATAACACACCTGCAATAATATCGCTCAGCCAATGAACCCCGGAAAGCAATCTTCCTCCCACCATGAAGGCCACAAACGCCCAAACAGGAAGGATTACTATGCAACAAAAAGCTCTGCACTTTATACGCTGACTTAACTGCATGGCAGCTGTTGGCATCACACACATCACAAGCAAAGTTGTAGACGAAGGATAGGAAGCCTCCAGTACGCCTTGAATCAGCACAGGCCGATAATTAATCACAACCTCTTCAAAAAGCAGAAAAACAGCCATCACCACAATATAAAATATGCCCAAAACGAGTATACTGTGATCCACTCTAAAAAGGCGCTTTCTTTTGATCCACTGTATCAGACCCGTCATGCCAAACGCCAACACCACAGCCAGCGGCACAAGCCCCAGCCAATCTGTAATGGTATACAAACCCATATTGACACCTATTAGATTATGCGCCCATCCATTGATCCGGGCAAAGCCTACCGATGATCCCTCCGGTCCGATTGCCTGCACATCGATAAAGCAAACCAGTACAGTCCACAGTACAAATGCAGCCAAAAAGAATGCTGCTATTAACAAAAATTTTCTGCCGTTTTTCATAATAAATCCATCCTTTTTATATTCGGCGGTTGCCAATATAAATGTAAAGGACAGGATATATGATCGCAAGAAACGGTCTATTACAATTGCGATACTTTTCGTATCACCGCTTGTTTATCAGCATCAAAAACTTGATTATTAAATATATAAAAAGGAAAATAGCTGCGTAGGGCTGCTGGCAAAGAATAAAAAGGGATGCTGCTATAACATTCAGACCTAAGGACACCCAATACTTGCTCTTAATCCAAACATTGCCGTCAAAATTTTGCAAAGTCAGCGTAAGAAGCCCAATTATCAAAATACCCACCACAAAACCAAAGGTGGTAATCCATAGCCAGCCGGAGATTTCCGTTAAACCAAGCAGGGAAACCTCCTGCAGCTGCCCGTTAACCTTCTGCCCAAAAAACGGCAAAAAGAAAAACATTGCCACACTTAAATCCAGCAGGCCAAACACCAGATCCTTAATAGAATTTTCTCTTTTCCGGTTTTCCTCCCGGGCAACGGTGAGCAGCTCTTCTCCGGAGATCAAGGAATCCACGCTGACAGAAAACAGCCTTGCCATGGCCTTCAGAGAATCAATGCTAGGGTATCCCCTGCCCGATTCCCACTTTGACACAGCAGCTCTGGATACATGCAAACGCCCTGCCAATTCCTCCTGGGTCAAGCCTTTTTGTTTTCGTAATTCCTGTAACTTTTTGTTCAATTCCATGGCAATACTCTTTCTTTCCCTACTATATGAATTCATTTTACCACATGCGGCAAAACAATTCAACGAAAAGATCGACCCGTTTTTGCGGGTCGATCCAAATCATTATTTTACATAGTCCATGCTGATCCAGCCCTTATCAATACGACCCCATGTAACGCCGTCAACAACGGTGGTTTCCAAAATGGTGACCTTTGCGCCACGGTAGAGTCTGCCAACAATGGAATTGGAAGTACCGGCTGCGCTGCGAATCCGAAGAACATCAGCGGTAATTGTTCCCGTTTTAGTGGTGGTAGTATTCTGGCTGTTATCCGGCTGTGCAGTGCCACCGGCATTCTGGTCATCCAGGGTTACAAAGTCCAGGCTGATCCAGCCCTTATCAATGCGACCCCAAACGGTATTGCCCACAGTCTGCTTTTCCAGAATCTGAACACGGGTGCCGTCATCAATATAGCCAACGATGGTGAAAGATGTTCCGGGACTCTTCCGGATGCGCAGCTTACCGCCGGCAGTAATGGTAGCATTGGTACCGGTAGCGGTATTGCCGGTGCTGCCGGTGTTACCGGTATTGCCACTATCTACACGGACATAATCCATGCAGATCCAGCCCTTATCAATCTTGCCCCATTCCTTACCGGAAACCGTTTTCTTCTCGGTGATCTGCACCTTGGTGCCACCCTTCAAAGTGCCCACGACCGCATTGCTTGTGCCGGCTCCACTGCGAACATTCAGATAGTTATTCACAATTACAGTGCCGGTAATCGAAACAGCTGTACCAGGATTGGTGTCCTGAGCAGGCGGTGTGGTAGATGTGCCGGAATTGCTGTCCATGGTCACATACTTCAGACTGATCCAACCCTGGGAAGTACGACCCCATGTGCCGCTGGTCTCATAGAACTCAACACGGGTGCCATGCTTGACAGTACCGATAATTGCATAACCGGTGCTGGGACCCTTACGCACATTCAGTTTACCGGAGGAAGCCTTAACTGTGCCGGAAGCAATCACCGGCTCGGTGTTGCTTGCAGGCGGCTCCGTGGCAGGAGGCGCTGTGCTTTCGGGAGGGGTTGTCTCCGGAGGTGTTGTGTCTGCAGGAGGTGTGGTTTCACCGCCGGAATTTCCCTTAATTACTTCATCGTAATTGGTATATTTCAGCGCAATCCAACCGGTAGCAAACTTGCCCCAGGTATAACCGCCGCCCTGCTGGGTGTGGGTGATGGTCAACTGATCACCCTTGGTCACAGTACCCACCTTGGAATAGGCGGTGCTGGGGCCTCTGCGCACATTTACATTCACACCGGTAACGGTGACATTCACAGAAATGCTGCCCAAATCCTCTGTGGGATCCTGGGTATAGCTGAGGTTCACCCAACCGCCCACGGAAAGCTTACCCCACTTGGTGCCGTTGGCATCGGTGTATTCCTCAACCACAGTAATCATATCGCCCAGATTGTAGGCATTCACCACCAAAGCGCCCTTCACAGGGTTCTGGAAGGAGTTCAGAACGCCGGTTGCCACATTCCGGTCATAGTTAACGGGCGAACCCTTAATGTCGCCCTCGCCGCCGCCCTGGGGTGCGCCTGCGGCATCACCTGCGCTCCAATGGGCATACAGGGTATAATTACGCACGCCGGCATCCAGTACCTCCACCTTCTCACCGCCGGTAGGATCGGTATACCAGCCCTCAAACTTATAGCCTTCATAGCTGGCAACAGCACGAAGTGCCGTGGGCGCATTGGAATCATAGCATTGCACCTTAATATCGGTCACGCCGCCATTGGGCTCATAACGCACATAGCAGAAATTGGAAGCAACACTTGCGCTGTATGTATTATAAAGATACATGGCTGCTTCAGAAAGTCTGCGGCGAATCAATCCTGTTTTTGTGGAACCGCCTGCGCTGCTCCATTGACCGATGGCAAACATAAAATCGCTGCCGGTCCAGCCTTCGATCACCGCCGTACGGAAATAACCCGTACCGTAAATCCAGTTTGTGCCGCAGTTGTAAGACATGCTCAGCAATGCATCAAACTGATTCTGGGTCAGTTTCAAACCGAACTTATCAATAAAACTGTTGATGCTCTTAGACATTTCTCCCAGTTCCTGATAAAGCAACGTCTCCGCTTCCTCTGCGGGAATGCCGTTGGCCTGATATTCTTCCAGCTTGCCGTCGGGCACTCTGGTTCCCCAGCCAACCGTCCACTGCTTATAATCCCAATAAGGGTGCAGGCTAAAGCCTTCAAACTGCTTTAACAAATCAACCATAGCCTGACTGGCAGTAAAATTCGACTCTGCTCCCGCGGGGATAGCGGACAGAGGAATCAATGTTACAAATAAGGCAATTGCAATTACCAAGCTAAACAAGCGTTTTTTCACAGATGTCTGCTCCTCTCATACATAATCCATCGACCACCTAAACGGTCGAATCACACAGTTTTTTCCCGAATAATATTATTATAGCAGAGCTGGCAAATGATTTCAACACCTTTTTCCTCAAAAATTACAATCTTGTAACTTTTGCACAGTTGAAAACCACGGAAATTGTTATAACTTTACCTTGCATGTCTTTGATTTCATAACTTTTTCATGCAACTGCATTAACATAATTCCATAACTTGGTAAAAATAGTAACATTTCGATTCCATTAGGACATCGTTGCATTTTGAGCTTTTCTGTGATAATATAAACAAAATACGAAAGGAGGCTGTAATCAATGGAGAAAAAAGCCCTCATAGCCATGAGCGGCGGTGTAGACAGTTCCGTAGCTGCATGGTTGACCCAGCAGGAAGGTTACTGCTGCAGCGGTGCAACCATGCGTCTTTACAGCGCTCCTACCGATGAAAGCACTTGCTGCTCTCTGGACGATGTAGAGGATGCTCGCAGTGTTGCACATCGGCTGGACATGCCCTTCTATGTATTCAATTTTTCTGCCGACTTTAAATCCCAGGTTATGGACAATTTTGTGCATTGCTACGAGTGCGGATTAACGCCAAACCCCTGTATTGAATGCAATCGCCATTTGAAGTTTGACCGCTTCCTTCGGCGGGCAGAAGAATTGGGAATAGACTATATCGTAACCGGACACTATGCCCGCATAATAAAAGACCAGGCCACCGGCCGCTACCTTTTATACAAGGCCACCGACCCCTCCAAGGATCAGAGCTATGTCCTTTATCCTCTTACCCAGCATCAGCTGGCTCACACCCGCTTACCTCTGGGCAGCATGACCAAAGCCGAGGTTCGCCAAATTGCGGAAGAAAAAGGCTTCATCAATGCTCACAAAAAGGACAGTCAGGATATTTGCTTTGTCCCCGACGGAGACTATCTGGCCTTCATGTGCCGTCACACCGGAAAGAACTATCCTGCCGGAGATTTTCTGGACACTGACGGGAATGTGATCGGCCGTCACAAAGGCGCTGTAGGCTACACCCTGGGGCAGCGCAAGGGCTTAGGCCTTGCCATGGGTGCGCCGGTGTATGTGTACAGCAAGGATATGCGCGCCAACACCGTTACCGTTGGCCCGGAAAGCCATTTGTTCCGCACCACGCTGTTAGCCGATAATTGGAACTGGTTTCCCTTCCCCACCCTTACAGAGCCCCTGCGGGTCATGGCAAAAGCCCGATACCGCCAGCAGGAGCAGCCTGCCACCGTTTATCCCGAGGCAAACGGAACTGCCCGAGTGGTATTCGACCAGCCCCAAAGAGCCATCACCCCCGGTCAGGCGGTGGTGCTTTATGACGGGGACATGGTTGTGGGCGGCGGCACAATTACAGAAGTTATTTAAAAAGCAGTGGAGCATAATTGCTCCACTGCTTACAGAGTGTCAAAAAAGCCGCCAATCGTCAGAACACAAAGTTTTGGTGATTGGCGCTTCTTTCTACTGCAAGGAAAGGCATTCTTAATTGTTTGGATTGATGAATGGCGAAATAATCTTACAGCGCAAGGTGTTTTGACTTATTGCGCAATGCTCCCCTCTCGAGTATCCATATACACTTCGGGGTCGCATTGCTTATCTTGAC
>JAZRBJ010000001.1:0-18949 GCA_045635065.1 Faecousia sp. | reverse complement strand
GGGAAATCTCTGTTTTTTAGGTGATTTTTTCTTATGTTTGCTGTTGCTTTTTTCCAACAGTTGGTGCTATAATAGGTGCAGAATTGCCTGGGCATGGCTAAGGGCAGAATATAGAATATAGAGTGAGGTATTTTCCATGATCGCATACAGTGAGAATATCAAGATTTTCTGTGGCAACTCCAACCCCGAATTCGCAGCAACCGTCTGCAAGGAGTTGGGAATTGACATGGGCAAGAGCACAGTTAAAACCTTTGCTGACGGCGAAGCTTCCGTTTCTCTGGAGGAGACCGTCCGTGGCGCTGATGTGTTCCTGATCCAGTCCACCTGTAAGCCTGTTAACGACCACCTCATGGAGCTGCTGGTTATGATTGACGCCTGCCGCCGCGCTTCCGCCGGCCGCATCACCGCAGTTATCCCCTACTTTGGTTATGCCCGTCAGGATCGTAAAGCCAAGAGCCGTGATCCCATCTCTGCAAAGCTGGTTGCCAACATGCTCACCGCTGCCGGTGCTGACCGTGTACTGACTATGGATCTCCATGCTGCGCAGATTCAGGGCTTCTTCGACATTCCCGTGGATCACCTGCTGGGCAACCCCACCTTCGTGAAATACTATCTGGAAAAGTTCCCCGAGGACAAGTACAATCATGACGATTTTGTGGTTGTTTCTCCCGATGTTGGCTCTGTTGCCAGAGCCCGTGCTTTCGCCGCTAAGGTGCACATGGGTCTTGCCATTGTTGACAAGCGCCGCCAGAAGGCCAATGTTTGCGAAGTCATGAATGTCATCGGTGATGTAAAGGGCAAGACCTGCATCCTGTTTGACGACATGGTAGATACCGCCGGTTCTCTGTGCAATGCTGCCAACGCTCTGGTTGAGGTTGGCGGTGCCAAGGAAGTATATGCCTGCGCAACCCACGGCGTCCTCTCCGGCCCTGCTTTCGATCGCATTGAAGCCAGCGCCATTAAGGAGCTGGTGGTTCACAACACCATCCCTCTGGCCAGCAATACACCCTCCGGTAAGATCAAGCAGCTGGATGTAGCCCCCATCTTCGCCCGTGCCATTTCCCATATCCATGGCGGCACCTCCATCGCAGATTTGTTCTAAGCTGTGTTTCTGAGAAGAACGAGCGAAAGCTGGCTCATTGTAGGCTTGGGCAATCCCGGAAAGGATTATGCCCACACCCGGCACAACTGTGGATTTCGTGCCATTGATATTCTGGCTGAGAAGCTGAATTGCAAGGTGGATAAGGGCAAGTTCCAGGGCTTGTACGGGCAATGTTCCTTTGAAGGCAGAAAACTGTTTTTGCTGAAGCCTCAGACTTATATGAATTTATCCGGCAAATCCGTGCTGCAGCTCAGCGCCTATTATCATATTCCTCCTCAGCGGATCATTGTTTTATTTGATGATATTTCTCTTGCCCCCGGTCGTCTGCGTGTTCGCGCAGATGGCTCAGCAGGCGGACACAACGGCATCAAATCCCTGATCAGCGAGCTGGGAAGTCAGGACTTCCCCCGGGTAAAGATTGGCGTAGGCGCCAAGCCCCACGCAGATTCCGATCTTGCAGATTGGGTGCTGTCCGGATTCTCTGCTGCTGAGGAAAAACAGCTCCGGCCTGCATTGGAACGCAGCGCAGATGCCGCATTGTGCATCATCACCCAGGGCATCAGCGAAGCTGCTAACCAATTTAACGGAACGAAGTAGAATACTGTCAAATCACCACGGAAAGGGGAGGGTCAACTCCCCTTTCCGCTTTGTCACGTGGAGGTAAAAATGGAAAAGCTTCTTACCTTTCTTGAAACGATCCCCGAATATGCGTTGCTGAAAAAAGCTGTTTCAGCAGGAGAAAATGCTGCGGTTACCGGTATCGGTCAAATCAATCGCAGCCATCTCATTGCGTCTGTGTACAGAGATTGCGGTCGTCCCGTGGTGATCGTTTGCCAGGACGATATGGCTGCAAAACGCATCCAGGAAGAACTGGCTGGATTTCTGGGAGAATCTGCTCCCATTTTACCCAACCGTGATCTGACCCTTTATGATACCGCCGTGGTTTCCCGTGGATGGGAGCAAAAGCGGCTGCGCCAGTTATACGACCTTTCTCAAAGCAATACCAGGCTTCAGATTTTCAGCTGGGAGGCCCTGAGCCAGCGCACCATGCCTCCGCAGGTGCTTGACCGGGCTGCCTTTACTTTGCAGATCGGCAAGGAATATGAACTGGAGGAACTGATTTCCCGGCTGTCCCAGGCGGGCTACAGCCGCTGCAGCATGGTGGAAGGTCCCGGTCAATTTGCTGTAAGGGGCGGTATTCTGGACATCTTCTCCCCTGCCGCCGATCAACCCATTCGCGGAGAATTCTTTGGTGATGAGCTGGACACCATGGGCTATTTCGACCCGGACACCCAAAGAAGAACGGAAAATGTGCAGGAGATCGTGATTCTTCCCGTGGGTGAAACCCAATGTCATTTGCACCCCGGAGGACTGGCAGGTTTGTGCGAAGACCTTCAAACCTTAATTGCCCGACAAAAAAGAAGAAAGAATCTCAACGAGCCTCTCATCAAGACTCTGGAAAAGGATCTGGAGAAATACGAAAACGGTCTGCAAAACCCTGCATCCGACCGGTATATGGCTTTCATCTACCCCAAAATGACCACAGCTATAGACTATATTCCCAAGGATGCTCTGGTGATTGTGTGCGATCAGGGCAACCTCCACCGAACTGCCCGGAATCGCTGTGATGAAATGGGCATGCAACTGGATAGTGTGCTGCAAGCCGGTCTGGTTGCGGGTGAACTGTGCGACTATGTATGCCAGTGGGAGGACTTCTGCGCTGCTCTTTCCCCTTATACCACCGTTTATATGGATTCCTTTGGCGGTGCCTCTTACCCGGAGGAATGTAAGCCAAAGCATCTCCTTCCCATGGTTGCCAAGCAGCTTCCCAGCTATGGCGGCAATCTGGATACCGCCGCAGGCGACCTTTCCCATTATCAAAAAATGGACTATTCCTGCCTGGTGCTTTGCGGCACTCGCAGGCGGGCGGAAATCCTGCAGGAAATGTTAAACGGTAAAAACCTCTCCTGTTTCCTATGCATCCCACTCACCACCATGCCCCAGCCGGGGCAGATTCTGCTTACCGACGGCACACTCCCCTTTGGCATGGAATACCCCACCGCCAAGCTGGCGGTACTGACAGAGGGGCAACTCCTGGCCCGGAGCGCACCCAAAAAGAAAGCAAAAAAATCCGCAACCAACCGTCAGAAGCTGAATTCCTTTACCGACCTCACCCCCGGGGATCTGGTGGTACACGAAAACTATGGTATCGGCCGTTTTGTTGCCATGGAACAAATCCGGGTAGACGGCGCCGTTAAGGACTATATTAAAATAGCCTACCAAGGCAGCGACACCCTATTCGTACCCGCCACCCAGCTGGACTTAGTGAGCAAATATATTGGCGGCGGTGGTGAGGATGCCAATGTCCGACTGAATAAAATCGGTACAGATGCCTGGCAAAAAACCAAGACCAAAGCCAGAAAAGCCGCCAAGGACATGGCGGAGGAGCTGATTAAGCTTTATGCCGCCCGAAAGCGGCAGGAGGGCTTTGCCTTTGCTGCGGATTCTCCCTGGCAGAAGGAATTTGAGGACAATTTCCCCTATCCGGAAACCGACGATCAGCTGCGCTGTATTTCCGAAATCAAAGGAGATATGGAATCCCCCACCCCCATGGATCGCCTGCTGTGCGGAGATGTGGGCTTTGGAAAAACAGAGGTTGCCCTGCGGGCAGTTATGAAAGCCATTATGGACGGAAAGCAGGTAGCTATTTTAGTGCCTACCACCGTGTTGGCCCAGCAGCATTATCAAACCGCAGTTTCCCGTTTTCGTGGATTCCCGGTCAATATTGATGTGCTTAGCCGATTCCGTACCCCAACAGAACAAAAGCGTACCATTCAGAAACTTCGCAGCGGCGGTGTAGATTTGATCATCGGCACCCATAAACTGTTGCAAAAGACTATTGAATTTAAAGACCTCGGATTGCTGATTGTGGACGAAGAACAGCGATTCGGTGTTTCCCACAAGGAGCGGCTGAAGGAGATTTCCAAGGGTGTGGATGTGCTGACGCTGTCCGCCACCCCCATCCCCCGTACGCTGAACATGGCCCTTTCCGGTATTCGGGACATGTCCACCATTGAAGAGCCGCCGGCTGACCGCTATCCCGTGCAGACCTTTGTTATGGAGCATAACAACGCCATTGTAGACGATGCCATTCGCCGGGAAGTGGAACGGGGCGGCCAGGTATATTATCTGCACAACCGAGTGGATACCATTGACCAATGCGCAGGCAGTCTGCGGCGGCGGATTCCCAACCTGCAGGTAGGCGTTGCCCACGGCAAAATGGGAGAGGAAGCCCTGGGTGATGTAATGCAGGCCATGGCAGACGGAGAAATCCAGGTCCTGGTATGCACCACCATCATTGAAACCGGTTTGGATATTCCCAACGCCAACACCCTGATCATCGAAAACGCCGACCGGTTTGGCTTAAGTCAGCTGCATCAGCTCCGTGGACGGGTGGGCCGTTCCACACGGCATGCCTACGCCTACTTCACCTACCGCCCGGACAAAGTGTTAACTGAGGTGGCCGACAAGCGGCTTTCCGCCATTCGGGATTTTGCTGAATTTGGCTCAGGCTTTAAAATTGCCATGCGTGATCTGGAAATCCGTGGCGCAGGCAATCTGCTGGGAGCGGAACAGTCCGGCCACATGATGAGCGTGGGCTATGACATGTATCTGAAGCTTCTGGATGAGGCGGTTCTGGAGGAACGGGGTGAAAAACCCAAGGAGCCGGAATGTACCGCAGACCTCAATGTTACCGCCAATGTAGATAAGGAATATGTTTCCCGGGGTGAGGAGCGCATGGATCTGTACCGCCGTATGGCAGCCATTCGCAGCCAAAGCGATGCCGACGACCTTCTGGACGAGATCATCGACCGCTATGGTGAGCCCCCCAAGGGTGTGCTGAATCTGGTGGAAATTGCCCTGCTCAGAGCCAACGCCAGAAAGGTTGGCATCCGGGATATTCGCCAGAAATCCGGTGAAGTGCAGCTGACTCTGGGTGAACTGAACTTTGAAGCCTTCAGCGCCCTGTGTGCCGAAGCGGGCTATAAAAACCGGATCCAGCTGATTGCTTCCGCAAAACAGCCTACCATGCGTCTGAAGCTTGCCAGCGGCGTGGACAGCTTACGGCAAAGTAAGGTGCTGATTGAAAAATACAGCAGTTACTGCAACCCGGAAAAGGAGTGATGGGCTTTGGCGCGAAAAAAGAAAATAACACGAAATGAGCTGGAAGAACTGGACGAAGCCTACACCCACCTTACCGGCAGAACACCGGGGAAAAACCGCAGCTTCAGCGGCGTATTCTCTTTGCTTTTAATTCTACTGCTGCTTGGCGGTATATCCCTGGCTGTATATTGGCTGTTGAATATGTAACTACCCTTCCTGTCACAAAAAGGATGCGTTACCATTTGGTAACGCATCCTTTTTTATTTCACCTGAATATCCAGATGATAGTCAATCACGCCGGCGGTGCTTTGCTCAATATCAATAGCATACACCAAATCAATGGTGCCGCCCTCCGGGGTGATATTGCTGCAAACCTTACTGGCGCAGACTGTAATCATCAACGCCCCAAATTCCATCTGGTAAAGGGATTCATGGAAGATTCCCTCCTGAAAGATCATCTGGGAGCAAAGTGGGCCTTTCCTGTCCAGAATGATCTGATCCCGGGAAACAGTAAAGGTAGTGGTCACGCCCTTCAGCCCGGTCAGGTCACTTTCCTCATATACCAGATTCCAGCCCTCTGCTGTCTGCTCCAGCGTGCCTTCCGTGACCAGCTCGATCACTTCCGGTTCCTGCTCCATGTAGTGCTGCTGTCCCCGAATGGAAAGAATCACAGGGAGCTTCATGCGCAAGCCTCCACAGCCAGCTGCAGCAGCTCATCAATGAGCTTACCGTAGGGAATGCCGCTGGCGGCAAACAGCTTGGGATACATGGAAATGGAAGTAAAGCCGGGCAAGGTGTTGATCTCATTAAACACCACACGGTCATCATCATAGGTCACAAAGAAATCCACACGGCTGAGGCCCTGGCAGCCAATGACACTGTAAACCTTCACCGCTGCTTCCCGCACCTGCTCTGCCACATCCTCGGGGATTCGGGCAGGGATATAGGCGGTAGAGGTGTCGGTGACATACTTGGAATCGTAGTCATAGAAATCCGCGCCGGAATCGATCTCACCGCAGATGGAAGCCACAGGGTTTTGATTGCCCATAACCGCGACCTCGATTTCACGGCCGTTGATAAACTCCTCAACCAGAATCTTTGTATCATAAGCGCCGGCGCTCAGCAGTGCCTCCCGCAGGCTTTCCCGGTCGGTAGCCTTGGACACGCCCACAGAGGAGCCTGTGCCGGCAGGCTTGACAAACATAGGATAGTTGAAACGGTTTTCCAGACTTGTAAGCACGCCGTCCACCCGGGTATCCACATCGATAGAGCGCACCAGCTGCCATGCTGCCTGAGTTACACCGGCGTTACCCACCACCAATTTGGTCAGGGTCTTGTCCATAGCCACGGCAGATGCCGCCACATGGGGACCCACATAGGGAATTCCTGCCAGCTGCAGCAGACCCTGCATAGCGCCGTCCTCACCGTTCTCGCCATGAAGCACAGGGAACACCACATCAATATGCTCCCGCACCACATTATCCCCCTCAAAGCTCAGCAGACCCTGGCCTCTCACCGGAGAGATGGCTGCCCGTCTGTTACCGGGATGATTGGTCCACTCCTCGTTGGGTAACATGGAATAATCCTTGCCTCCAAAGAGAATCCAATCGCCGTCCTTCGTAATACCCACGGGGAAAATATTATACTTCTCGGGATCCATGTTGTTCAGAACGGATTCCGCAGAACGCAGAGATACCTCATGCTCGGGACTCATGCCACCGAACAGAACACATACGCTGAGTTTCTTCATATCTGTTGCCTCCTTACCGCAGCAGGGCTTCGCCCGCCCGATAAATATCTCCTGCGCCCACCGTAAGAATCACATCTCCCGGCTGGGCAATAGATTTTAAATACTCTGTCACCTGGGGCAGTGTTTCACAGTACACCGCGCCGGGAATCTGCTGCACAAGATCTCTGGAGGAAATACCCACGGTATTTCTCTCTCTTGCAGCATAGATCTCTGCAACCACCACCACATCCGGGCGCTTCAGTTCCCGGACAAAGTCCGCAAACAGGGCGCTGGTACGGGTGTATGTATGGGGCTGGAAGGCTATTACCAGCCGCTTACAGCTTTCCATGGTGCGAACCGCATCAATGGTAGCTGCCAGCTCATCGGGATGGTGGGCATAATCATCGTACACCTGAGCGCCGTTGATTTCGCCCTTGTACTCCATACGGCGGCGGGCGCCGTGGAAGCTTGCCAGGCCATGGGCAACCGCTTCTCCGTCAATTCCCAGCATCCAGGCTGCACCGGCAGCCGCCAGCGCATTGAGCGCATTGTGCCTACCCAAAACCGCCAGTTCCACATGGCAGTAGAAGCTGCCGTCACAGACCACATCAAAGCTGCGCCAATCGGGGCACATGTTTTCTGCTCTGACCCGGTTGTGATCGCCAAGACCAAAGGATACATAGTCAACGCCCTCCATAGCCTGCACAGTATGGGCGTCATCTCCGTTGGCAATCACGCCGCCGGAGGACAGCTTTGCAAAGTTGCGGAAGGACTTCTGCACATCTGCAAGGTCCTTAAAATAATCCAAATGGTCAGCCTCCACATTAAGGATCACCGCCAAGGTGGGAGAGAAATTCAAAAAAGAATCAAAATACTCGCAGCTTTCCAGCACGATGGTATCGCCCTGACCTACCCGGTGACCGGCATGGAGCAGCGGAAGCTCGCCACCGATCATAACCGTGGGATCCCAATCGGCTTCCATAAGCACATGGGTCATCATGGAGGTGGTGGTGGTCTTGCCGTGGGTGCCGGCAATGCAGACGGCATTGCGATATCCCTTCATGATCACGCCCCAGGCCTGGGCCCGCTCAAACACAGGGATTCCCTGTTCCCGGGCAGCTGCGATCTCCGGATTGTCGTTATGGGCTGCTGCCGTGCGGATAATACAGTCAGCGCCCAGAATATTTTCACCCCGATGACCAATGCTCACCTGAATACCTTTGGCGATCAACTCGTCGGTGGAAACGGACGCGTTCATGTCAGAGCCTGTGACATAAAGGCCCATGCCCTTCAGCACCAAGCCCAAGGGACGCATGGAAACGCCGCCGATTCCCACAAGATGTACATGTGTGCCGGGGACAATAAATTTTTGGAGTTCCTGGCTTCTGTTATTCATATAGTAGAAAGCCCCCTAAAAAGATTGGTTCACTAACCTTAATATTATATATCAACAAACCGGGAATTACAACCATCAAAATACCCAAATAATCCCGATTTCCGGGGAAAATACCATTTCTATTCTATTATATTGTATCTCCTTGGGGCAAACCCTTTCTTCATCCTTTGGCTGGGGCGGCAAAGAAAATGCGACATCCCTTAAAAATATTCATAAATTTTTGCATATATTCATGAATATATACATTGCATATTTGTATATACTATGCCTTTTTGTATGATTTAGTGTATTTTGTATCTGTTATTGGATAAATTTATAAATATTTTTGTGCGTTCTGCCAGTTGACGGTGTATACTATGCGATGTATAATTCATTCATCAAACACACCCCAACACGGTGCGAATAAAAAGGAGTAATGGAAAAATGAAAAAACTGATTGCTATCACCCTGGCTCTGCTGCTGTGCATGAGCGTATTCGCCGGTTGTCAAAGTTCCGACAACAAGGCCGACGACAAGCCCGTTCTGAAGGTTGCGATCTCCCCCGACTTCGCTCCCATGGAATTCGTTATTTATGAAGACGGCAAGGCTACTTACGCAGGCTTCGATGTGATGCTGGCTGAGTACCTGGCTGACGGTCTGGGAATGACCCTGCAGATCATGCCCATGGATTTCCAGGCATGCCAGACTGCTGTTTCTACCGGTACCGTTGACATGTCCATCTCCGGTTTCTCCTGGACTGAGGAACGCGCCGCTAACTACAACCTGTCTGACTACTACTACGCTGGCGACAACGAAACCGAGCAGGTTCTGATCACCGTCAAGGCTAACGAAGGCAAGTACACCGATGTTGCTTCCATGGCTGGTTTGAAGGTTGGCGCTCAGGCCGCTTCCCTGCAGGAAGGCCTGTGCAAGGAGCAGCTGCCCGACAATGAGCTGGTAGTTTACACCGACATCAACACCGGTGTTCTGCAGCTGAAGAAGGGCGACTTTGATGTGATGGCAGTTGCTACCGGTAACGCCGACGCAATCATCGCAGCCAACCCCGATCTGGCTCTGGCCGGCTTCAACTTCGAAGTTTCTGAAGAAGAGTCCAACAACCTGATCCTTCTGAAGAAGGGCAACGACGAGCTGACCGAAAAGGTCAATGCCCTGCTGGCCAAGGCTTACGCCGAAGGCAAGTACGGTGAATGGTACGCAAAGGCTGAAGAGCTGGCCGGCATCGGCGAGGAAATTTCCTACGACGAGAATGGCAACCCCATCGTAGCTACCGAGGGTGCTGATGACACCACCGCAGCCGACGACGCAACCGACGCAGTTGAGGACACCACCGCTGCTGCTGAGGACGATACTACCGCCGCTGCTGAGGACGATACCACCGCTGCTACCGACGCTACCGAATAAGCATCATCCAACCAAGACCGACAGCCCCTTGGCTGTCGGCCTTGTGTGCGTAAGGAAAGGATACATATTATGAGCCTTGAAACCACAATACAGAATATTATCAAGCTTCTGTCCACCTATTGGAAGGTCTATCTCATCGAAGGCGTAACAAAAACCCTGCAATTTACCTGCATCGCCGTAATTTTGGGTGTTATCCTTGGCACACTGGTGGCAATGGTAAAGATGTCCAAGCTGGGTTTCGTCCGTTTTCTTGCCTCTGTTTATATTGAAATCATCCGCGGCACGCCCATTTTGCTTCAGCTTTATGTGTTCTATTTCGTGCTGCCCCAATTGCTGCCTTTCATGGAATTAAGCCCGTTTATGTGGGTAGCAATCGCCATGTGCGTCAACTCCGGCGCCTATGTTTCCGAAGTCATCCGCAGCGGTATTCAAGCCGTTGACAAGGGTCAGACTGAAGCTGCCCGCAGCCTGGGCATGAGCCAAAGACAAACCATGATTCGCATCATTCTTCCTCAGGCCGTGCGGAACATCCTCCCTGCCCTGGGCAACGAATTTATCATGATTTTAAAAGAGACCTCTCTGGCTTCCACCTTCTTCCTGGGAGATTTGATGACCAGCCACAAGATTGCCTCCGGTGCAACCTATCTGCAGCTGGAATCTCTGCTCATTGTAGGCGCAATCTACCTTTGCATCACCTTCCCCCTGAGCAAGCTGGTTGCCTGGTTTGAAAAGAAGATGTCCAACGAAAAGTCCTATAAGAGCCGCAAGCGGCCCAAGCCCATGTAAGGAGGTGCGCTATTATGGAAATGATTAAAACCGTTGATTTGCATAAAAGCTTTGGTGATCTGCATGTTCTCACCGGTGTCAATGAAACCATTCACAAAGGTGAGGTCGTGTCCATCATCGGCCCCTCCGGTGGTGGCAAAAGTACCTTTCTGCGCTGCCTGAACCTGCTGGAAAAGCCGGAAAAAGGCCATATTTTCTTCGAAGGTGAAGAAATCACCGGCAAAAAGGTGGATATCGACAAGCACCGTCAGAAGATGGGCATGGTGTTCCAGCAGTTTAACGTGTTCCCCCATTTGACCGTGGAAGAAAACATTACCCTTGCTCCCAAAATGCTGAAGAAAAAAACCAAGGCAGAGGCCAGTGAAATGGCCAGAGAGCTTTTAAACCGCGTTGGTTTGATCGATAAGCTTTACGAAATGCCCGGTAACCTTTCCGGCGGTCAGAAGCAGCGGCTTGCCATTGTCCGCGCTTTGGCTATGGAGCCGGATGTGATGCTCTTTGACGAGCCCACCTCCGCTCTGGACCCGGAAATGGTCGGCGAGGTTCTGGATGTTATTAAGGGTCTGGTAAACACCGGCATGACCAGTATCATCGTCACCCACGAAATGCGCTTTGCTGAAGAGATTTCTGACCGGGTTCTGTTCATTGCCGACGGCAATATTCTGGAGCAGGGCGCGCCCAAGGATCTGTTCCACAACCCCACCCATCCCCGTCTGCAAGACTTCCTGCGTAAGGTTCTGTAATTATGGATAAACAATCAATTTACCAATGCGTACTGGCGAAAGCCGATCTCATCTGCCATTTAAGCGACCGGATCTGGGAATTTGCGGAAATTTCCATGCAGGAGCACCGCTCCACCGCCGCTTATGTGGAGATTTTGAAAGCCGAGGGCTTTACTGTAACGGAAAACCTGTGCGGTATTCCCACCGCTTTTTCCGGAAGCTACGGCAACGGCAAGCCTGTGATCGGCATTCTGGGTGAATACGATGCCCTTTCCGGTCTTTCTCAAAAGGCCTGCTCCACCGCCAAGGACCCTCTGATCCCCGGAGGCAACGGTCACGGTTGCGGACACAATCTGCTGGGTGCTGCCTCTCTGGGAGCTGCCATTGCCATCAAGGAGCAAATTCAATCCGGCAAGCTCAGTGGCACCGTGATTTTCTACGGCTGTCCCGGTGAAGAAGGCTGCGCCGGTAAAACCTTCATGGCAAGAGACGGCATGTTCCGGGATTTGGATGCCGCTCTGTGCTGGCATCCCGGCGATACCAACGAAGTCACCGTCACCTCCAGCGCCGCCTGTTTGCAGCTGGAATACACCTTCACCGGTCTGGCTGCCCACGCCGCAGGTGATCCGGAACACGGGCGCAGCGCGCTGGACGGCGCTGAGCTCATGAACATCGGTGTCCAGTTCCTGCGGGAGCACATGAGCAAAAGCTGTTCCATTCACTACTCCTTTGTAGATGCCGGCGGTATTTCTCCCAATGTGGTACAACCCACCGCCAAAATGCTTTACATGGTGCGCTCTGACACGGTAAAAAACGCTAAGGCGCTGCTGAAGCGGGTCAATGACATTGCCAAGGGCGCTGCCCTGATGTCCGGCACCCAGGTCAGCTGCCGCCAGATTGACGGCACAGCCAACACCGTCCCCAATCATACCATGGAACAGCTTATCTACGAAAATCTGCAGCAGGCTCCCCTGCCGGTGTACAGCGAGGATGAAACCGCCTTTGCCACGGCTTTGCGCCTGACCTATGACTGCTCTCAGCTTCCCGGCGAGCGCACCCGTGAGGATGTGGCTGTGAGGAATTTTGTGATGCATAACACCCAGGGCGGCAAGAAAGCGCTTAACGATTTCATCATGCCCTACGCGCCCTCCATGGCCCTGAGCCCCGGCTCCACCGATGTGGGTGATGTCAGTTGGCTGACCCCCACAGCCCAGTTCACTGCGGTCACATGGGCCTCCTGCTCTCCCGGTCATTCCTGGCAAAATGTTGCCACAGGCCGCCACTCCATTGCCCACAAGGGTATTATTCTGGCAGCCCAGGTGCTGGCGGGAACGGCGGCGGACCTTATGACCCAACCCCAGACCCTGGAAAAGGCACGGGAGGAATTTTCCCTTGCCACCGCCGATGGTTACGACTGCCCCATCGGCCCGGAAGTAATTCCCAATTAACAACCTCGGAGCGTGTAAAAACACGCTCCGTTTTTTATTGATACTCCGTGGTAACGCCAACCACTCTGCTATACCCGCAAAGAAAATGCTGAGGGCTGATCATCCGGATTTCTCCCGGACGAAGATCCTTCACTTCCACAGTGTAGCAGATTCCGCCCATATAAATTCCGCTTCCCGGGTCGATGCTTTTATACCGGATGCGAACCAAAGGAATGGTAGCATTGGCGTGATTGATTACCAGCATACAGGTCGACCCGGTTTCCTCCACCGCTACCACTCCGGAATTTTCCGGATATTCCGTTCTGTTCCAGCCGTAGCATGCGGTGAATTCTGTCTCTGCGTAGCTTTTCTCATTTTTCTCCTGCACAAGGACCGTTGCCCCCGGTGGCAGAGAGAACACCTCAAACACCATTCTGTCCGCGCCCCAATCCAGAATCACCGCGCCCTCGCTGACCATGGTGCCACCCTCATTGGTAACCAACAAGGCAGCCACCTCGCCTACCTCCCGGTTGCTGCCGTCTTCCCGGAAAGCGCCTTCATAAATCACCAGCTGCTGGGCAACCAGCTGGGTATCCGCCACCCGGCAGGGAAACTCCACACAGAGAGTATCAGTCTCCGGCTCTCTGGCCCGGGCGTACTGTCTTGCGCCACTGCTGCACAATGCAACCATCACCCCTGCGGACCAAACCAATCCGACCAACAGCAGCAAAAACCTCCGCATATACCCTTCCCCCTGTGCTTATCAAGTGTTTTCCCATTATAAAGTTGGCATATTGGCTGATTCAAGGGAAACGCACATGGCGGAAAATGAAAAATACCGCAGGGATTTCACCATCCCTGTGGTATTTTCACATAATCAAAGCAAGCACTGTACAAGCTTGGGGAAATCTCGGTAATCGTCTACTTTAATAAAATTAAAATCCGAAAGATACACGGACTCATCATTTCCGCCGGGGCCGTAATCGTCACCCACAAACACCACTTCATCATGGGCAATGCCATGCTCGGCGCAGTATTGCTCTAAAGCATAGGCTTTGCTATAGGGCGCAGGAACCATATCAAAGGAAGAAGAACCACTTACAAAAACGGTGTACTCAGAAAAGGTTTGCTTCACATCCTCATAGATTCCTCTGCGCTTGGAGCGATCGGGGTCAAAAACCAACTTATCCGCATGGTCAGCCTTTGTTCCCAACAGAGGAAAGGTAACACAGCCGGAGGCATGGTATTCCACATTATTTCCGGCAAACCGGGTGTAACCGTATTTCTCCCGCATAGCGGTGACCCGCTTTTCCACGCTCTCCCGGTCACAGGGCAGCTGAACATCACAAATCATATCAATATCCTTGGTCACAGGATTATACTCGGCGTACTGCATGCCATAATTACCCAGAATGTCAATGGGAAAATGGTCCATCTGCTCAAAGATTCGCCGACACATACCGGCGCCTGCCATAAGCAGCTTATATTTCTTGCTCAGCGCTTCCAGCACCGCCCGATGCTCCGGGCTGAGCTTGGTCTTATGCTGGGTCAGCGTTCCGTCCAGATCAAAGGCGATCAACTTAATCTTTGTTACATCCATATCTCTCACCTGCAAAACATGTAATACAGCCACAGCACGCTGTAGCGATCCTTCAGATCCTTGGCGTAATCAATGCCGTCAAGAATTTTCTCCTGACCGTAAAGGCGGTCAAAGCTGCTGTAATCCAGCCCCACCTTTTCCACCATGGCCAGCATTTCTTCCTTGCCGGGCGCCTCCGAAAGCACCTGGCAGATCTGCTCCCACTTTCCGCGCACATTCTCAAAATCCGCCTGCTCATACCAGCCCAGCTTATTCTGCAGCGCAATCACTTCCTCCGCAGAGTCGGTGTAGATTCTGCGGATCACGCCCTCCCAGGATGCCTTGTCATGAGTATAGGCATGGGGTTTTGCCTGCAGGATCTGCCGGCGCAATCCGGCGGTAACCACCGCAGAATACAAAACATCAATGCCGTGGCAGAAATAGGGCGCATCATTCAAAATGCCGGTAATTTCAAAATAATGGGAAAGATGATGCTCGCTGCCGGAAGCAGGCCGGGAATTGCCCACATAGCACATGGCAATACCCACCTCCACCAAAGCTTCCATCAAGGCGCTGACCGCAGCTTCATCCCGGTTTGCCACGCCCTCAGCCAGCCCCTCCACCCGCTTGGTGGTGGCATAAATCATATCATACGCATATTGGCAGAAATACTCGTCATTCACCAGTGCGCTGAGCTTCCAGTCGTTCAGGCAGGAATATTTGCCCACGATATCGCCAAAGCCCGCCTGAAGCATTTCCATAGGGGCATTGCACAGCACCCGGGTATCCGCCAGAATTGCCTTGGGAGGCAGGGCTGTCAAGGTCACCTTCATACCCTTAAGAATCAGCGCAGCGCCTACAGAGGCATAGCCATCCATACTGGGAGCCGTAGCAACGATATAATAGGGCAGCTTATGCAGGAAGCTGACATGCTTGCAAAGGTCGTTAATCACACCGGAACCCACGCCCACAATCAAATCCGTGGCAGCAGTCACCGCCTGTTCCAGCCGGGCAATGGCAGCTTCATCGGGAATCAGCATGTGGTCGCCGGAATCAAACACCACCTTGGTCTGCAGCTTCTTCTCCAGAGCAGCCGCTACCGCCTCACCGCAGGCGGCGTATGTATTTTGATCTGCTACCAGCACAATGCTGTCATAGCCGGTGCAAAGATCCTGCAACGGCTGCAAAATATCTCTGCCGATTACCACCGCTTCAACGGGGCAATTATGATCTCTGCCGCAGGCGCAGTCACGAATGCCGGCGGTCATTTTCTGAATGTCCATTCCTGTTCCCTCCAAAGACATTTTTTGATTAAACTTGAAAGAATTTGCAAATGTGTATATAATAGTAACATGACATGCCGCTGTTCGTCAATCTTTGACGGAAATGTTGAAAGATTTGCAAATCCTTGCAAGGAGGTATTCCATGCTGCAATACGACCGCAGACAAAGTATTCTGGATTATATCAGGCGCCATCATTCCGCCACAGTTTCCGCCCTGGCAAAGGCGATCTACACCAGTGAAGCCTCGGTGCGCAGAGATCTTGCCATTTTGGAAGCCGAAGGGCTGGTGGTGCGGGTATATGGCGGCGTTATTTTATCGGAGCATAAAAACGAAGTCGTTCCTGTGGAACTGCGGGAGGGCGCTAATTCCGCAGCCAAGGAGGCCATTGCTTTGGAGGCAGCCCAGCGCATCCACGATGGAGATACGGTAATTTTCGATTCCTCCTCCACCGTCCGCCGTATCTGCAAGCACATCAAAAAGCGGAAAAATCTGAAAATCATAACCAACAATCTGCGCATCTGCAACGAGCTGAAGGATACAGACATTTCGGTTTACTGTACCGGCGGTGAATTTTACAAGAAGCGGGATTGCTTCCTTGGTCCCTACGCAGAGCGGTTTATTGCCGGCATTCACGCCGACAGCGTATTTTTCTCCTGCAAGGGGCTTTCAGAAGATGGCAGCATCACCGATGTATCTGAGGATGAGATCTCCATGCGTACCGTCATGCTTCGGCAGGCACAGCGCAGTTATTTTCTGTGCGACTCCTCCAAGCTGGGCTGTACCTACGCATTTCATTTCGGTAATGCAGAGGATGTCACCGAAATAATATGTGATAAACCAATTTCAAAAAAATAAATATCCCCCACACCCCGCCCATAAAGAAAAAGAGGGGCGACAGACTTTTTTGTCTGCCCTTCTCTTTTTCTTTTATTTTTCTCTTAATCACTCTTGTTCTTTTTTCTATTTCTATGTCTATCACTATACCTATCTCTAATACTATACCTATCTCTATATCTATACCTATATCTACTTTCCCATATCTTTTAAACTACTTCTTTCCCGGGCTGCCGTTCATGCCGCCTTTCGCCTTACGGCGACTGGCGTCCAAAGTAGGCTTTACCAGGTCCATTACCGCCAGCTGCATGTTTGTAAGATCTTTGGCCTGTTCACCGTCCAGGGCATACTGGATAATGGCCATCAGCATTCCCAGCCGTTGCTCCTCGGGAAAAACCATGGCGGTTTCATAAAAGGATCGATAGAATGTAAATTGTTTTCTTTTCAACATAATGGTTTCCTTTCTCACTTCTGTGAATTTTGTTCACCATTATTATACCATATTACAGTTTTTTGTCAACTCTCTCAGTTTTTCGAAGATTGTGTGTATTTTTGTTCACTTTACGCTGACAAATGTACAATGCCTCACTCATATTTCCGACAAAAATATAAAAAGTCACTCCGCCGGAGTGACCTTTAAAAATATCATTGCAAGCAAGCCGAAATCATAACCACCGGCCGGTGGCATTCTTATACAACAAAAGGCTCGCCAACTGGCGACCCTTCTTGTCATAATATCGTTGTTATCCAATAAATAAAACCATAAACCACGCTGGCAGACACGCCATACACAATAACCGGCCCCGCTATCGTAAACATCTTTGCGCCGACGCCTAATACAAAACCCTCTGCTTGTGTCAAGTTAGGACGCAGTGTTTTTTGTCGAAACAGCTCAAATTTATTCGAAGTAAGAGAGAAAACTCAAATATTAGCGTCCACCATATAAGAACCAAGTGTTTTTCATCAAAACCATAACAGATATTCTGTCAACTCTTGCAATTTGCAAAGTACCTTGATATAATATCCGTGCGACACAGTTTAATATTCTTACGGACAGGCATACTTTTTGTGTAAAAATGTATGCTTTGTCGTCATTGCCTGTTTGTAGGAGTGAACTGTGTCGCAGCAGGATGAAGCTGCATTTTTCGTGCGCAGCTTCGGCTGCGCACTTTTTAATAAAGGTGGTATTATGAAGATTGGATTACGAACTCCTAGTTTGAAGAAATCATTTAAAGCTAGGACAACAGGTAGACTTAAAAGAAAAATCAAAAAAGCAACAAACCCTTTTTACGGCAAGAAAGGCATGGGATATATCAAAAATCCAAAGCGTGCAATTAAGAATAAAATATATCACAAGACAACTTTCAGTTGGAACAACACAGATGCATGGATTCATCTTTTATTGTTTTTTACAACAGCAGGAATTGGTAACATAATTTATTTACTATGTAAAAAAAGATAAGGGGAACTTAAAATGAAAAGAAAGCTGACACTATCTATAATCTCAATACTCGCTCTCATATTTACTCTTTTAGGATGCTCTCCTAAAGCAGTGGAAGAACACATAAACGACCCCATCACAGTTTCTGGCAATCTTGACTACTATGCCAATATGGATAATGACACGATTAAAGAAAAATGCGTAGAAAAGCATATTGAAGTAACAGGTGAAGTTTCAAAAAAAGTCACCTCCACTATGATTTATCTCGGCACAGAACAAGATGATCGTTACTATTTTTCTTGTACATTTTCTGAAAGTATTGCAGATTATGCTACTCTGGAAATTGGCGACATAGTTACTTTGCACGGTGTATGCACAAGTTTTTATGAGAGCACCAAACTTATAAACATGTACGGATGTCAAATCGTTTCAACAGAAAAAATCCCTATTGAAACCACCGAAATCCCAACTACCACACCCACTACTGAATCTCCTACTGTGCCAACAACTGAGATCACTACTGAGCCATCCAATGCGCCCACCACCGAACCTACTACCACTCCCACCACCGAACCTACTACAACTCCCACCACCGAACCTACTACCACTCCCACCACGGAGCCTCCACATACGCACAGTTTTAGCTCCGCAACTTGTACTGCACCAAAGACCTGTTCGTGTGGTGCAACGGAAGGTAATGCTACCGGACATAACTGGAAAGATGCTACCTATACATCTCCAAAAACTTGCACTATATGTGGAGCAACAGAAGGTAACCCTCTTGATGTACCAGGAAAAGAAAATTATCATGGTCATGTATATACGGGTGGTGAATCCAGTAAAAAATATCATTACGAAGCACAATGTGCAGGAAAAAACAGCCATGAGATAACATGGGAAGAAGTCGAACGCCGAAATCTTGGTCCTTGCGGTACCTGTGTCTTAAAATAACAGTAGAAGGCTCGCCAGTTGGCGAGCCTTCTTGTCATAATATCGTTGTTATCCAATAAATAAAACCATAAACCACGCTGGCAGACACGCCATACACAATAACCGGCCCCGCTATCGTAAACATCTTTGCGCC